>JBDREN010000152.1:0-4981 GCA_043819795.1 Elusimicrobiota bacterium
GCTCCATGAGCGCCAGGAAGGGCTCGTAGGCCAGGCGATAGGCGTCTTCGAAGACCTGCCCGAAGTTGCCCACCGGCTGGTGGTTGTGGATCCCTAGGATCAGGTAGACCATAGTTGGGCGTCGCCGCTCAAAGATGCCCCTCGAGCATCTGGGCCAAAGGGATGCCTTTCTCGGACGGCACCGCGCGCGCGTCGAGCCTGACGCCCCGGGCCGCGATCGCCTGGAGAGCCTCGCGGTCGCCCTCGGTCAGAAAGATCGCCTTGCCGATCATGACCCGGCCCACGGAGTGGTGCAGCCCTCCCACGTTCACCGAGGCCACCTTCATCCCCGCCTCGAGCAGGGCGAGCGCCTCGCGCGGGGCGGGGGTCAGGATCAGCAACCCCGAGCCGTTGGCTTCGAGCTCCGCGATCCGGGCGCACGCCTCTTTCACCGACAGCGCCTCGATCGAGATCTCGTCCGGCACGGCCAGCCTCATGAGCATCCGCTGGGTCTCGTCGGAGGCCACCTCGTCCGAGACCACCACGATCCGGGTCGCCTTGAGATGCGGCGCCCATCCCTCCACGACCTGCCCGTGGATCAGCCGGTCGTCGATACGAAGCCACGGGGTGCTGTCCATTGCTCTCCCTCTCTATTTTCCGGAGGACCTGTGCGCTTCCAGCAGCTTCTTGACGTCTTGGATCGACTTGCGCCCGTCATCCACCATCTTGCTCACGACCTCGTCCAAAGGCGCGCTCGACCGCCGCGTGAAGGCCACGATCAGCATGTAGAGGTTGAGGCCGCTCACCATGCGGATGTTCGGGCTGTCCTTGACCAAGGGCAGGGCCACGTTCGTGGGCGTGCCTCCGGGCATGTCGGAGACGACCACCACCCCGTCCGGGGTGTCAAGCCCCTTCAGGCCCGCTACGATGCTCTCCCGGATGATGTCGATGCTGTGCCGGGGAGAGATGGACACGATCCTAACGCCGTCCGGCTGGGCACCCACGATCGCCTCGGCCGCTTCCACCAGGTAGGCGCCGAACTCTCCGTGAGTGACGATCAGAAAATTGATCACGTTCGTGTCCCTTGCGGCGGGGTTATTTGTCGATGTCCCTGTGGAACTCCCTCACCGCGTACCCGGCTCTCCTCAGGGAGCGGGCCAGCTCATGAGCCGCGTAGACGCTCCGGTGGCGCCCCCCGGTGCAGCCCACGGCCAGGGTCAGATAGGACTTGCCCTCCCTCACGTAGCCGGGCAGCAGCCGGGCCAGCAAGGAGTAGTAATCCCTGATGAACCCGCGGGCTCCCTCCTGGCGGTTCAGGAACCGCCGCACCTTGGGCTGGAGCCCGGTCTCCCGCTTGAGCGACTTGACGTAGTTGGGGTTGGGCAGGAACCGGACATCCATCACCACGTCCGCGTCCATGGGCAGCCCGTACTTGTAGCCGAAGCTGAGGACGGAGATGATCATCTCGCTCGACCTGGTGAGCTCCAGGGTCTGCGACAGGGTCTCCTTGAGCTCGCCCAGGGTCATGTTGGAGGTGTCGATCACCTTGTCCGCGGCCGCCTTGACCTCCACCAGGATATTGCGCTCCTGCTGGAGGGCCTCCGAGACTTTCGTTCCCAGGGGATGGCGGTGCCGGGTCTCGGAGAAGCGCTGCACCAGCACCTGGTCCGACGCGTCCAGGAAGAGCACCCGGAAGGGCATCTTCCCGTCCCGGAGCGGCTGGAGCGCCTTGAGGAATCCCCGGAAGGAGTCTCCCTCGCGGATGTCCATCCCCAGCGCGACCCGCCTCATCTCCAGGGTCTTCTCCAGATGCTCCACGAACCTGGGGAGCAGGGCCAGGGGCAGATTGTCCACGCAGAAGAAGCCGAAGTCCTCGAAGCACTTGAGCGCCTGGCTCCTGCCGGCTCCGGACACGCCGGAGATGATGAAGATCCTCCTCGGACCCGGGTCCTTGCCCTCGATGACCCTCGTCATTGGGCCTTGGTCCCGCCCCGCTGCATGCGCTGCAGCAGCCTCTCATCGAGCGTCCGCGCGGCCACGATGCCCTGGGAGCGGAGCCGCTGGTTGAGCGCCGCGACCTCCACCAGCACGGCCAGGTTCCGTCCGGGACGCACGGGGATGCGGACCTCGGGGATGTCCACGTCCAGGATCTTGCACTTCCATGTCTCGAGCCCCAGCCGGTCCACGGGCCGGCTCGATTCGACGCTCTCCAGATGCACCGCCAGCTCGATGCGGGTCTCGTTCAGGACCGAGCCGATCCCGAACATGAGCTTGACGTCGATGATGCCGATCCCCCGCACCTCCAGGAAATGGCGCAGGGTCTCGGGACACGCCCCCACCAGGACGCCCTGCCTCTTGTGGCGGACCTCCACCACGTCGTCCGAGACCAGGATGTGGTCGCGCTTGAGGAGCTCCAGCGCGCACTCGGATTTGCCGATGCCCGGCTCCCCCTGGATGAGCACGCCCGTGCCGTAGACGCCCAGGAGCACGCCGTGTATGGTGGTGCTGGGCGCGAGCTCCTCGTCGAGATACGCCGTGAGCTCGCCCACGAAAGTCGCGGTGTCCAACTCGGTGACCAGCAGGGGGACCCCCAGTTCGCGGCACACCCGCGCCAGGATGGGCGCGGGGCGGTTGTTGTTGGTGACGATCAAGCAGGGCAGCTCCGGGTGCGCGAGCATCCGGCGCAGATGCCGGCGCACCTGCCGAGGATCCGCCTCCGCCAGGTAGCCGTGCTCCCCCCGCCCGATGATCTGGACCCGCTCCGCCCGGAAGTGGCGGATGTAGCCCGCCAGGGAGAGGCCCGGCCGGTTCACCTCGGCCACCACCATCTTGCGGCCGGCGGAACGGACCCCGGAAACCAGCCTCACCCGCAGGGATTCGCCAACCTCCTCCAGGAACGACCGGATCGACAGGCCCTTAGCGATGACAGCCATAGAAAAGACTCGCCGCGCCGCCAGGCAGAACTCCCGGGGCGCGGAGCCTCATGGGATGAGAAGGTCCGCGGCGGCGACCGCCTATGTCCTCTTCTTGACCGGCTGGAGAAGGCCGTACGTGTCATCCATGCGCCGATAGATGACGTTCACCTGGCGGGAATCATCGTTCATGAACATCCAGAAGGAGTAGCCCATCCGGTCCATCTCCTCGGCGGCCTACTCCTTGGTCATCGGATGCATGGAAACCTGCTTGACGACGGAGAAATGGATCTCCTCGGGTCCGTTGAGGACCTCCGCGGCCATGGGAGCGGGCCCGATATCCTTGTGATGGTCCCTGACCTTCTCCTTGAACTTGCGCAGTTGCGCGTCGATCCGGTCGGAGGACAGGTCCACGGCGGCGTAGAGGTCCACGCCGCGGGCGAACGACCGGAACGTCTGGCGCGCCGCGTGGATGACCACCTCGCAGGTGTGCGCTTTCTTCTCCACTTCCATCACGACCTGCGCCCAGATGATATGGTCGAAGTGGCGCTGCGCGCGTCCGACCTTCTCTTCCACATAGACCCGGAGAGGCTTCGTGAGCTTGAGATGTCTGGCGGTTATATGAATTCGCATCAACCTGTCTCCATAATTGAACGGGCGTATTTAACCAATTCTCCACCTTGCATGTCAATGCGGCGCTCCGCTCCCGCGCGGTTCCGGGCCCGGCTCGCCGCTTGACTTCATATAAAGAAAAAACATATTATGTCCTTGAAGTGAACGCCTTTTGGCCGGCTCCCCCATTTTATTGCGATTTTAATAGGATTTTTTCTTGTGCGCCATAATTTCTCGTTATTAATAAATGGTTTTTTGGCCTTCAAACTTATCCACACCTGTGAATAGATTGTGAATAACCAAGCCCCCGACCAAATTTGGGCCAAGATCATGGAAGGACTTCGCGCGACTCTCGGCGACGAAGCCGTGGACCTTTGGCTCACGCCCGCAAAACCCGGCGAGATCAAGGACAACCGGTTCCACCTACTTGTCCCCAACAGGTTCTTCTCCGCCAAGATCAGGGACCAGTTCCAGCCCATGATCGAAGGACTGCTCAAGGACGCCACGGGGCAGGACCTCTCCCTGGACTTTGAGGTCGAGCCCCGGATGGAGCCTCCGGCGCGGCCGGCGCGGCGCGGGTCCGAGCAGGTCGCGGACCCGGCGCCCCAGACCGAACTGCCCATGAGCGACCTCAACCCGCGCTACACCTTCGAAACGTTCGTTCGCGGGCCGTCCAACCGCTTCGCCTGCGCCACGGCCGAAGCCATCACGAAGAACCCCGGACGCCAATACAACCCTTTCTTCATTTACGGCACCGTGGGGCTGGGCAAGACCCATCTTCTTCACGCCATCGGCCACGGAGCGAAGAAGGAGCATCCGAGAGCCAGGGTCCTTTACACCACGGCGGAGAGATTCGTCAACGAGTATATAGACTCCTTGAGGTACGACAAGCCGGACGCCTTCCGCTCGAAGTTCCGGAACCTGGATTGCCTGCTGCTCGACGATGTCCAATTCCTGATCGCCAAGGGCCGCAGCGAAGAGGAGTTCTTCCACACCTTCAACACCCTGTTCGACTCCCGCAAGGCCATCGTGATGTCCTCGGACCGGCCTCCGGAGGAGATGTCTCCCCACGAACAGCGCCTGATCTCGCGGTTTAAGTGGGGAGTGGTGGCCGACATCAAACCCCCCGACTACGAGATGCGCGTGGCCATCCTCAAGAGGAAAGCCGAGGAGGAGGATCTCCAGGTCCCGGACGACGTGCTCCAGTTCATCGCCAGGGTCGTGAAGTCCAACATCCGCGAGCTCGAAGGCGCGCTCACGCGCACCGCGGCCTACCGGAAGGAGCTCAACGCCCCCCTCACGGTGGACCTGGCCAAGGAGATTCTGAAGGACGTGCTGCCGAGCGAGCAGGAAGAGCCGGTCCGGCTCGAGACCATCCAGAAGACGGTGGCGGAGAAATACTCGCTTTCCGTGAAGGAACTCAAGAGCAAGCAGAGGACCGACGCCATCGCTTTTCCGCGCCAGCTCGCCATGTACCT
>JBDREN010000153.1:0-26439 GCA_043819795.1 Elusimicrobiota bacterium
CCGCCTGCCCCGCCAGGATCCCGATCTCGCGGTCCACGCCCGACAGGATCTGGCGCTTCGCCGCCATGTAGTTGGAGACGGCCAGCACCACGACCATCCCCAGCGCCACGGGGATGATGCTGTAGACGATCTTCCTCGCCAGCGAGATGGTGCCGGCGGGCTTCAGCGCGGCCCTCTTCGAGTCTCTCCCGCCCGTCCTTTTCATTCAGCCACCGTCGTTCTCAGGAGGATCAACACGAACACAACGAGATACGATCCCGACAAGAAGGTGAAAAGCGCCGTCAGGCCGTAGTGGCTCAGCCGGGCCAGCCAGCCTTCAGGCCATATGCGGGCGTACAGCAATACCTGGATGGCACACCGGTAGGCCCAGAAAAGGCCGAGGAAACACACCAGAGAAAGGCCCAGCCTGCCGCCCTGGACGATCTCGTCCGAGGCCACCACGACGACCACGCCCAGGCCCAGGACCGTCAACACGATGGCCCCGCCTATCACCTGGAATATCCTGCGGTTGATGAGCCTCAACTTCGAAAAGTCCTTTTCCCAATCCAACATCCGGGGGGCGAAAAAGAGAGCGGGGACCTGGCAGAAGTGAAGCAGTCCGGTGAACATGACCAGGTTCCTGAGGGTCAGCAGGTCCTGAATCGTGGTCATTTCCCCTCCCCGGGTCCGCCCCCCGCCCGGCTCCGCGGGGCCGCCCCCTCTTGCCGGAAAGCGGCCTCCATGAAATAGGGCATGCCGGTAACATAGGGGGTATACTCCAGGTTTTTCCGCAAGCCGTAGGTCCGAATCCGCTGATAGGTGAACAGGCTCAATACGTTCTCGTGGACATACCGGTCCAGTTCCCTCGCCTTGCGCGCATGCTCATCGGGGTCCAGCGTCGTCATCATGGCCTCGAAGCGCTTGTCGTAGTCGGGGTCCTTCATCAGCGAGTACGGAGAGCCTGAGTACAAAAGAATGCTTTGAATAAAAAACGAATGGGCCATCGGATCGGGAATTCCCCCGATCGCAAGGTCCCATTCCCCGGTCCGCAATTCTGGCAGTATCTCTCTGTCCGATCCGGCTCGAATCTTCAGGACGACCCCGATGTCCTGAAGCTGCTTCGCGATGATGCGGGCGGTCCTCTCGGCTTGGAGCAGGACCAAAGCCTTCAGTTTGAGCGGGACGACGACGCCGGCATCATTCAAGAGCCTCCGGGCTTCCCCAGGGGCGTAAGGGTATTGGACCAGACGCGGGTCATGGCCGGTCTCTCCAGGCACAGACATGCTGGCGAGAGGGAGACCGTTGCCGAGAAGATCGTATCGGATCAGATCCTTCTTGTTCATGCCAAGGTTCAGAGCCAAGCGTACTCGTCGATCGGAAAGCGGCGGCCGGCTCGTGTTGAAAGTGGCGCCGACGGTATAATACGTCTTCTGCTTCAAGACCCGGGTCCCGGGATCCTTGGCTACACGTAACGTCGCCGTGCCTGGTAATTCGGTCACCAAGCCCACCACGCCGTCCAACAACGCCTGAATCTGGCGTTCGCGAGGAACGAAGCGGAAGCGAACCTCCGAGACAAGCGGGTAACCCTCCCGCCAATAGTCCGGATTCCGCCGGAGGACGATCTCCTTGTCATTGTCCCACGATTCGAACCGGAAGGCCCCCGTACCGACCGGAGCCCGGCGAAGGCTTTCGATCCCCTCTTTCTCGCAATGGCGCGGCGGGATCATAACGATGAACCCGCCCAGGCGGTTGAGGAGCAGCCCGTCCGGCATCCTGGTCTTGAGGTCTACCGTCAGGTCGTCGACCACGACGGCCCGCTCGATCGTACTGACATACCCCAGGGCAGGAAAGCCGCTCTTCGGATCCAAATAGCGGTCGATGGTGTAGCGCACGCTCTCCGCGTTGAACGTCTCTCCGTTGTGGAAACGTACGCCAGCCCGAAGCTTGAAGCGCACCGTCAAAGGGTCGATGCGCTTCCATTCGGTGGCCAGCGCCGGGATGATCCGCCCCTCCGGATCGAACCGCACCAACCCGTCGAAGATCTGCTGGACGAGAGTGTGGTTTTTCTCGGAAAATTCTTCCAAGGGGCTGAGGGTCAACGGCTCCTTGACGTCATCGCACACCACCAGCGCGTCCCGCGTGTTGGGCCAGGCCGGACCGATCAGGAGGAAGAACGCGACAACGCTCGCTGACGTTCTCCTTATCAACGTTTCCTCCCGACCAACAGCATCGTCGCGTTCGGCGCTTCCGGACAGATATCCCATTTCCGGATGCCTCCCAGTCCCGCCTGACGCATCCAGTCCTTGTATTCTTTCTCCTTGTAGACCCGGCCGGCGCGCGTGGATACGAGCATATGCAGAGAGAACAGGGCTGCAAAGCGGGGACGAATCCCGTCACGCTTTAGCATGAAGTCATGTATCGCGACACAGCCTCCCGGCCGCAGAGCCGCACAAGCCTTCGCCAGCAATCTCCGATTCTCCCTCTCCCCCTCGTCATGGGTAACATGCGAAAGCAAGACAAGATCATAGCGGCCCCTGCCGAATGAATCCTTGTGATAGCTCCCGGACCTCAGAGTCACCCGCTTGGCGGCGATCTCCGCGGCGAGAAAACGCCGCGTCAGCCGCAGGGTTTTGGGCAGGTCCAGGACCGTGGCCCGCATCCCGGGGTGGCGGGCGAGCAGAGCCCGCGTGAACGTCCCCGGGCCCGCGCCCACATCCAGCAGCCGCTGGGCGCGGCGCAGTGGGATGCGTTCGGCGACGGCTTGCGCGGGCTTCTGCGCGATGTTACTCATGCCACGGATGTAGTCCCGCACGAACGACCCCCCTGCCCGGGACAACAGCTTGTCGAGAGGCGTCTCGACGCGGCCGCTGCGCAGCACATGCCCCAACCGCCCCCAATTGCCCCACAGCAGGTCCTGGTACCTCATATTGTCGCCCAGGTAGTCCGGCTTCCCCTGCACGAGATAGCGCTCGCTGATCGACGAGTTGTGGTAGCCTCTCCCATCCTTGCGCAAGAATCCCGTCGCCGCGAGGGCATCCAGTAGGACCTCTGTCGGCCGTTTCTTCGTGCCCATCGAACGGCTAATGGCATCCAGCCCATGGCAGCCTGAGGCGACCACATCGAAACAATTCAGGCTCGCGGCGGCAAAAAGCGCCTTCGCTGCGCGGTACGCCACCACCAATTCGCCGATTGGGCTTCCAGGCGCCTTGCGAAGGATCAGCCGCGGCTCTTGATCTGGGGGGGGGCTGTTCCGGTCTGTCACGACTTGCGGCCGATCATCATAGAGTAGGGGCCGCCAAGCGATACATGGCGGATGTGCTCGAACCCGACGTCTCCCATCCAGGTCCGAAGCTCCGCCGCCGAGAAATTCCGTCCTTCGGGAGTCTCGATCATCATGTCAAGGGACATCAGAAGGCCAAAGGCGCTCGTCCGTCGCTCGTCGTCGATGAGCGCCTCGATGACCAGCAGATGCCCCCCCGACGGCAAGGCGCCAAACGCGCGAGACAAAGCCCGCACCCGGTTGTCCGGACTTATCCCGTGCAGAAGATGGCCCATCGCATAGACGTCAGCGGGCGGTAAAGCGTCCTTGAGGCAGTCGCCTGCGTGAAACCGCACCTTTTGCGCCAAACCTTGGCGCGCGATGTATTCCCGGAACACGGGCTCGACCGGCGGGAGGTCCAGATTGACGCACTCGACATGCGGGTGCGCCCGCTGCACGGTGGCGCAGAGGGTGCCGGGGCCGCCTCCCAGATCACAGAACCGTTTGACGGCCCGGAAGTCGAAAGAACGAGCCACAGCCATCGAGGAGCCCGCAGATAGCCCGATCATCGCTTTGAGGAAGACATCCCGCTTCGTCGGCTGCGCATAGATGACGTCCAGAATCCACCCGCCCCCTTCCCGCGTTTCGTTCTGGGGAAGGCCGGTCCGGAGAGCCTCCTCGAAACGCCCCCAGAACTCCCAAAGGCGGTCGTTGGCGTTGAGGAGCATGTCCCCCAGATAGGCCGGGGAGTTGCCGTCCAGGAAGAAGGCGGACTCCCGGGTGTTAGCGTAGGCGCCGTCTTTCCGCTCGAGAATATTGAGGGCGACCAGCGTGTCCAGGAAGTCGCGAGTACCGCGAGGGTGCAGGCCGAGCCGGTCCTGTATCTTCTCGGCCTTCATCGACACCGGACCCAAGACGCTGAAGAGATCCAGCTTCACCGCGGCCAGTAAGACCTTGCTCGCCCAGAATCCCATCCCAATCTGGAGTAGATGCTCCGGACTTAAAGACGGCTCGGCTTTCGGCTTCTCCAGGGTCTCCATGTCAGTGTCCATCCGATTTGAAGAATCGCTCCAATGTCTCAAGCCGCATGCCCATGGGCGGCATGGCCTCGCAGTCGATCCGTGCGTCAACGACCGTCGGCCGCCCCGAGTCGATCCCGCGGCGCACGGCTCTCTCGACTTCGCCGGGTCTGTCGGCGCGGATTGCTAAAGCGCCCATGGCCTCGGCCAGCTTCACCACATCGAGTCGGTGGCGAAAGAGCGAACTATTGAACTTCCCCTTGAACTGCAGCGTTTCGCCCAGACGGACCATCCCGTGGCCGCCGTTGTTCTGCACCACCCAGACCACGGGGACATCGTTCTCCACCGCCGTATGGACCTCCATCCCGTTCATCGCGAAAGCGGCGTCGCCCACGAGAGCGGCGACCGGACGGCCGGGAGCCGCCAGCTTGCCCCCGACAGCGGCTGCCGTTCCATGTCCCATCGACGCGAAGCCCATATTAAGGACAAACGTGCCCGGTCCGCGCGTCAGGTAGTAATGAATCGCCCAGGACATCACGTTGCCGATGTCCACGAAGAGGATCGCGTCGTCGGGCAGCGCGCGCCGCATCTCCGCCACGACGCGCTGGGGCTTGAGGGGGATCGAGGAGTCCTCCATGGCCCCGGGATCGATGAACCGCGGATGGCCCCGCTTCAACGCGCGAATGGCCGCGATGCGTTCCGCGCAGTCCGGGACGTCGTCCATCCAGCGCGCATCGCGCTCCATCTGGAAGTTGAGCTCAAGGAGGACCTGCCGGGCATCCCCCACCAGGCCGACCTCCACGGGGAAGTTCTTCCCGATCTCGGCGGGATCCACATCGATCTGCAGCATGCGTTTCCCAGCGATCAGGCGCGCATCCCAAGCGTGGGTGGAGGTTTCGCCGAAGCTCGTGCCGATCACCAGCAGCATGTCGGTTTCGCTGGACAGCAGGACGGCGTCCGCCTGCGGAGAGCCCGCGATACCCAGGACGCCGAGCGAAAGGACATGGTCCTCCGGAAACACGCCCTTCGCCCTCGGCGTCGTCGCCACGGGGATGCCGAGACGCTCGGCCAGGGCGCGCAGCTCGGCGTAGGCGCGCGATAAGTGGACTCCGTAGCCAGCCAAGATGGCCGGCCGGCGCGCCCGGAGGAGCCCCTTGGCGGCCTCCTTCACGGCGTGCCTGTCGAAATGCTTGCTTTGCGGCCGGAACTGCGCCGGAGCGCTGAGATCGGCCGATACGGATTGCTTCATCATGTTTGCCGGCAGGCTCAGGTGGACCGGGCCCGGCCGGCCGCTAAGCGCGGTCCGCAGCAAGTGGCGGACCATGTCGGACATCTTCTCCGGAGACACCAGCATGAGGCTGGCCTTGGTGACGGCCTTGTAGAGGTCCACAATGTCGATGCCCAGGGGGGAGCTCTCCTGAGCCGCGCCTTTTCCGAAAGCGGAGGTGGCGACCTGGGCGGTCAAGATCAGGATGGGGACCGAGTCGCGCTGGGCGCACGCGATCCCGGTCAGGGCATTCGTGGCCCCTGGGCCCGTCGTGGTGCAGCAGACGCCCAGGCGCCCGCTGACGCGCGCGTAGCCGTCGGCCATGAACGCGGCGCCTCCCTCGTGCTTGGTCAGTATGGGACGGATCGCACGCCGCTCGAACATCGCCTCATAGAGCGGCATGAGCGGGCCGCCGGGGATGCCGAAGATGTATTGCGTCCCCTCCGCTTCGATGTATTTGAGTAAAAGCTCGACAGCAGTCAGCGTCCTCGCCCCAGGCACAGACGGCATGGAGTGACCCTCCTCAGTCGCTACTTTACTAGTTCGGCAGAGACTCCCAGCAAGGACAGCACGCGACGCGTGAACAGCCTGATGTCGAAAGGCTTGACGTAGAACGCCTCGGTGTGGCGCCGCATGAACTGCAGCTTCGCCGGAGGCAGACGCTTGCCCGTGATCCCGACCACCTTGATCCCGCGCGTCGCGGGATCCGCCCGCAGCGAAGCCAGCACGCGAGCGCCGTCGACGACCGGCATCACCACGTCCAGGATGATGAGGTCCGGGGGATCCTTGGCCAGAGCCAGCAGGGCGCCGACCCCGTCCTGCGTCCACTCGACGGCGAACTCGCTCGAGGCCCGCTGCAGGGCCTTCTTGATCATCCTGCCTACGGCAGGCTCGTCCTCCACGATCAGTATCCGGTTGCTCGGCTCGCGCAGCTCGTCGGAGATCGGGAGCTTGAACTTCTTGAGGAACTCCAAGAGGTCGCTCTTGCGGATCCGGCGGTGGCCGCCGGGGGTGGCGTAGGCCTCGATCTTGTTCTGCTTGACCCAGCTGATCACCGTGCTGGGATAGACGTCGCAGAACCGGGCGACTTGAAACGTCGTGTATGTTTTCTCGTTCATGTCGGCATCCTCAGACAAGCGGCCTCCCAATCCGCCAGTCAAGCGCGAAAAACGGCGACGGCGAACCAGGTAAGCGGATATTGATAGCTACTAGAAGTCTAACCCACTAAGCTTGACTTGTCAAGGCCCATTCAGGGGGTTTAGAAGCGATGAATGAACTGGAGCGTCGTCCTCGAGTAGCGGAATCGGTTGCGCGCATCCAAGTCCGCCGGATGCGAAAGGATGACAAAAACGCCTTTCCCCATATAGGCGAGCGCCGGCCCCAAGGCGAACGCGCGCTCCCGGGAATTCGTCGCCTTCACCCCGGAGACCCGATCCTCGGTGGCCTGCTGCAGCAGATACCCGCTGACGCCCAGGCGCAGCTTGGGGTGAACGGCACGAGAGAGCGTATAGTTGAAATGGAATACCTGGCCGGGCTTGATGTTCGTCCGGTCGTTCTCTCCATGGAGTCCGTAGTGGATACGCCAGCTCGTTTCCCACGGCTCCGCGAACATCCATGTGAAAGCGTAGAACGCCTCCATTGTCAGGATATTGAATCCCGGATTGACCGAATACGCAGGGTCGAACTTGCCCGTGGGCAACGTCGTGCCGAACTCGAAGCGGTGGAAGAGAGGACGCCCCAACAACGTCGAATCGTTCCACTGGATGAAAGGCCCGAACGCGAAGTCTCCGAGACCTCCGGTATTGCCGGTAACCGGGATCGCCCCCAGATTGCCCCGCCCCGCGCCCGCGACAATGGGGAAAGACAGGTCCAGGCCGAGGTGCCCTCCCAGGATCTTCACAGGCGAAACACATACGAGCTGGTGTATGTTCAATAAGACCGATACGCGGGGCGCTCCGGGGATCGTGTGACCATCCTTGTCCACGGCCCGGTTCGAGGTGGCGAACTGGACGTAGTCGAGCAGGTAGACACCCTTCGGTATAGGACCGCCGTCGAGGAGGGAGGTCAGGCTGAGGTTAAGCCCCGGCTGGTTGAAAGCGAATACCAATGAGCCGCTCGTGACGACGAGGACTGAAAGGCAGACGGTTAAGAACACTCGGCGCATGGCAATCCTCCGATAACGACTGCTGATGCCCCTTCGGGGGCCAGGGACGCGGATGGAGACCTACGCCCCCGTGACGGGCGACCCGACCGGGGCCTCCGGCCCGGCCGGGCCGGAGGACATCCCCATGGACCGCATGAACTCGCTTTGACTCTTCTCAGCGGCCTTGTTCAGGTCAGCCACGCCCTTGACGGCGATGGTTCCCACCACGGTCCTCAGAGGTCTACGACCGGCCGGCGTCTCGATCAACTCCTTGACGGCGTCGGCCACCTCCCGCGGATCGGGCGCACCGGGCCCGGACAGCCTTGCCTCCAGCTCCGCAAACACTTGCCGGGGGGCCTCGGCCATCGGACCGTATCCCGCCAGCCTCTCCTTTCCGGCCGGCGCCTCGGCCTTTCGCTCGAAACCCGTCAGATACGCGCCGGGCTCGACGATGGCCGATTCGATACCGAAGGAGGCGAGCTCGTAGCGCAGCGTCTCGGCGATGGATTCCGATGCGGCTTTCGCCGCGTTGTAGGAGCCTATAAAGGGGGAGCAAACGCGCGCCGCGGTGCTCGAGATATAGATGAGCAGGCCGGACCTGCGCTCCCTCATGTACGGGAGCACCGCGCGATTGACTCGAAGGGCTCCGAATACGTTGGCGTCGAACAACCGCCGCACCTGCTCGATCGAGAAAGCCTCCAAAAGGCCTATGGCGAGCACTCCCGCGTTGTTCACCACCACGTCGATGCCTCCGGCGGAAGCGACGATCGCCTTGACCGCCGCTTCGACGGAAGCCTCGTCTCGCACATCCAGCTCCAATACCTCGATAGCAACGCCCTCGCGCCGGCCCCATTCGCGCGATTCGCGAGCGGCCTTCGCATTCTTGCCGTCCACGCCCCTCATGGTCGCGAAGACTCTGTGCCCGGCCTTGGCGAGCGTCTGGGCGATCATCTTCCCGAAACCGCTGCTGGCGCCCGTAATTAGCACGTTTAGCCTTGTTGTGTTAGCCATTTTTGTTTCCCAGAAGGACGTAGATGCTAACTTTTTTCAGGCCAAAAGTCACGGGGCGCGCAAAAGCCGGCCCCGCAGCGCGGAGATGAGCTTCCTCCGGAAGGCGTCCTCCAGACGGCCCTTGAGAACCTCTCGGATGGGACGCGTGCGCTCCAGCCAGGCGGGATAGTCCTCCACCTCCATCTCGAAGCCCTCGATGTAGGCGTGGGAGCCTTCTTCCTCCACCCGCCAGCCCCGGTCCTCGTCCGGCACGATCCGCACGTGGCAGAACAGGCGCACGCTCTCGATAGCTACCGTCCGGTTGTAAGGCCAAACGAACCTTCCCAGCAGCCTCCCCCCCATGCGGAAGCCGCGCAGGGACAGGACGAACGAGCGCCCTCCGTCGCCCGATACGACGAAGTCGATCTCCG
Organism: Elusimicrobiota bacterium; assembly: GCA_043819795.1. Classification (GTDB taxonomy): domain Bacteria; phylum Elusimicrobiota; class Elusimicrobia; order UBA1565; family UBA1565; genus JBDREN01. The sequence goes on from JBDREN010000153.1 coordinate 9,089, forward strand.
GGTCGTCCCAGGAGACATGTTCGATGAAGAGCTTCCCCTTCAGGAAGAATCCCAGCCGCGCCCGCTCGAGCACGAGCGGCACCCCGATGAGCGGCCCCGCGGTGGCCGGGTCCGCGTAGAGGGCTGCCAGCTCGCTCAGGGGAAAGGCCGGAGGCGTGCCCTTGGTGAAGCCCTTGACCGCCAAAAGCCTCGCGCCGAAGCTCGCCTCGTAGCGAAGGTCCTTTCGCCGGAAGGACAACCGGTAGTCGCGGGGGAGATCCGGCAGGTCCGAGAGGCGGCGGACCTCGCGTCCCGTCACCGCCAGCAGCCTGTCCCCGGCGGAGACCCCCGCGTCGGCGGCCGGCGAGCGGGGCTCCACGCGCGTCACGGCCAGCCCCCCGTCCCGCTCGGCCAGCTCCAGCCCGGGTCCCCACTGCGCCTCGGTCCGGACGGCCGCGAGCGCGAGAGCCCCGGCCAGCAGGCAGGCGATGAATCTGGAATCTCCCGTCATCAAGATGGAAATCGGTCGGTGGATCGCCGCATGCTGCTGATCGCCGCGTCGGCGACATGCCGCATCCGACAATCATAGTAATATTCGGCTCCGGGCACGCAGGCACGGGCGGGCATACGCGCCGCCCGCGCGGACTATTCCCCGGCACCCGGCCAACAGTCCGGCCGGACGCGCGCACGATTCCCCGAGGCCCGGCCAAGACGAGCCGGCTAGGCCGCTTCTTTGGCCCCTCCCCCGCGCGGGGGGTGGTGCCGGACTTTAGACTCCCGCGTGGAGAGTGAAAAATACAGTATTCTAAACGGGAATTTTTTTAAAAACTCCGGGGCCAGTGAAGCAGATGCTCGGGTGACGCCGGAACGCGACAAAACCGAGCCCGCGAGCCCAAGCCCCACAAGAATGCCTCCGGGATCGCGCCCGAGATCCGGCAAGCGCCAAATGCGGCGGCAGGGCCCGCCCTAGGCATCGCCCCGAGCGAAGTCGACGGGCCCCGTCGAGCGGGAACGCGCGGGGGTCTTGACAGGAGCGTATCAGTGTGCTATCCTATTATCACATTATCACACTCCCATGGAACCGCCCCAAGAGAAGAAGCTTTACGAGGCCCTCCTGAGCCTCCGCGACGCCTCCGCGTGCGAGCGCTTCCTCGCCGACCTGTGCACCCCCGGCGAGATCCACGCGATGGCGGAGCGGTGGCTCGTGGCCAAGCTCGTGGACAAGGGCATCCCTTATCGGAAGATCCACGAGAAGACGGGAGTCAGCACGGCGACGATCACCCGGGTGGCGCGGGCCCTCGTCCACGGCCGCGCGGGCTACCGGCTGGTGCTCGACCGGATGAAGGAGAAGCGGATATGACCCGGAGAAAACGGATCCGGATGGCGATGCAGAAGAACGGGCGGCTCAGCGAGAAGTCCACCTCCCTGCTCGGACGCTGCGGCCTGGAGTTCGGCTGGAGCAAGGACCGCCTGTTCAGCAAGTGCGAGAACTTTCCCCTCGACCTGACTTTGGTGCGCGACGACGACATCCCGGAGTACGTCTGCGACGGGGTCTGCGAGCTCGGAGTGGTGGGGCTCAACGTCCTCAAGGAGAAGCTGCTCGCCAGGGGCGCGGACAAGCCCGGACGCGCGCGCGTCCTCAGGAGGCTCGGCTTCGGCCACTGCCGGCTCTCGTTGGCCGTGCCGGCCGACCGTCCCTACAGGGGCGTGAGAAGCCTCAAGGGGACGCGGATCGCGACCTCCTATCCGGCGACCCTCCGCGAGTTCCTGAGAAAGAGCAAGGTCGAGGCGGACATCGTCGAGATCAGCGGGTCGGTCGAGATCGCCACGACCCTGGACATCGCCGACTGCGTCTGCGACCTGGTCTCGACGGGCACGACGCTGCGCTCCAACGGCCTCAAGGAGGTGGAGACCGTATTCGAGAGCGAGTGCGTCCTGGCCCGGACCGGACTGCCGCTGAGCGCCGGGCAGGAGCGGACCGCGGCCCGCCTGCTGCAGCGCATCGACGGCGTGATGCGGGCCGCCGATGCCAAATACATCATGCTCAACGCGCCCGCCGACGCCCTCTCCTCCCTTAAGAAGGTCCTCCCGGGGATGGAGGAGCCCACGATCATCCCGCTAGGCGGCGACGGCAAGAGGGTCGCGGTCCACGCGGTGGCCTATGAGCCCGTGTTCTGGGAGACGATGGAGAGGCTGAAGGCCGCGGGCGCGAGCTCGATCCTCGTGGTGCCGATCGAGAAGATCATCGCATAGCCATGTTCGCCTCGAGACCCGTCCGTTGGAGCGAGCTCACAGACGAGCGGAAGCGGGCCCTGCTGCGCCGCCCTTCGCTGCGCAGCCGCCCCGGCCTGGCGGCCCGGGTGGGGCGGATCATGGGCCAGGTCCGGGAAGGCGGCGACCGCGCGCTCAAGCGCCTGACCAAGCGCTACGATCGCGTCTCGCTGGAGTCGTTCGCCGTGGAGCCCGGCGAGATCGAGCGGGCCCCCTCCCGGCTCCCGGCCGAGGATCGGACCGCCCTGGAAAGGGCCGCCCGGCAGATCGAAGCTTTCCATCTTCGGCAGGTTCCCGTCCCCATCGACCTGGAGGTCTGCCCCGGGGTCCGCTGCATGAGGCAGCCGCGGGCCGTCGCCCGGGTCGGGCTCTACGCCCCGGGCGGGACCGCGCCGCTTCCCTCCACCGTCCTGATGCTCGGAGTGCCGTCGAAGATCGCGGGCTGTCCGCTCAGGATACTCTGCACCCCCCCCGGCAAGAACGGGACGGCGGACCCGTCCATCCTGGCGGCCGCCCGGCTCTGCGGCATCGAGCGCGTGTTCACGGTCGGCGGGGCCCAAGCGGTCGCGGCCATGGCATACGGCACGGAGTCGGTCCCGAAGGTGGACAAAATATTCGGTCCCGGCAACGCCTGGGTCACGCAGGCCAAGATCCTGGCCGCCCAGGACCCCGAGGGAGCGGCCTGCGACATGCCGGCCGGGCCCTCGGAGGTGCTGGTGCTGGCCGACGCCGCGGCGGACGCCTCGTTCGTCGCCTCCGATCTGCTCTCCCAGGCCGAGCACGGGGGCGATTCCCAGGTAGTCCTGGTCGCCACGGACCCCGGCCTTCTGAAGAGAGTCGTGAAGGAGACCGAGCGGCAGCTCAAGTCCCTGCCGAGGAAGGCCGCCGCCGGCGAGGCCCTGCGCCGAAGCCTCCTCATTCTGGCCGAGGACGCCGATGAGGCGCTGGATATCTCCAACATGTACGCCCCCGAGCACCTCATCGTGCAGATGAAGGACCCCGGAGCGCTCGTGCCCGGCATCCGGAACGCCGGCTCCGTGTTCCTCGGCCCGTGGTCGCCCGAGTCCGCGGGGGACTACGCGAGCGGCACGAACCACGTGCTGCCCACCTACGGCTACGCGCGCGCCTACGGGGGCGTCGCGGTGGAATCCTTCATGAAACAGATCACCTTCCAGGAGCTCTCCGCCGAGGGGCTGATGGACATCGGGCCGACCGTGGAGAGGCTCGCGGCCCTGGAGGGCCTTGGCGCCCACAAGAAGGCGGTATCCATCCGCCTCAAGGCGCTCCGGAGGAGATGATGAAGGCTCCGCTCTCCCTCGCCCGCAAGGACGTCCTCGAGCTCACGCCGTACTCCTCGGCGCGCAGCCTGAACCTGGAGGCGGACATCCTCCTGGACGCCAACGAATGCCCTTGGCCGCCCTGTCCGGGAGACGACCGGGCCTTGGGCCTGAACCGGTATCCCGACCCGCAGCCGAGGGCCCTGCTTTCCGCCCTGAGCGCGCTCTACGGGGTGCCGGAGGAAAGCCTGTTCCTCGGGCGCGGCACCGACGACGCCATCGACGCCTTGGTCCGCACGTTCTGCCAGGCGGGAGAGAACGACATCCTCGTCTGCCCGCCGACCTACGGGGTCTACGGCGTCGCGGCCCGGATCCAGGGCGCCGGCGTGCGCGCGGTCCCTCTGACGAAAGAGCCGGCCTTCCAGCCGGACGTCCCGGCCATACTCCGGGCCTGGGACCCCAGGCTGAGGCTGGTATTCTTCTGCTCCCCGAACAACCCGACGGGCAACGCGATGGACGCGGATTCCGTCGTCGAGGTCTGCGAGGCCTTCCGCGAGAAAGCGGTGGTCGTCCTGGACGAGGCCTACGCGGAGTTCTCATCCAAGCCGAGCCTCATCACGCGCCTCGAGGGGCTGCCCAACCTGGTGATCCTGCGCACGCTGTCGAAAGCATGGGCCCTGGCCGGAGCGCGCTGCGGCGCGGCGCTCGGCGACCCGCGGATCATGGGGCTGCTCCACAAGGTACGCGCGCCCTACCCGCTGAGCCTGCCGTCCGTGCGGGCCGCGCTTCGCGCCCTGTCGCCGCAGGGCAAGCGCCTGTGCAGCGGCCGGGTCAAAAGGCTGAGGTCCGAAAGGGAGCGCCTGGCCGGGGCCCTGTCGGCCCTGCCGGGCGTCGAGAAGGTGTATCCTTCGGACGCCAACTTCCTCCTGGCTAGGGTGAAGGACGCCGGAGAGGTTTTCGAGCGCTGCAAGTCACATGGGATCCTCGTGCGGGACCGCGGCTCCGAGCCCGGCCTGTCGCGCTGCGTGCGGATCACCGTGGGACGGCCGGAGGAGAACGACCGTCTGCTGGACGCCTTGGAGCGGGAGGACTGATCCGATGGGACTTCAGAAGATACTCTTCCTTGACCGCGACGGCACCTTGATCCGCGAGCCCGCCGACGAGCAGGTGGACAGCCTGGAGAAGCTGGAGCTCGTGGACGGCGTCATCGGCGCGCTCCTCAAGCTGCGCGACCACGGCTACCGCTTCGTCATGGTCAGCAACCAGGACGGCCTGGGCACCTCGCACTACCCGCGGGAGGACTACGAGAAGGTGCAGGCGGCCGTGCTGCGGTTGTTCGGATCGCAGGGGATCCGCTTCGACGCGGTCCACATCTGCCCGCACCGGCCGCAAGACGGCTGTCCCTGCCGCAAGCCGAACCTGGGCATGGTACGCGACTATATCGGCCGCGGGGACCTGGACATCGGACGCTCCTGCGTCATCGGCGACCGCGACACGGACCTCGAGATGGCGAAGAACATGGGCCTGCGCGGGTTCCGCCTCGGCGCGGGCGAGGATTCCGGATGGGAAGCCGTCGCCGCGCGGCTGATCGCCGAGCCGCGCACGGGCCACGCCGAGCGGAGCACCAAGGAGACGAGGATCTCGGTCGCCGTGGACCTGGACGGGCCGGGCGGCTGCGACATCTCAACCGGCATCGGCTTCTTCGACCACATGCTCGAGCAGCTCTCCAAGCACGGAGGTTTCGCTCTCGCCCTCCGGGCCGAGGGAGACCTCCGAGTGGACGAGCACCATACCGTCGAGGACGCCGCCCTCTGCATCGGGGAGGCGCTCAAGCAAGCCCTCGGCGACAAGACGGGCATCGGGCGCTACGGCTTCCTGCTTCCCATGGACGAGGCGGAGGCCCAGGTCTCGATCGATCTCTCGGGACGGGGCTCGCTCTCGTTCAAGGGGTCATTCCCCCGGGAGCGCGTCGGGGAGCTCCCCACCGAGCTCGTCCCCCATTTCTTCGGCTCCCTGGCGCACGCGATGGGAGCCACCATGCACATCAAGGTGGAGGGAGAAAACGCCCACCACATGGTGGAGGCTTGCTTCAAAGGCGTGGCTCGCGCCCTGCGGACGGCGCTCGCCCGCTCCGAGGGCGCGGATATCCCGTCCACGAAAGGGACCCTGTGATCGCGATCATCGACGCGGGAGGCGCCAACTTCGCCTCCATCACCAACGCCCTCGAGCGCCTGGGCACGCCGGGGCGGCTGACGAAGGACCCCGAGGTCATCGGCCGAGCGGACCACGTGATCCTTCCCGGGGTGGGCGCCGCCGCGGACTCGATGCGGCGGCTGCGCGAGACGGGCCTCGTGGAGGTCATCCGCCGCCTGCAGCGCCCCTTGCTCGGGATCTGCCTGGGCATGCAGCTGTTGTTCGCCCGCTCGGAGGAGGGCGAAACGCACTGCCTCGGCGTCCTGCCCGGATGCGTGCGCCGCATGGAGGGCGGCCCCGGCCTGTCCATCCCGCATATGGGATGGAACCGCGTCCGCCGCACCGGGTCCAGCTTCCTCCTGAGCGGCGTCCCCGACGAGAGCCACTTCTATTTCGCGCACTCCTACCAGGCACCCGAAGGCCCCTGGGTGCGCGGCACGGCCCGGCACGGCCGCGCCTTCCCGGCGGTCGTGGAGAGCGGCAACTTCTTCGGGGTGCAGTTCCATCCCGAACGCTCCGCCGACGCCGGGGCCACGATCCTGCGGACCTTCCTGACCCTATGAAGATCTACCCGGCCATCGACCTCATCGCAGGAGGATGCGTGCGCCTCAGCCAGGGGCGCTTCGACCGCAAGACCTCCTACGCCGCCGATCCCGTGGAGGTCGCCAAGGGCTACGCCGCGCAGGGAGCGCGCTATCTCCACGTGGTGGACCTCGAGGGCAGCCGTTCGGGAGAGGGCCGGCAGACCGACACGATCTTTCGCATCGTCCGAGAGAGCGGGCTCAAAGCGCAGGTGGGAGGAGGCGTCCGGAGCCCGGAAGCCGCGGAGCGGTACCTGGCGGCCGGCATAGACAGGGTGATCTTCGGAAGCCTCGCCGTCAAAGACGAGGACGCCGTGAAGCAAGCCCTGCGGAGCTTCGGCCCGGAGCGCGTCACCCTGGCCGTGGACGTGAGGATCCAGGAGGGCGGGACGCCGCTCGTCGCCGTCTCGGGCTGGGAGGAGCCGGCCGCGCTTTCCGCCTGGGAGCTCATCGAACGATTCCGCGACGCCGGGCTCAATCACGTCCTATGCACCGACATCGAGCGCGACGGCACCGGGAGAGGCCCCAACGTCCCCCTCTATCTGGAGATGGCGCGCCGGTATCCGGAGCTGGAGGTCCAGGCCTCCGGCGGCGTGGGCTCCCTGGACGATCTGCGCGAACTCAAGCGCTCGGCGATCCCCTCGGTCATCATAGGGAAGGCCCTGCTCGACGGGCGCTTCACGCTGGAGGAGGCCCTCCGATGCTGACCAAGCGCATCATCCCGTGCCTGGACGTACGCGACGGGGTCGTGGTCAAGGGCGTGCGCTTCAAGGACCACCGGGTCGTGGGCGACATCCTCGAGCTGGCGAGGCACTACCGCGAGGCCGGCGCCGACGAGCTGGTCTTCTACGACATCACGGCCAGCAGCGAGGGGCGGACCGTCTCCCAGGATTGGGTGAGGGAGACCGCCAGGCTCCTGGATATCCCCTTCTGCGTGGCGGGAGGCATCCGGACCCGGGAGGACGCCCGCCGGACGCTGAACGTGGGCGCCGACAAGATCTCGATCAACTCCCCCGCCCTGGAGCGGCCCGAGCTGATCACCGAGATCGCCGAGGACTTCGGGTCCCAGTGCGTGGTGGTGGGAGTGGACTCCAAGCGCGAGGGCGGGGACTATTTCGTCCGCCAGTACACGGGCTCCGAGAAGACGATCCGGTCCGCCGGCCGCAGGACGCTCGATTGGGTCGTGGAGGCCGAGGAGCGCGGCGCGGGAGAAATCGTCCTCAACTGCATGGACATGGACGGGGTGGGCAAGGGCTACGACATCGAGCAGCTCCAGGCCGTCCGGGAAAGGATCGGCATCCCGCTGATCGCCTCCGGCGGGGCCGGCGAGGCCCGGCATTTCGCGGACGTCTTCAAGCGGACGGGGGTGGACGGCGCCCTCGCGGCCGGGGTCTTCCACCGAGGAGAGCTGGCTATCGCCGACCTCAAGCGCGTCCTAAAAGAAGCGGAGGTCGAGGTGCGGATATGAAGAGCAAAGACCTTGGAGCGCTCGCATGGCGGAAGATGGGCGACCTTCTGCCCGCCGTGGTGCAGGACGCGGGGACCCGGCAGGTCCTCATGCTGGGCTACATGAACCCCGAGGCCCTGGCCAAGACGCTGAAGACGGGCCTCGTCACCTTCTACAGCCGGTCCAAGAAGCGCCTCTGGCAAAAGGGCGAGACGTCCGGGAACACCCTGCGCCTGGTCGACATCGTCCGCGACTGCGACTCGGACGCCCTGCTCGTCTCGGCGGAGCCGAAGGGCCCGGCCTGCCACCGTGACACCGCGAGCTGCTTCGCAGAGGAGGCCGCCCCCGGCCTCGGTTTCCTGGGAAGACTCGACGCCCTCGTTGAGGATCGCCGCCGGGAGATGCCCGAAGGGTCGTACACCTCCAAGCTCTTCAAGGAGGGCGTGGACCGCGCCGCCCAGAAGGTAGGCGAGGAGGCGGTGGAGGTCGCCATCGCCGCGAAGAACCCGGACCGGGATGCTCTGGCCGCCGAGGCCGCGGACCTGCTCTACCACCTCATGGTGCTGCTCCGCTGCCGGGACATGTGCTTATCGGACGTGATCGAGGTGCTGCGGCGGCGGCACCGGGCCTGAGCCTCGGCGCGACCATCATGCGCGATCTCGCGGGAAAGACCGCCGTGATCACCGGCGGGGCCGGGGGCCTAGGCCGCGCGGTCGCTCTGCGCCTGGTGAAGACCGGAGCCAAGGTCGCGCTCTGGGACCTCGACGAGGAGCGCCTTGGGCGCGCGGTCGCGGAGCTCCGAGAATCCGGAGGCGAGGCGCGCGGGTACGCCCTCGACGCGGCCGACCCGGCCGCAGTGCGCGAAGCCGCCGAACGGGTCCGCGCCGAGCTCGGCCCGGTGGACCTCCTCCACAACAACGCGGGGATCATCTTCCCCGGCGGCTTCCTCGATTCCTCAGAAGAGCAGCTCCACAAGACGGTGGACGTCAACCTTAAATCCTATCTCTGGTGCACGAAGGCCTTCCTGCCGGCGATGGTCGAGCGAGGCTCGGGCCATATCGTGATGACGGCCTCGGCCGCGGGGCTTTTGGGAGTGCCGGAGATGGCGGCCTACAGCGCGACCAAGCACGCGGTCGTCGGCCTGGCCGAGTCCCTGCGCCTGGAGCTGCGCAACAAGGGCGTTCGCGGGGTCGGCATCACGATCGTCTGCCCGAGCTTCATCGCGACCGGGATGTTCGAGGGGGCGCGCCCCCCCCTCCTCACGAGCTGGCTGACGCCCGAAGGCGTCGCGGAGAAGATCGTGGAGGCCGTGCGCAAGGACCGTCTCTATGTGCGCGAGCCCTTCCTGGTGAAGCTCGTCCCGCTGATCAAGGCCCTCCCCTCGGCGCGCTTGCGAGACTGGCTGGGTGACATCATCGGCATGCACCGATCGATGGAGTCCTTCCGAGAGAAGCAGCGCTGAGGCGCGAGGCGACCGCTTGGACCGCCGGTCCTAATCCAGCGCCAACGCGAACTTGACCGCCTGCTCCACGGCCCGCATTTTCTTGAAGGGTAGGGCGCAGATCCGGCGCAGCAGCACGGACTTGGGGATGGTCAACAGCACGTCGGCGTTGACCACGCAGGTCTTGGGCATCCCCTCCTTCTTGCCCAGCAGGACTTCAGTGGGGATATGGCGGATGGTGCGGGTGATCTGGGCCGCCGTCACGGCCTGCCGGACTTGGATCGCCGCGTCGCGCGACAAGAGCAGGACGGGCCGCTTGCCGGCGGGCCGGGGCAGATGGGCCCACCAGACCTCGCCCCGCCGCAACTACCAATCCTCCCGGGGAAAGGCGGCCGCCCCGGCCCTGGCGACCGCCGCGATCTCATCGATGTCCTCGGGCTTGTCCCGGTACCCCGCCACGTAGCGAGCCTCCTTCTCGCGCACCTCCAACGCCTTGAAGTAGACTTGCAGCGCCGCGGCGTAGAGCTCGCTCCGGCTCTGGCCGTTCTCGCGCCGAAGCGCCTCGGCGCGCTCGTATGTCCCCGAGGGGAGGCTGATGGCGGTCTTGACGGCCCTGCCCTCTCCTACTTTGGTCATACTATTATTATACCGCAATCCCCCCGCCTGTCAAGGCAAGAATCGTCTTGGCAGGCGAGGCCTTCGATCCGGCGGAACGGACCGGACTCGGCCCGGGGCCCGGCGCCCTTGCCGGAGCGTTGCGCCCGGAGATCCACGGAAAGAGTGCTGGTGATCTCCCGATCGGGCTGTGTGTCGCGTGTGAGTTGAGGGAAGGATTACTCAACAAACTCAACGCCCTTCATGGAGCGGCGCGCGTCCCGGCTGGGGGTCAGCGCGACCCGTCGAAGAGACGCTCCAGCCTGCCCCGAGCGTCGTAGATGAATGGTACCTGAGGACGGATGCGCGCGCCGACCTCGCCGAGCCTTTGGAGCAAGGTGGGGTTGCCCCGCGGCGCGTTGCCGGCGGCCCGAAGCGACTCGGAGACGCGCTCCCCGAGGCCGGGCCGGAGATTCTCGATGCCGGTCACGACCTCCTGGAACTGATCGGGCGGACCAAAGCGTTGGCGATGAGGATGGCCGAGGCCTTCTCGGCCTCCAGAGGCTCTTTGCCCAAGGTAGCCGCGCGCGCGGCCATGGGCCGGCGCTCCTTGCCCGCCCCCTCGATCTCGTCCCGGAGGTAGCCGGCGGCCTCCCGCGGGTGGCTCATCGACGTCGCGCGGGCGAGCTGAGAATCGAGCGAGTTGATCAGAAGGGACGCGAAGAAAGGCTCGTTCTGGAGCGAGAGAACCATCGAGCCCAGGAAGCCCGGGACGAAAGACGGGGCCGGCCGGGGAGCGGCGACCCGCTGGGCAACCGCCGGAGCCGCCAGGAGGACCGCCGCCGCGCAGGCAAGAAGCGTCCGCTTCATGCCTAAAGGATAGCCGTCCGCCGTCGAGCCACCAAGTGCATCGGGCCCAGACCGGCCGTGTCCGATGGGCCTAGTGCGGCGCCCCTATTCGCACTTGATCACCAGCCGCTCGGTGTCGCTCGCCACGCGGGTCGTCCCCGGCACATACCCGTCGATGGATCCCAAGAGCACGTTGGTCCCGGCTTCCAGCGGCAGCGCCACGAAGTCGATGCCCCGCTGGGTCAAAGACTCCGCGGATACCGCCAAGGGGACGCCGTTCAATTCCAGCTGAGCCGTCTCAGGGAACACGGTCTCCCCGCCCACCGCCGTGACCAGGATCAACTGCGTGACCCTCCCCGGGGCGCAGCCCAGGATCGTGGTGACTTTGTCGTCCACGGCGCCGGCATAGACCAGGAAGTCGTCAACGGCCGGCCGCCGGCCGCCCCGGACGAATCTCCCCGGCTCGGGGAAGAATATCCCGACATCGGAGCTGAGCGGTCCGTGGATCTCGGCCATCAGACAATGCGACTCGGCGTCCACCAGGGCCGGCTGCGGGCAGGCTGCGTTCCCGGGCCCGCACGCGAGCCACTCGTCGGCCCCGGTGGCCTGGTTCAACGTGAAGATGAATATGTTCAGATGCTTCTCGTTCGCCGAGGGCGGCAGCTGCGACGGGTCGTAGCACATGGACAGGACCGCCGGCGGGACGAACGTCGTCGCCTCGGGGCCGAGGTCGTAGAGATTGCCGACGGCGCTGAACTTCCCCTTGGTCTCGGCCAGCTTGGCGTTGGCGTCCGCCTCGGGGACCAGCGCCACCGTCAAGTCCTGCTCCTCCTCGCCCGCGAACGTGATCTCGGGCTGTCCGCCGACGTAGATGGTCACGTCGATGGAGGCCTCGCGGCTCGCGCTGCACAGGCCCCCGGCGTCGCAGAAACCGAACGCGAACGAATCGGTCCCGGCGAACCCGGCCGGGTCGTAGGTCACCTTGGCCGTGCACTGGCCGCCCTGGCAGGACATAACCGTGTCGACCAGACTTCCCTTCGGAGGGCTCACGATCTGAAGCGTGAGGACCGCGTCGTCGACGTCGCTCCCCGAGAGGAAGAGGTCCATGGGCGCGCCGTATTCCGTGGCGGCGGGCGCGGGGGGCTCGCTCGTCGGCTGGTCGTTGACCGAGTTCACGGTGATCGTGACGGAGGCCGGATCGCTCTCGAGCTCGCCGTCCGTGACCTTGTAGCTGAAGCTGTCGACGCCGTTGAGGTTCGGACCGGGCTGGTAGACGAACGCGCCGTTGGCGTTCAACGCCAGCAGGCCGCGCGAAACGTCCGAGACCAGGATCGCGGTGAGCGGCTCCCCGTCCGGATCGGAGTCGTTGGCCAGGACCACCTGGGCCGGGACGGAGACCGAGAGCACGACGTCCTCGTCCGTTGAATAGCCGTCATCCACGGCGGTCGGCCCCCGGTTGACGTTCTCGACGCTCCAGCTGAACAAGGCCGAGCCGGAGGCGCCCTCCGGATCGGTGGCGGTCGCGGTCACCGTGTGAGCGCCCGCGGAGTGGTAGCTGAGGGTCCCCGAGATCAGGCCCGTGCCGGGATCGATCGAGAGTCCGTCCGGCAGGCCCGGAGCGCCGTAGGTCAAGGCCGAAGCCTCCGGGTCGCTCGCGACGATCTGCAGCGAGACGCTGTCCCCCTCGGTGCCGGACTGGGCGCCCGGGTTGGTCACCGCGGGCGTATCGTTCACCGGATTGATCGTGATGGAGACGGTCGCCACCGCCGAGTCGGCAACGCCGTCATTGGCCTTGTACTGGAAGCTGTCCGACGTGCTCTCGCCCCCGTCATGGCGATAGTTGAAGCTTCCACTGGAGTAGAACCAGAGCCGGCCGTGGCTGGGATTGGCGACCTTGATAGCGGTAAGCGGGTCGCCGTCCTCGTCCGTATCGTTGGCCAGGACGCTGGCTTCCCCGCTGTCAAGCTGATGGGCCGACCCGCCCTCGTTGACCGTGATGCTGTCGGGGTTGGCGATCGGACGCTGGTTGGGCCCGTTCCAGATGTACTTGATGGCGGGGCCGGTGTTGTAGGCGATGTGGATCTCGTCGCCCGAAGCCGCTATGGCCGCGTAATCGGAGCCCGGGTCTGCCGTGACCCGCCTGACCTGGGGCAATCCGGAGGGAACGGCCTTCGTCACGTAGACCGGCCGCCAATCGTCCGAAGAGCCGGAGCCGTGCCTGACGATGGCGTGCAGGCTCCCGTTCGAGAAGTCGGCGTCCAACCACTGGATCCCGCCGCCGAGCCCCGTGGCCAGGAACTCCTGCTTCCACGACCCGTCCTGCCCGCGGGTAGCCATCTTAAGGTAAGAATCGCGGCCAAACACGACGATCGGCGTCGTACCATCGAGGACGAGCTGCGTACCCGAGACGAAAAACTCGCCGATATTCTCGATCGTCCACGTCGCGTCGGACGGCCCTTTGCGGGCGTAATAAGGCCCCAGAGGGACGCCGGCATTCCACGCGTTCTGGAACGCCGCATGGAGGGTATACCCGTCCGGATCCACGCGCAGGTCCAGCGGTGTCCAGTTGATGGGTGAAGCGCCGTGGATGAGCGTAGCGGCGCTCCAGACACCGGCTGTCCGGCTGCGGTATTGGATGCCGGCGGAATAATACATGAGGTGCAGTTTCCCGCCCGCGTCCTGGGCCGCGGCGATATAGTAGCCGGACCCCACGCTGATCGAGGGGGGGCAGGCCGCTCCGTCGGCGAGGCCCGCCGGGCATTCGGTGTAGTACACCGTCGACCAGTTCGAATAGAAGACATGCGCCGAACCGGACGGCCCCACGATGACTTTCGGGTTATACTTGCCGACCGGGCTGAGCGTGTTGTGGACCCACCCCGAGGCCGTCTTTTTGAAGAGCTTGCCGTTGGAGTAGATATAGGGATACCCCTCGGCGTCGTAGGCCACGTCCGGGGTCCCCCCGACGCTCGCGTCGACGGTCTCGGAGACACCGAGCTTGATCGGCGCCGCGGTGGTGGGCACGTAGACCACGGCGTAGTCCGAGCGCCGGGCTCCCCGCGCGTCGGCCACATTGAAGGTGGCCACATAGAACCCCTCGGCGCTCGGGGAGAAGCTGGCCGTATACCCGCTCTGCGTGGTCACGGCGCCCGACGGATCCTCGATCGCCCAACCGACGGTCAGGGGGTCGTTGTCCAGGTCCGAGGCGATTCCGGTCAAAGTGACCGGGGACCCGACGGCAGCCTGCTTATCGGGACCCGCGTCGGCCGCCGGCACGCTGTTCGTCAAGTCCATCACCCCCTTGATCCGCCAGCGGTTGTAGGTGTACGAGGTGGACGGCTTCCCGGCGCCCACGGTGAGGGCGGGACGGACCGTTTCGCGCGGGCTGTCCGCATAGCCGGTCCTTTCGGCGATGGCCTGGCGCTCGATCGCGCCGTCCGGTAGGACCTTCTTGATCATCCAGGGGCGGTTGTCATCACCCCCCCCGGAACCGCCGCTGTAGGTGACGTAAAGGAACCCGTTGAGCGCCTCGGCGTCCAGAAACTGGACGGCGCCCTGCACGCCCGTGACAAGGTATTCCGCGGACCAGGTCCCGCCCGCGCTCCGGCGCGCCATGTTAATGGCGGAAGCGTGGTTGACATAGTCGGCATAGATCAAGTAGGGCGTCTGGCCGTCCACGGCCAGGCTGAACGCCAGGTTGGCCAACGGCACATTGGGCATGGCGGTCTCGAACGTCCAGCTTCCGCCCGGGGCTTTTGTCGCGTATTGGATGCCGGCGGGGAACGAACCGACTCCGTTCGTCTGGTTCGCCGACAAGTGGAGCGTCCTGCCGTCCGAGCCGAGCCGAAGCGCGACAACGTCGAAGTAGGCGCCCGGGATGGAGATCTGCTGCGGCGCACTCCAAACCCCGCCGCTTCTTACTCTGTGGTAGACACCGCCGGCTATGTAGACGATATGGATGTTGCCGTCCACGTCCTCGACCGCGCCGCTGCGGCAGCCGTTGCCCACGGTCTCGGCCGGCGGGCTGCTGGCCCCTTCGGCAAGGCCGGGAGCGAACTCCGCATGGTACAGGGTCCCATACCCGCTGTAGCAGCTCGCGTAGAAGGCATGCGTGGTCCCCGCGCTGTCGACCAATACCGTGGGCCAGTACGCGTGCGTGGGGATGGGGTCGACGAGATTCCTCTTCCAGCCGGTCCCGGTCCCGGAGAACAGCCTGCTGTTGCAGAAGACGGCCGTAAGGCCGGAGGCGTTGGCCCCGATGTCGGACGTATGGAAATTCGCCCCGCTTTCGGTCGCCACGATCTCCGGAACGAAGTCCGCCGCCGCGCACCGGTCAGGAGCGGCGGACAGCGACAAGGCGAGCAGCGCCAGCGCGCCTGTCACGACGGCGCCCCCACGACTTGCTCTTGAGCGATCCGTGCCGATGGCGTCGGGTCGAGGGCTGTTTGAGATGTTCATCATCGTGACCTCTTCTTGTTCTCTTAGATTCGGGTTCCGCGGGACAAGGCTAAATCCGCGGGATTTAGATCTTCTCCAAAATATAGCCCAAACTCGGTCGGAAGTCAATGACACGCCGCCAGCCTCAAAAAGACCGCCGAGCAGCGGTTTCCTCGACCCATCAACCACCCGCCTCGGTCCATCCAGCGATGGATTCGCGCCCCGGCGCCGCCCCCCGTAGCGACCGCACAGAAAACGGAGACCGGGGCTCTCGCCTGCAGTCGCCATCCG
The DNA here is from genome assembly GCA_043819795.1 of Elusimicrobiota bacterium. Taxonomy (GTDB): domain Bacteria; phylum Elusimicrobiota; class Elusimicrobia; order UBA1565; family UBA1565; genus JBDREN01. The sequence goes on from JBDREN010000153.1 coordinate 24,446, forward strand.
CATCACCCCGGTTTGGGCCCGGGCCTCATCTGCTATGCTACAATCAGCGCCATGGGCCTGTACGACCGCGACTACATGCGCGAGGACCGACCGCACGAGGAGGATATCCCTCCGCGCCGGCGGCCCCTGTGGGTGATCGTCGTGGCGGTGGTGATCTCCCTGTCCTTCCTCCTGTCCGTGATCCTTTAAACTGGAGCCGATCCGCGACCGAGGTCCAAGACATGCGCTTCGCGGTCCGGATGCCTTTTTTCACGCGTTCCAGCGTGTTTGTCTTCCCGAGTCCCCCTACAAGCGGCCCTTCACGGGCGGCGAGGGCTCAGACGAGGCCGGCGAGCAGCCTGTCCGCGGAGACCACGCGGATGCCGTCGACCAGCTTGTCCACGCCCGTCTTTCTGAGCACCTGATAGAGGAATGGGATTCCGAGCCTGTCCTTGAAGTACCTTAGAGACGCCGAGGGCTGCTCGTCGGTGAGCTTGGCTTCCACGGCGAACCACGGCTTCTCGCCCACCACCATGAGGAAGTCCACCTCCCTCTTGCTCCTGTCCCGCAGGAAGCGGAGGTCGATCTTGTATCCCTCGCGGTCGTGGAGGCGATGCGCGAGCTTGAGCAGGTGGGACGCGACCATGTTCTCGAAACGGGCGGCCTCGCCGTCGACCTCGGACCAGTCCCAGATGTAGAGCTTCGGCTCCTTCCTGACGGCCCGGAACCGGCCCTTGGCGTGCGGATAGATCCTGAACTGATAGTAGAAGGACTCCAGAATGTCCAGCCATCTGGAGACCGCCCGATGGCTGACGGACAAATCCTCCCTGAGCGAGTTCGTCGAGAGAAGAGAGCCCACCCTGCCGGGCAGCATGTCGCTCAGGAGCCTCATGCTGTCGAGGTCCCTGATCGCGACACTTTTCTTGGTCCGGGTACCAGTGGCGCGTACGGGATTTGAACCCGTGATCTCCGCCTTGAGAGTGCCTTCTCGGGATGTTCGGGTTTTTCGACGATGGCGGATCGAGTAGGCGAGGCCCTGCGGGAATGACCCCGTAGGGCCTTCGCCTCTCACACCACCGTGCGTCCATATCCTCGAAGACATTCTTCGTCCGGGCCAGACGGTAGTAGCCCACCCATCCCCGCGTCGACCGATTGACTCCCTCGATCACCCGCATCAATGAGCGTCCACGACCTCGCCGGAACATCTGCCGCAAGTCGCCCTTGGCCCGATTCACGGACTTCCGGGACACCTTCAGCTTCGGTTTCCGGTCATGGGTCATCGAGTACCCCAGGAAGCTTCGCTTCCAGGGCCGGTCTACCACGCTTTTCTGCCGATTTATCCTCGCCCCTTTGTTCGCCATGACCCTCTTGAGCGCTCACTTCAGGTTCTCTCGTCCGACCACCTGCTCCATCAGTTCCATCGTCTTGGAAGAGGCTTCCTCCTTTCCCTCCGTGAGCGCTTGACGCACCCGTTCCGTATTCTCGCGGCTTCCGGCCGCTACTTTTCGGAAATTCTGACGCGATAAAAATGTGCTGCTTCTACCACGGCTATTCTTGCATCATTGTCAGGGGTTTGTCATTGATTTGTCAGCGCAATGGGGTTACCATAAGGTCAGTGGTTAGGAGCGGGCTGGGCGGAGGGTTTGGTTTCTCGCGAGCGTGGAGGAAAGTCGTAAAGGAGGGCTGCGCAATGAAGACAAACAACTTTGTGTCGATCGTCATAGTGACGGCGGTGGGCCTAAGTTTAGCTTTTGCGGGGCGCGCCGGGGCTTTGGACTCCGATTACGACGGAATACTCGATGATGTTGATAACTGTCCGACTGTGGCGAATCCCACCCAGGCTGACTTGGATGGCGATGAGCCAGCGGTACCATCCCTGCAAAATGCCACGGAACCCGATTTGGATGACACTGCGGGTCTTTCATTGCCGCCCGGCTTTACTGCTTCGATCAGGATATATGTTCACTCCGTGACTAATCCTTATTATTACAACTACAGCAGCACTGTCCTGGGCG
>JBDREN010000154.1:0-20004 GCA_043819795.1 Elusimicrobiota bacterium
GTAAGAAGGAGGCGCCGTGAGCCCTGCATCGTCCCAGGCCGCGACCAGCCGGCGCCCAGAGTCGGCCCGCCCCACCCGATAGACGTCATTCACCGCGATTTGCCAACCCGGGGGAAATCCCGAGATACGGGTCATGCGCCCACGCATTACGGGCTATGCCAATCCTGATCATCCGGTCAGCTTGCCCGCTCTGCAACTTCCCTTTGGATACCGGAGCAACCGGGCGATTTCCTGTCTGGGATTCGCGCGGGCCGCGTCCCGGCAATGGGGTGGTGTTCGTCCTTGAGATCCAGGAACTCCAAGACGTAGGGGTCCTTGATCTGTTCCTCCGGCGTCATCCGGTCGCCGGGCCCGGCCTTGGCGCCCTTCTTGAGCATGGCCGTCTTGTTCCGGGACAGGGCCGTGCGCTCGTAGAACCGCGATCCGATCTGGCGGTCCAGTCGGCGTATGGACCAGCCGCCGCGGAGAGCCTCGGCCTCGTAGAATCGCCGGGCCGCGGCGTTCTTGACCCGCGGAAGGCGGGCATAATGCGTCCAGGAAAGGGGGAGGGCCTTCGCCAGGGCGGCCAACCCCGTGGGCCTCGTCGCGATAGCTCCGCCGGAAGAAAGGCCGGTCGGCGATTGGCCTTTCCCCGGCCCCTCGGATTGGCCAATCAGCGAGTGGCCTTTTTGCGGCTCGCGGTAGGCCAGATAGAACTTCCGCATCATCCTGACGTGCGAGAGCCCGAAGCCTCGGCCGAAGCGCCTGGTGAGGTCCTGGGAGAGGCGCTCCAGAAGGGCCTCCCCGTAGGCGGCCCGTTTCTCGCCGGCCTGCTCGAATTCGACGATGCGGCGGCCGATCTCCCAGTAGGTGACGGTCAGGATGGCGTTGATCGACCGCGCCGCCTGGCCGCGGGCTTCGACCAGGAGGCTGCGTATCCCGGCGGCGAGCTTCTTGTATCCTTCGGAGCCGTCCGTCGTGAGGCTGCGTTTGGGTATGCCTGATTATGGCGCCAATCTGGCACAAACGCAATCGGGGCAAAAACAAGAGGAGGCGCCCGGGAGCTTCCCGGAGCGCCTCCTCCGTCGGAGATTCGCCAGATCCTTCTCAAAAATCTGGCGGGGTCGACGGGATTCGAACCCGCGGTCTCCGCCTTGACAGGGCGGCGTGTTAAACCAGGCTACACCACGACCCCGAACGTCGTTCACGGCGATGCTTCCTGACGGCAACCGATTGTAGCAAATCGTCGGGGGTTCGCGGACAGGTTGGCGGCATGCCGCTCCGCCGCGATAGCGGCCGCGGGCAGAAACCGCCTCCTGCCGGGATTCAGGACCGTCGGCCAGCGAGCGGAGTGCTTATTGCTGGTTGGAATCCTGCTCCGGCTCCATCATCGCGGCAAGCTTGTGGAAGTCCACGTCCATGCCACTGAAGCGTTCCTCCACGAACGCCCATTCGGGATCGGGGTTCTTTGACGGACGCTTCTTGGCGGGCCGCGAGCGCTTGCCGTTGGGCACCGGCTTCTTCTTGGGCATAGCCAATATCAGTATAGACGGCATTTTGGGATTTCGCCAGGGAAAAATTTTTCTGATACAATAGGGCGCGAGGGCCGTTAGCTCAGAGGAAGAGCGTTCCCCTTACAAGGGAAAGGTCGTAGGTTCAAGTCCTACACGGCCCACTCCGCTTTCAGCGCCGGCCTCCGCCCCGCCGCTTCAGCGTCCGGTAGCGGAGGCCGGCCGCCGCCAGCCCCAGCAGGCACGCGCTCTTCCATGCCGGCAGCCACCAAGGCTCGAACCAGGCCCCGGTCCGCATCTCGACGAGGTCCGAGACGCCGAAGAGCGCGAACAGGGCCGAGGCGAGAAACGCCGTGGGGCGCAAGGGTCGCGCGCAGCGTGCGCCCCCGAGGGCCAGCACCGCCCCGACGGCGAACCAGAGCAGGGACTCGAAGAAGTTTAGGGGGTCCGCCATCGAAGGCGGGGCGATTCAGCGTCGGATCAAGCGAACGGGAGAGTGAAAGTGAAGATGGCTCCCCCCTTGGGGGCGTTCTCGGCGCGGATCCTTCCGTGATGCCTCTCGATGATCTGCTTGGCGATGTTCAGGCCGATGCCCGTGCCTTCGCCCTTGCCCTTCGAGGTGAAGAAAGGCCTGAAGATGTCCTTCTCGTGGCCGGTCGGGAGCCCCGGCCCCTGGTCCTGGACCGAGACCGCTAGGCCGTTCTTCCCCTGCCAGGCGCCGATGGTGACGGTGCTTTCGGCCGGGGCCGCGTGGCACGCGTTCGTCAGAAGGTTCAGCATGACCTGTTGGATATGCACCGGGCTCATGGGGATCTCGGGGAGCTTGTCGTCGAACTGGCTGACGAGTCCCACCTTCCGGTGCCGGAACTGCGCCTCGCACAGCTTCCACGTGCGGTTGAATACGTCCCGTATGGAGGTCGGCACGAGGTGGTAGTCCTCGCGCCTCGCCAGTCCGAGGATGTTGGAGATCAGGTTCCGGCAGAACTGCGCCGCCTCCCTCAGGTGCCGGACGTCCGGGGCGTGCTTCGATTGCGGCGGGAGGTCGGCCAGGATGAAGTCCGTGTAGCCGATGATCACTGCGATCGGGCCGTTGAGGTCGTGCGCGATGCTGGCCGTCAGGTGTCCGAGGCTGGCCATCTTGTCGGTCTGCAGGCTGACCGTCTGGACCTCCTCCTCGAGCCCCTTGATGGCCCGCCGCTCCTCCTCCAGCGCCGCCTGCGCGCGCCTCTCCGAGACGGCCAGGCGCTTGGTGACCAGGAAGGCCAGGATCAGGACGGCCGTCTTGGTGCCCAGCACGAAGAGGTCGACGTTGTTGCCCTCCAGCAGAAGGTGCAGGTAGAAGGTCCCGAGCACCGTCAGCACGAGAGCCAGGGTCAGCCACATGGTGGCGAGATTGTGCATCAGCACGGACGAAAAAAGCGGCATCAGCAGCAGGACCCAGAAGGAGGAGTCCTTGCCCCCGGAGTAATGCATGACGGCGCCCAGCACCAGGGCGTTCGCGATCATGGAAAAGGCATGGAACACGTGCGTATGGGAGATGTGGCGAAGCAATCGGTGCTGGGCGAAGTTGTACGTCAGGAGGACGAACAGAAGGATGAGGACGTGCGGATAGACCATGCCCGGGTTCTGGCGGTACAGGAACGCCAGGCCCAGCATGAAGAGGACGAAGATGTGCTCTTGGATCTCGACTCGGTGGGGCATGGCGGATATCTCCGGAAGATTCTATCATAGAAGAGCGGCTACTGGAATCCGAGCCAGGCCCAAAACCTCCGGTAAGCGTCAATCAAGAGGACTCCGGGGCTCGGGCATTGTCACGAGGGTTTCGAAGGGGTACAATCGGTTGATGCGGTGGAGCGACGCCCGATGAGCAAGTGCAGAGCGCTGGTTGTCGAAGACTACGCCCTGTCCCGGGACCTGTATGTAAGGCAGCTCGAGAGCTTCGGCCTCGAGGTGGCGTCGGCCGCCAACGGGGAGCGGGCCCTGGAGATTGTCGAGGGCGAGTCGTTCGACCTGATCCTGACCGATATCTCCATGCCGGGGAAGGTGGACGGCGTCGACCTGGTCAAGAGGGTGAAGGCGGAGAAGCCGGGGATCGACATGATCGTGATGACGGCGTTTCCCTCCCTGGACAGCGCGGTCGCGACGCTTCGTGACGGGGCCTACGATTACCTCACCAAGCCCTTCACCAAGGACCAGCTGCGGGCGGTGGTCGACCGCTGCCTGGAGAAGCGCCGCATCGCGGCGGAGCTGAGCGAGGAGAAATCCCTCCGCCGGGAGCTGCAGGCGGCCTACGCGGAGCTGCAGAAGACGGAAAAGCTCAAGGACGCGTTCATGAGCCGGGTCAACCACGAGCTGCGGACCCCCCTGATGGCGGCGAAGGCCTCGGTGGAGATGCTCGATCATGCCCCCGCGGGAGATAGGGCCGGGCTGATGGACAGGGCCCGCGGCGCGCTGTCGCGCCTGAGCGACGTGGTGGCGGACCTGCTGACCTTCTCGGACCTGCTGAAGGGCGACCCGTCGCGGCACCGGGAGCCCGTGGACTTGGCGGCCGTCTTGAGGGAGCTTTTCGAGAGCTGCCGGCCGCTCTTCGAGAAGAAGGAGGTCGAGATCCGGCTGGACCTGGGGGACGGGCTTCCCAAGGTGTCGGCCGACCCAGCCGCCGTCCGGACCGCGCTCAAGCACCTGGTCGCGAACGCGGCGCTGTTCAACCGCTATCGGGGGCTCGTCTCGGCCCGGCTGGCGGCGTTCTCAGGAGGCGTGCGCCTGACGATCGAGAACACCGGGATGGACCTGCCCGCGGACCAGGCGGACCAGGTGTTCGACTCTTTCTACCAGATGGCGGAGGTCCTCACGCGGCAAGTGGGAGGCTTGGGCCTGGGCCTGGCTGTCGCGCGCAGGATCATCGAGACGCACGGCGGGCTGATCCGAGCCTCCAGCCGGAAAGGGGGCGGGGCGGTCTTCGATGTCGAGCTTCCGGCAGCTCAGTATGTTGACCCCCCCGACGGGAACTAGGTACAATGAGGCGTCGGGCCGGCCGGTCCCCAGCAATCCTTGAGAAAGACGGAAAATCATATCTGAGTCTCCCTTGACGGAGGGGTGAATATGCCGAGAATCGTTCGTTGCGGGCTCATCCAGGCCTCCTGCGATTGGTCTCCCGAGAAGCACTCGCTCGCCGACATCAAGAAAAAGATGGTCGCCAAGCACCTCAAGCTCATCGACAAGGCCGGGAAGAATAAGGTCAAGATCCTCTGTCTCCAGGAGATCTTCAGCACCCCGTACTTCTGCGCCGAGCAGGACATTAAGTGGTACGAGGCCGCCGAGCCCATCCCCGGCCCGACGACCAACCTCCTGCGGAAATACGCCAAGAAGTACGGGATGGTCATCATCGTCCCGATCTACGAGACGCCGGCTCCGGGGATCTACTACAACACGGCCGCGGTGATCGACGCCGACGGGAAGCTCCTCGGCATCTACAGGAAGAACCACATCCCGCATCTGGTTCCCGGGTTCTACGAGAAGTTCTATTTCAAGCCGGGGAACCTCGGCTACCCGACGTTCCAGACCCGCTACGCCAGGATAGGGGTCTACATCTGCTACGACCGGCATTTCCCGGACGGCGCGCGTGCCCTGGGCCTCAACGGCGCGGAGATCGTGTTCAATCCGAGCGCCACGGTGGCGGGCATCAGCGAGCATCTATGGAAGCTTGAGCAGCCGGCTATGGCCGTGGCCAACCAGTTCTACGTGGGGGCCATCAACCGGGTGGGCTGGGAGAAGCCCTGGAGGACGGGGATGTTCTACGGCCAGAGCTACTTCTGCGACCCGCGCGGGCAGATGGTGGCGATGGGCCCGCGGGACAAGGACGCCCTGGTCGCCACCGACCTGGATCTGGACAAGATCCTCGAGGTCCGCAACCTCTGGCAGTTCTACCGGGACAGGCGGCCGGAGACGTACAAGGAGCTTTGCGAGCTCCTGCCGTAGGGGGACTCCAGCCGGAAGATCGGGAGAATAGCCATGACGACAGCGACCAAGGCGAAGAGCGCGAAGAAAGTGACTCTGAAGCAGTTCATCGGCGGGAAGTGGGTGGAAGGGACGGGAAAGAGGGAGATCCGGGTCGTGAATCCGGCCGACACCCGGCAGCTGCTGTGCGTCTGCCGCGGGGCCTCGAAAGCGGACGTCGAGAAGGCCCTGGAGTCCGCCCGGAAGGCTTTCCCCGCGTGGAAGGCCACGCCGGCTCCGGCGCGGGCCCGCTACATCGAGAAGGTCATCCGGCTGGCGCGCGAGCGCAAGGAAGAGCTGGCCCGGATACTGACCCTCGAGGAGGGGAAGATCCTGCCCGAGGCGCTGGGCGAGATGGAGAAGGGCATCAACCTGCTCGAGTGGTTCGCGGGCGAAGGGCTGCGCTTCATGGGCATCACCGCCCCCTCCGAGCTGCCCAAGAACCTGCTTCTCACCCTCCGGGAGCCCCTGGGCGTCGTGTCGGTCATCACGCCCTGGAACTTCCCGTGGGCCATCCCCTGCTGGAAGATCGCCCCGGCCCTGGTGGCGGGTAACACGGTGGTATTCAAGCCGGCTTCGGTGACCCCTTGGCTCGCTTCCGAGATGGCGGGCCTGTTCCAGAAGGCCGGGCTGCCCGACGGGGTGCTCAACCTCGTCGTCGGCGCGGGCTCCGAGGTGGGCGACGGCCTCGTCGAGGACGATCGCGTGCAGGCCGTGAGCTTCACCGGCTCCAACGAGGTCGGCGTCCGGGTGCATACCCTGGCCGGCAAGCGCGGCATCAAGGTCACCTGCGAGATGGGCGGCAAGAACCCCTGCATCGTCTGGAAGGACGCCGACCTGGAGCTGGCCCTGCCCGGGGTGGTCAAGGGCGCCTTCGGCTCGACCGGCCAGCGCTGCACGGCCACCAGCCGCCTCATCGTCCATGAGGACGTCGCCGACGAGTTCGTGGGCAAGGTGGTCGAGGCGGCCAAGGCCATGAAGCTCGGCGACCCCATGAAGCCCGGCACCGGCATGGGCCCGGCCGTGGACCAGGGGCAGCTCGATACCGACCTGCGGCTGATCGCGGCCGCCAAGAAGGACGGGGCCAAGCTGCTCTGCGGCGGCAACCACGTCACCGACGGGGACCTCAAGCACGGCTACTTCGTGGAAGCGACCGTGTTCGACAACGTCACGACGGACATGACCATCGCGCAGGAGGAGGTGTTCGGCCCCGTCCTGGCGGTGTTCCGCGTGAAGGACTTCGACGAGGCGGTTAGGATCGCCAACGACACGCGCTTCGGCCTCACCTGCGCGATCTACACGCAGGACATGGCGCTCTCCATGCGCTACGTGGAGGAGGCGGAGGTCGGGATGGTGCACGTCAACTCCCCGACCATCGGCGGCGAGGCCCAGGTCCCGTTCGGCGGGGTCAAGGGCTCGGGCGTCGGCGACCGGGAGATGGCGAAGGAGGGGATCCACTTCTTCTCCAAGCCCAAGACGGTCTTCCTGGACTATACAGGGAAGAAGAGGGAGTCGAACATCTATTGAGGTGAGCGTTATGGCGAAGACTGCGACCGAAGAACCCAAGGCGGCGCCCTACACCGGCCCCTCCCGCGAGGCGGTCCTCGAGGAAAGGAATAAGTACGTCCTGCCGGGCACGATGCTCTATTATAAGGACCCGCTCCTCATCTCGCGCGGGAAGCTCCAGTACGTCTTCGACGAGAAGGGCAGGAAGTACCTCGACGGCTTCGCCGGCGTCGTGACCGTCTCCGTGGGCCATTGCCATCCCACGATCGTCGAGCGGGCGCAGGCCCAGATGGAGTCTTTGTGGCACACCACCACGCTCTATCTCTATCCCCACCTCGGCCGCTTCGCCAAGAAGCTCATCGAGCGCGTGAAGCCCGCCAACCCGGACCTGGATGTCTGCTTCTTCACGAACTCCGGCACCGAGGCCACCGAGCTGGCGACGACCATCGCCAAGAACTACACCGGCCGCCAGGAGTTCATCGCGTTGCGGCACTCGTTCCACGGCCGCTCGCTCATGGCCATGACCCTCACGGGCCAGTCCCCGTGGCGGCACTCGACGCCCTACGCCTGGGGCGTCAACCACGCGCCGGCGAACTACACCTACCGGCGCCCGGAGGGGACTACCCCCAAGCAGTACGCCGAGTGGTGCGCCGACGAGGTCGAGGAGATCGTCAAGTACTCCACCTGCGGCAAGATCGCGGGCTTCCTCGCGGAGCCGATCTCGGGCAACGGCGGGGTGATCACCCCCGAGCCGGAGTACTTCCCCCGGGTCCACGAGATCGTCAAGAAGTACGGCGGCCTCTACATCACCGACGAGGTGCAGGCCGGCATGGGCCGGACCGGCAACGACTTCCTCGGCATCCAGAAGTGGGGGGTCAAGCCCGACATGGTGACGATGGCCAAGGGCCTGGGCAACGGCTTCCCGCTCGGGGCCGTGATCATGACCCGCGAGGTGGGCGAGGCCATGAGGGATAAGATCCACTTCAACACATTCGGCGGCAATCCGATCGCCATGACGGTGGGCGAGGCCGTGCTCGACGTGCTGGCCGACGAGAAGCTGCCGGAGAACGCGGCCGTGGTGGGCGAGCATCTCAAGGGCCGCCTCGCGAAGCTCGTGGACCGCTACGAGGTCGTGGGCGACGTCCGCGGGATGGGGCTCATGCTGGGAGTGGAGCTCGTCAAGGACAAGAAGTCCAAGACGCCGGCCCCTGAGATCGCGGCCAAGGTGATGGAGGGGATGCGGGCGAAGGGCGTCCTCATCGGCAAGGGCGGCCAGGCGGGCAACACGTTGCGCATCAAGCCGCCTTTGTGCGTCACGAAGGAGGACGCCGACCTGATCTTCGAGACGATGGACGCCTCGCTCAAGGAGGTCGCCTGATGCCTTTCGACGACACAATGTTCCTCAAGATGAGCGTGGATATCATGTCCTTCTTCGACCCGGACCAGCTCCGGAAGGTGACCCCCGACATCGAGCACAACGAGTACACGAAGGGGCAGCCCGTGCTCTTCAAGGGGCAGATCACCGACGGCTTCTATATCATCAAGAAGGGCAAGGCCACGGTGTTCTCGAAGGCCAAGGGCGGCGAGGAGACGATCGCCGAGCTGGCGGCGGGGGATTTCTTCGGCGAGATGTCGGTCCTCGACGATATCGCCTCCACCGCGTCGGTCCGGGCGGCCGAGGACGGGACCGAGATCCTCACCATCCCGTCCGAGTCCTTCGAGAAGCTCCTGCAGATGCAGCCGCTCCTAAAGAAGGGCTTGCTCGACAAGATCGCCGAGCGCCAGAAGAAGAAGGCGTGACGCCGCCGCTTCCCGGGGCCCCGAAGCCATGACCGGCTTCTGGGCCCTTTTCTTTTTGAGCTGGGTCCCTCCGCTGGCGCTGGTGTTCTGGTTCTACCATAGGACCGGGAGGCCGCGTTGAGCGTCGATCCGGTGAAGCTCTCGGCGGTCTGCGCCTACTTCCTCGGCCTGATCGTCATCGCCTACTTCGCGTCCCGCCGGATATCCGACATCGCCGACTACTTCGTGGCCGGCAAGAAGCTCGACTACTGGGTCGTGGCCGTCTCCTCGCGGGCGACCGGCGAGAGCGGCTGGCTGCTCCTGGGGCTCACGGGCATGGGTTTCGCGGTGGGGGCGCACGCCTTCTGGGTGCTCATGGGCGAGATGCTCGGGGTCTGCCTGTGCTGGGTCTACCTCACCCAGCGCTTCAAGGCCTTCACCGACCGCTACCGCTCCATTACGATTCCCGACTACCTCGAGAGCCGGCTGGGCGATACCAGCCACCTGATCCGCGTGTTCTCGGCCGTGGTCCTGGTCGTCTTCGTCACGGCCTACCTATCGGCCCAGCTGACGGCCACGGGAAAGGCGTTCGACATGTTCCTGGGCGTGCCCTACAAGTGGGGCGTGGCCCTTGGAATGATCATCATCCTGGCCTACACGGTGGCCGGCGGGTTCGTGGCGGTGGCCTGGAGCGATTGCCTGCAGGGCGTGCTCATGGTGGCGGGGCTCACCTTCCTTCCGCTCATGGCCCTGGCCAAGGTGGGGGGCTTGGGCGAGCTCTTCGAGGGCTTGAGGGCCCTGGATCCCGCGCTTCTCGCGCCCATGGGGACCCACGGGCACAGCCTCAAGGGCTGGCTCTCGGCGATCGGGCTTGTGGCCATCGGCATCGGGTACTTGGGCTCGCCGCAGATATCCGTCCGGTTCATCGCGATGCGCGACGGCCGCGAGTTCCGCGAGGGGGCGCTCATCGCGGCGCTCTTCACCGTCTTCGCGGACATCGGCGCCATCCTGACCGGCATGTGCGGCCGGGTCCTGCTCAAGACCCTGGCCGACCAGGAGGCGGTCCTGCCGACCTTGGTCGGAGACATGCTGCCGGCTTTCCTCGTGGGCGTATTCATCGCCGTGGTCCTGGCCGCCATCATGTCCACGGCGGACTCGCTCTTGATCCTGGCCTCCTCCGCCGTGGTGCGGGACCTATACCAGAAGGTATTCCATCCCGAGGCCTCGGACAAGAGCCTCACGGGCTTGAGCCGCGTCATGACGGTCATTCTTTGCGTCGGGGCTTTGGCCTTCGCGCTGACCGAGACGCGGCTGGTGTTCTGGTTCGTGCTCTTCGGCTGGGCCGGGATCAGCGCGGTGTTCTGTCCGGTGATCGTGCTATCGCTGTTCTGGAAGGGCCTCACCCGCGCGGGCGCCTTGGCGGGCATGGCCACGGGCTTCGCGGTCACGATCCTGTGGAACACCGTGCCGATCGGGTGGTATGAGGCGGTGGTCCCAGGGCTCGCCGGCTGGCTCGGCGCCCACGGGTTCGCGGACATCAAGACCTTAAGCGGCTTGCTCTACGAGATACTGCCCGCCACCTTGGCCGCCACGGCCGTCACGATCCTGGTGAGCCGCTTCACCAAGCCGCCCGAGCAGGCCTCTAAAGACATCGAGGCCGTCAAAGGCCAAGTCGCCGAGATCTGGCCGCTGTAGCCGTTCCGGGCGGGGGGCTGGAATGCCTCACTCGTCCTCGCTCTCCGTATCCCGCGGATAGGCGTCTCCTGCATCGCCCTCCTCAAGGACCGGAAGCTCCTCGGGGGACTCGCCCTCCTCTCCTCCCACGTATTCGCCCTGCGTTTCGTCGGCCTCCGCCTCCCCGGCCTCTGTCGGTTCGGGCTCCGTTTCCTCGAATTCCGTCTCCGAGCTCTCCGGATACTCGTCGGTCACGGCCTCCTGCTTCTGCTCCGCCGCTTCGTCGGATTCCGATCCAACGAGCGCCGGGTCCTCATCCATCTCCTCGCGCATCGGCGGAGCGTGCCGACGCGTGCGCTTCTTCGCCTGCCTCTTGGTGGGATAGACGTTGACGTGGATGCTTTGTGCGAAACCTCCGCGCAGCACGAAATGGATGTGATCGCCGGGCTTGATGTCGGAGAGCTCTGTGGGCTCGAAGAAGCCTCCCTTGGTGATCTTGGTTTCCTGGCCGGCGACGAAAGCGCTCTTCTTCCGCGTGCTCTTATCGAGCACCGTGATCTGCCCGCTCTCGTGCTCGATGGAAAGAACCTTGCCGAACTTCCTGCGATTGTCCTTCCTCGCGGGGACGACCTTCCCCGGCGTTTCGTCGATCCCGCGCCTGCCGGCGGACACTCCCGCCGGCCGGCGATCGGCGACACCCGCCTCGTCGCCGACCTCGTGCCCTCTTTCCGCGCCGGCGACCGAACCCGCCAGCATCATCACAGCGATGAGTTTGACCATGCTCTTCCTCCAGGACCCCTCAAGAGTCAGTTCCAGGCTTCGGTCACGGCATCCTCCTAAATGTAGTGCGTCATACGTCCCTTTACTTATTCTCTCGACGGAGGGTGCATTGATCCGTCGCGTCAAACGTCAAGAAGCGTTGGACGCACTACACTAAGATGGACTACGCATCCGTCCGGGATAAGTTCCCGGAGCCGCCCGCCCATCGCCGCCCGCAGGTTCGCGGACATCAAGACGTTGAGCGGCGTGCTCTACGAAATCCTGCCCGCCTCGCTCGCGGCCAAGGCCGTCACGATTCTGGTCAGCCGCTTCACCAAGCCGCCCGAGCAAGCCGCTCAAGACATCGACGCCGTCAAGGGCCAGGTCGTCGAGATCTGGCCTCGGTAGAAAGTTCAATAACGCAACAAGGCAACGCCTGACCCCTACTCGTAGCGGAGGGCTTGGACTGGGTCGAGTCTGGACGCCTGGTAGGCCGGGAAGGCGGAGAAGATGAGGCCCGCTCCCGCCGCGATGCCGAGCGTGGCGAGGAAATGCCACCACTCAAGGGCCGCGATGATTTCGGTCCCCTCCTGGGGATCCAAGTAGTTGATGCCCGTCAGCCCCAGGCCGATGCCGGCCACTCCGCCCAAGGCGCCCAAGAGGATCGCTTCGGTGACGAACTGCAGCAGGATGTCCGAGCGCGTGGCCCCGATCGCTCTTCTGACCCCGATCTCGCGGATGCGCGAGTAGATCGTGGCCATCGTGACGTTCATGATGCCGATGCCGCCGGCCAGGATGGCCACCAGGCCGATCGCCAGCACCGCGATCGCGTACTGCCGCGTCCGGTTCAGGATCCCCTGGATGGTCTCGCGGAAGTCCTTGATCTCGTAGTCCGTCTCGCCGCGGTGGCGGGCCTTGAGCAACTTCTCGATGAGGCGCTTGGTCAAGGGCACGGTCCTCTCGTCGCCCGTGTCCACCTGGATCTCATCGACCGAGTCCCAGGCGTTCCCCTCCCGCCAGCCGCCGCGCGACACCAGGAACCGTTGATAGGTCGTCAGCGGAACGTAGACCGTGCCCTCACCGCCGTAGCCGCCCTGGAACCAGCGGGGGTCCTTGTCCCGAGGCGGATTGTGCAGCATTCCGACGACCTCGAAGAGGTGGTCGCCGAGCCGCACGGTCTTGCCGACCAGGTCGTTGTGCTTGACGAACTTGTGGAACTTGCTTTCGGGGAAGAAGTGCGCCCAGAAGGGCTTCTCGTGCCAACCGCCGGGCACGTCGATGACGCACACGCGCGCGTAGGTGCGGACGTCATGCCGGTCGAGAAAGCGGCCCCGGACCCGGTACACCCAGTCCCGCTTGCGCCAGTGGGAGGTGACGCCCCAGGCCAGCATGCTCTTCTCGTGGAAGTCCTCGTAGAGGAACCGTGTCCCCCATTGCCGCGCGACCGGAGAGACCATATGAAGCCCCGGGACGCCGGAGCGGATGGCGTCCGCGTCGCTCGCGGTCAGGCCGCGGGAGAGGCCCTGGGATTCGTAGCCGCGCTTCGCCTTGATCTCCATGCGCCCCGAGCCGACCAGATCGAACGCTTCCTTCCGGCGCTCGACCATGCGGTTGACCTGGGCGAAGGTGTAGAGGATGGCGGCAACGCCGAAGGCGATGGCGAGGAAGCTCAGGAAGGACCGCATCTTGTGCGAGCATATCTCGACGCAGCCCGTGCGCAGCGCCTCGAGGAGGTTCACGCCCGCGCGGCCCGGCGGGCCGGCCGCGGCCTGGCGTCCGCGGACTTCGGCCCCTTCTTCGCCGGTTCCTCCTCCGGCTTGGGCTCCGGGAGGGGCTCGAAGTCCTCGGGCTTCTCCGTGTGGACCTTGTCGCCTTCCTTGAGTCCTTCGATGATCTCCGCGTCGAGCGCGGTCTTGAGCCCCGTCTTCACTTCGACTTGACGGGGCTTGCCCGCCGGCACGTCCAGGTAGACGAACGTGCGACCCCCTTCCTCGAATAGCCCGGCGCGCGAGAGCTTCAGGACGCCAGTCTTCTTCTGAAGGAGGGCGTCGACGCGGGCCGTGATGCCCGGCCTGAGCCGCGGGTCCTTGCCTTTGAGCTCGACCTCGACCCGGAAGACCTTGAGCCCGGCGCTGTCGCGTTCGGCCTTCGGGGAGATCATGGTGATCTCCGCGGGGAAGTCCGTTTCGGGCAGGGCGTCTATGCTGACCTGGACCGGCATCTTCTCCCGGAGCTTGAAGATGTCCATCTCGCTGATCTTCAGTCTCATCACGAGGCGTCTTAGGTCGGCGACCGTCATGAGGTAGGTGGGGTTTCGCGATTCAAAGAGGCCGGTGACGTAGTCTCCGGCCTTGACGAAGTGAGCATCCGATTCGTTCGCGCTCGTGTTGGGGATGTAGCGCGTCAGCACGCCCGAGAGGGGGGATTTTACCGTGGAGGGGCGGAAGCGTTCGGCCTCGGTCTTTCCAGGCTGGACCACGGCCAGCTTCTGGCCGGCCTCGACACTGTCGCCCTCGTCCACGAAGAGCTCGCTGATGCGCCCCGAGACCTTGGATGCGATGTCGACCGAGTCCTTGGCGTCGATCTCGCCGATCTCGCGGAAGCGGACCTCCAGGTCCCCCAGGGACACGGCGGCCAGGGAGGCTTCCGGGCCGGGCGGCTTCTCCCGCTTCTTCTTCCGGTGGTATAGGAATCCGGCGGCCGCGACCGCGACGACGACCCCGAGCGCGAGCGCGGCCTTCCATAGACGTTTCCGGGGGCGGGGAGAGTCCAATAGGTTAAGGGGCATGGAAGATCCTCCGCCGTCCGGTTGCGCCCGGCGCGATCGGTCAGTCGCCGAGACAGACAAATCCATCCGCGGACATCCCGCGGGATGTCCGTCCCAGGAGTCGGGTATCGCGTCCCTTCCTGACTTCAGTTTGGGGCCGGAAAAGCCTGGGGGCCAGTGGCTTAGGGAGAATCGCGATCTGGGCCGAAGGGCCCACATCCGGTGATCGCGTTCTCGCGGTGGCGACAAAGCAACGCCTGAGTGACCTTGAGTACTGCCAGCCCTTTACGAGTTCGCTGGAGGAGTGGCTTGCCGGGTCGGTGCATTCGTGAGCCGGGAAAGCCAGGTGATGTCCGTCCGACCCCAAACGGTCCAGACCACCCTGCTGGACTCGTCATAGCCCGGCCAGGGGACGTCCGAGTAGCGGACCATTCCGCCTCTGGCGGTGCGTTCGAGCTCAGCGAGACTGAGCGGCCGGCCGCGGACGTCCCAGAACAGAGGAGCGCTCCAAAGCGCGTCCAACGCGGCCTTAAGCGACGCCTCGCCCCGGCCCTTCCGTCGTGAGACAAGACCCCGAAGCGCGAAGCAGGCCGAGCGCAGCCACAGAGTCCGGCGCGAGTCCGTCATCGCCTGCAGCAGCGAGCCCCCCGTCCACCCGGATGCCTCGTCCCGTACCGGATAGCTGTCGCGTCCCGCGTCGCGGGATTCTTTGCGCTCGAGGAGCAGTCTTCCGATGGTGTTCTCGCGGCCTTTCTGCTCGCGGATCATCGCGAGGAGGAACCGCCGGATGTGCGGTTCGAGGCGGGCCAGGACCGAGGAGAACCTCTCGTTCTTGACGATGCCGGTCATGGACGCGTTCAGCGGCCAGTCCGGGGCGTCCACCACGGCGTTGAGTTTGAGCGGGAGCAAAGTGGTGTGGAGCCGTCCCGCCTCGACGCCGTGGAGATATGCCTTCAGACGGCTGTGGCCGCCTTGAGGGTTCTCCGGCAGCTCGAGGCTCCCGCGGACAGACTCGCCTCGGAAAGGGAATCCCCGAAGACGCCGCCACGCGGGGGAGAACCAGGACCTGCCGTTGACCCTGATCGACGCCGGGCACGTTGCGCAGAGCTTGTCGAAGCCGCGCGGCTCCGGGCGGAATCGCCGGCTTCGGAGGTTCCTCCAGAAACCCCACTCAGCCCGGAGGACCGTCCGGCTTTCGGAGGAGCCGGAGACAGGGGAGACCTCTTGTTTGTCGATGGACGCGAGCAGCAGAGCGTATCTTTTTGACGGGGGACCCGAGACCAGCGCGACCCATTTCGGCTGAGAGCGCAGCAGGCGCAGCATGGCCACGGCCGCGTACCTGCGTCTGGGCGCGGAGTCGGGCTCGAAGAGGGCGGAGAACGGGTGGCGCAGGTCGCTCCTGCCGAAGGGGCGGCCGTCGAACCGGGCCTCGAGCAATCCGCTGAGTATCCTTATGTCGACGAGCTTGGCGCCGCTGGCCACCCCGCAACGTACGAGCATCATGGTCGCGGACGCCGCGTCGGGAAGCTGGTAGAGCTTGAGCTTCTCGAGCATCCTCCGCGGGTCCACTCGGAAGGATCCGGTCTCTACGAGAACGTCCGTCTTGGTCATGGAGTCTCTATTGTACACTAAGGCGTCACCCATTAACTTGTCAGCTCATCGCGGCCGGGCGTCGCCCGCGGTCCGGTCCGAGACGCCGTTAGAATAGAGGGAGTAGGAGATGTTCTTGCTCCCCCGGGACAGGCCGACCGGGACGCCGTTCCAGTCGATCCGTGCCGGTTGACGGTCCGCACGGCGTTGGCCGGGGCCGCAAGGGCCTTCTCCCACCTCGAAGTCTTTGGGAGCGGGAAGCCGCCCATGCGGAACGCGCCCCGAACGTCGATCTTTTCCGCGGGCACGGCCGTCTCTTGAAGAGGCGCGGGTCAGCGGGAGCGCTTGTACCGCCACTCCAGGAAGTTCTTGCGCAGGAATACGATTAAGAAGAAGGCGAGCAGCGTGGATCCGATGAAGTCGAAGTCGAAGCCGAAGAACATCAGGCCGAACACGCCCGCCATGAGGACGGCCGTCGCCTGATTGACTCTCCACAGGAACGCCTTGCCCAGGCTGTCGAAATGCTCGGGGCCGAGCATGAACTCGCTAACGTCTTCGGTGGCGACCGTCTCCCGGCGGTCGGGCAGCATGTGGGCGGCCGTGAAGCTCAGCAGGTAGGCGGCCGACCCGATGAGGATGAGCATGCTGATGGACAGGTTGGCGCCCGCCTGGGCCTGTATGCCGAAGACCCCTTCCTGGACCGAGCGCATGAAGCCGTACTCCAGGCCGTGGGTGTAGAGCCACGAGCCGGAGGCGTAGGAGAAGGAGTAGGCCAGGTTCGCCACGGACATGAAGCCGGCGAAGAGCGCCCCCGCGGCTTTCGCCGGGATCACCGCCCCAACCAGGCTGAAGGTGCTCATGCGGGTGAAGCCGATGAAGGTGTACAGGAACAGGTTGTAGACGCACATGAAGCCCACGCGCACCTGGTCGCGGGACGCGAAGGGGAATGTGGCCCCGAGCCAATCGGCTATCCGGGTGAAGTAGGGGTCCACCATCAGGTACTGGGTGAGGTTGGCCAGGATGCTCAGGATGATGACGATCTGGAAGACCCGCTTCAGGCCGAAGCCGTCCTGCCAGCGCACCCCGTATTTCGCGAACACCAGCACACCGATCAGGTAGCCGACGTAGGTGGCGCCGTCGCCGATGCCGATCTGGGTCTGCGTGAACCCGAGGGTCTTGATCTGGTAGTTGACCCACAGGGCGCCCATGGCCGGCTGGAAGTGGAACAGGAAGTAGAAGAGGATGATCCACAGGACCGGCCCGGTGTTGAGCCCCGCCCAGAAGTTGCCGACGGACTCGCGCAGCGGGATGGTCGCGCCCTGGTCCTTGGGGAGCTGGAGCACGACGATGAGGACCAGCAGGGGCACGAAGCCCAGGCAGACCATGAGCCATTTGAAGGGCGCGTTGTCGGCGATCCAGCCGCCGGCCACGGCCGAGACGATGCTCGTGCCGTATATGGCCGCCCAGCAGATGGCCTGGTTGAGGCCGACCGTCGTGGACTTGGATTGGCCCGTGGCCTGGGCCTCCTGGTCTCCCTCGACGACCGTGGCGCGGTCGACCGCCACGTCCGTGGCCGCCAGGAACACGGAGAGGACGAACATGTACCAGAAGAAGATGTTCACGCTTACGTCCACGACCGGGCTGAAGAAGAAGAGGAATACCGCGGCCGAGAGCAGCAGCGTGAGGATGATCTTGGTCTTGCCGTAGGCGTCGATGAGGAAGCCGAGGATCGGCTTGAAGCTCCATGCCAGGTACGAGCGGGAGAAGAGGTTCTGGGTCGCGGCCTCATTGAGGCCGTAGTCCACCGTGAAATGCTTGAAGAAGGGCTGGTAGGTGATCCCCTGGAAGGGGTTGGCCAGTCCCTGGAGGATGTACTCCATGGCGAAGACGACCTTGATGGGGTTCATCCCCATAAAGCCGCTCCCGGCGTCGTTTCCCGTCTTGCCGGCGTCCTCGCCGGCGGTATTCTTCGCCTCGGCCATGATGCGCGTCCGTCGCGGGGAAAATGCTAGCAAATGTAGGGAGGAACCGGGACATCCGGAGAGACCGCTTCCACCGGCTCGGGAACGGGCTCCCGAAGGGGCGGACCCGGCGAAGCCCCGCTTTGGAGCGCGCGTTTGAATCGGGGTCTCGCGCGGGCGCCGAGCGCCGGTTATCCTAATGGGGGGCGTTCCTTGATATGCGGTCCATGATCCTCGTCCTGCTGCTGTCCCCCCGCGGCCGCGTGCGCGGGCCTCGCCGTGTCCACCGAGCCGCCGGCGGCGTCCCCGCCCGCCGCCGAACCCGCCCGGAGCACGGCGTCCGTGCGGGCCGGCCAGCCGGAGGCCTCCGGCTTCAGCCTGGAGTTCCTGCACGATCGCAGGGACACGAGGGTGGACCCGCGCTGCAGCCTGCGCTGGGACATGGATGACGTCCAGAGGCTTCCCCAGACCACGACCAGGCTTCTGCAGGATCCGATCGGGGCTCTGCAGCGGACGGGCGCGGACCTGACCCGCGGAGCCAATATCGGCGTGTACGGGCTGAGGATCCGGCCGTCCCGGATCATTTGGCTCGAGCGGGCGGCTCCCGAGGAGGCCGGCGGGCTCGGCGCCGCAGGCGAGGATCCGGGCCGCAGGCGCCTTCGACTGTCCTTGACCCCGGTGATCGAGGACATCCGCCGCGACCTGGCCGGCGCGATCCACCGCCAGCTCCTGGTCGAGGGGTTCGACGCCGCCATGCCCGCCTACAGGGGGGCGTCCTACGAGCAAAAGAAGGCCATCACGGACGACGCGCTGAGGGCGGTCGAGGATCTCGGCATCAAGACGCCGGAATTCCCCGAGTTGCCTCTGGTGGAGTAGCCTCGTCCGCCGGACCGATGGAGTCGCGAGCGCGCCAATTGGCTACAATACGCCCCTGAGGCGACCGACCATGGCCCCGAGGAAAGTCTGCGTCTACTGCGCGTCCAGCCGCCGGGTGCATTCCGAATACTTCGACGCCGCCGGCAGGCTCGGCCGCCTGCTGGCCAAGAACGGGTTCACGGTCGTCTACGGGGGCGGCTCCGTGGGCCTGATGGGCGCCCTCGCGGACGCGGCGCTGTCCGAAGGCGGCGAGGTGAGGGGGATCATCCCGCGCTTCATGGAAGAGCTGGAATGGGGGCACAAGGGCGTCAGCGAGCTCGTCGTCGTCTCCGACATCCATGAGCGCAAGCGCCTCATGATGGAGGGCGCTCAGGCCCTGTGCGCCCTGCCGGGCGGCTCGGGCACCTTCGAGGAGCTCCTGGAGGCGATCACCTGGAAGCGCCTCGGCCTGTTCGGCAATCCGATCCTCATCGTGAACGTCCGGGGGTATTTCGACCATCTGGTCCGGCAGCTGGAGCACGCGGTGGCGGAGGGTTTCCTGGAGGACCGCCACCGCGCCCTGTGGACGGTGGTGGATTCCCCCGAGCAGGCGCTCGCGGCGATCGGGTCCGCGCCCGCGGGCGACGGAGGGGGCTGAACGCGAGAAGCCGCGGGCTCCCTTGGAAGCCCGCGGCTTGCGCTTTACTTGAGGGGTATCCCTAGTTCAGGGGACCGGCGATCATGTCGGGCGAGACGCGGCAGAGGATTCCGCCGTCCGCCTCGGCATCATCGCTTCCGGGACCGGAGTACTCAGAGAACTGGTAGACGCCCGACGATCCGACGAGCCTGCCCTTGAGGTCCTTGGTCTCGACGCCGTACTTCCCCGCCTTATAGACGGTCCTTTTCACCGCGCGGTTGTCGAAGATCCAGTCGACGGCGACCGAGGTCGGCCTGATGGCGTCCGGGCCGCTCTGCGGGTCGGAGGTGTAGTAGAACCAGACATGCAGCTTGCTGACGCCGGGGCTCGCCGACTTGGCGGCGACGCGGACCGCGGGGCTTTTCAGGGCCGCGGCCAATCCGACCGACTGCGAGCGGAAACAGCGCTGGGTGGACTGGAGCCCGCTCTGCTTCGCGCGCCCCGGCCACTTCCAACTCGAGGGGTCCTGGGGGTCCTGGATGGAGATCGTCGCGTCCACGGGGAACGGGGGCAGGACCTCTCCCATGGAGGCCGGCCCCTGCGGCATCGACGCGCGTCCGGGCCGCGCCGCGCTGATCAGTATCCCCGGGCCGTATTGCGCGCCCCGCTGCCGGGCCTCTTCAAGGACGCCCTTGGCATCGCCCAGCTCGGCCGCGCTCGCCTGGTTCCAAGAGGAGTAGAATCCGGTCAAGAGCGCCGCTGCCGCCGCCGTCAAGATCTGTTTATTCATGTTCGCCTCCCTCATGGGATCAGGATAGCCGCGGATATCCGAGCCGCCAGGTGGCCTTAGCCTGAAGTTCCCCTTCGAATAGGGCCGAGAATTCCGCAAAACCTCCACGAACATAAGCTGAATGCTGGTTTCTCCTTGTCTATTATGTACCCATGTAGTTTTATTCTGCCGCTTGCTATGGGAAGCAGATATTGCTATAC
>JBDREN010000155.1:0-55856 GCA_043819795.1 Elusimicrobiota bacterium
AATAGTTGTGGGTAAAGATTAGCCCGAAGGGGGAGAGGGTCAGGGTGAGGGGGGGAACTCATGGAGGTGTTCACTCGTATACGGTAACGAGGTATCGCCCATGAACCCGATAGACTTCGCTCGCGGTCTGCGCCGGACCCCCACAGACGCCGAGGCCCGCATCCGGCTCCACCTGCGATCGCGAAGGCTGGTCGGATGGAAATTTCGCCGCCAGCACCCCATCGGCCCCTACATCGTGGACTTCCGCCGCGTCGAAAGCCGTTTGGTCGTCGAGCTAGACGGAGGCCGGCATCGAGAGCGCCAACAGTACGATAAGAAACGGACCGCCTTCCTGCGCTCGAAGGGGTGGCAGGTCCTCCGCTTCTGGGACAACGACGCCCTGCTGGAAACGGATTGCGTGCCGGGGGCGATTCTAGAGGCCTTGCCCGACCGACCCTCACCCGCGCTTCGCTGTGCTCAGCGCGACCTCTCCCGCAAGCGGGAGAGGTGATCCCCGCCTCCCGCAAGCGGGAGAGGTGATCCCCCCCTCCACCCCCACGAAGCGGGGCAGAGGGGACATGACGGTTGTTGATGGGACACCCAATCTCCGATGCCTCTCCGTCGGAGAGGCGGAGGATTCAGGAAGCCTTGCGGAAGTCAGGAAGGGTCGCCCGCCGAAGGCGGGCAGGCGCTTGTCGCCGCTCTACAATCCGGAGGGCCAATGGTCCAATATGCCGCGCCAGGACTCGCGGGCCAGGATGATCTTCGTGGTCGCGATGTTGTCGCCCGCGTCCTGGTTGTAGAAGACGGTCACGCCGGAGTTGGCGGTCGTCGTGACCGAGCCCACGATGTACAGCGCGCCGTAGATGTAGCTGTTGCCGCCTCCGCCCGAGCTCGAAAAGCCGCCGCCGATGTACATGAAGCCCTGGACCGCGAACTTGTTGCTCGGAGACGGCGCGTAGGTGAGCGTGGGCGTGGACTCGTAGACGGACTCGAGTCCGGGCCAATCCGCGGAGGCGTCGCTGTCGAACTCGCTCACGAAGTGGGCCCAGTTGTTGCAGTACTGCTTCCAGGCCCCCTGCGGGACGCTCATCGTGGTGCTGCCCTTGCCCCAGGCGCCGCTCGCGGTCGCGACGTTGCCCGTCACCACGAGGGTGCCGACGATCTCGATGCCCGGCGAGGCGAGCGTGAGGTTGCCGTCCACGTAGACCGTGCCGCCGTCGGTGTAGGAGTAGTTCTTCCAGCTCTGGGAGGTGTTGAAGTACGTGCCGCCGGCCTGCGCCGAGGAGCGGTAGAAGTCCAGGTCGATGCCGGGGTCCGGCGGGATATCCGGGCTGAACGCCCACCACTGGCAGCAGCCCAGGCTCCCGCCGGGGCCGCAGTTCGGAGGATCGGCCTCCGGGCTGGTGGCGTCGAGGTCTATGCTGGCCGCCGAGTGGAACTGGGGGGAGGTCCGGCCGGCGGTCGTGATGGGCTTCCCGCTGATGACCGCGCCCCATTCCACGTCCACGCCGCCCCCGACCTGCACGCCGGCCAGGGACATGATCGCCACGTCGCCGAGCGTCTTCTGGGTGTAGACGGCCTTGAGCGCGCGGACCTCCTTTTTGTGCTTATCCTTCCCGATGCTGATGACCGTGGCCTGGCGCTCCTCGGGCCCGCTCGAGACGAGGACGGTGTACCAGCCGCCCTCCACGTCTTCGAACGCCTTGTCCAGGCGAAAATCGGCGATGGGGGTCCCGAAGTCGATGAGGCTGTACCACGTGCTCGTCGAGAGCGTGATGGCCCGGTAGCCCTTCTCGAGGCCGGCCTCGGCCAGGTGGAAGGCGGTCGTGGACTGGAGCTGCTTCTCGGTCCAGCGCGCCTCGCGCTGGGTGTAGAGCACCATCAAGGGGACGAGCGTGGCCATGACGACCAGAAGCAGCAGCACGACCACCACGACCTGGCCGTCGTTCCCCAACGCGCGCAACGTGCGCTTGGCCCCTTGGACCATCAGTTCATCACCCGGACCTTCTGAATGGTCAGCTCCAGGGCCTTGCGCTGGCCGCGCTGGATGGACTTGGCCATCGTCATCGAGACGCTTATGATCGTGGGATCGTCGGAGCGCGGGAACGTGAAGGCGATGTAGGACAGGTTGCTCGCGATCGTGGTCGACGCCCCCCCGATGGCCTGGATGAGTTTGGAGCCTTGCTGGCGGAACTCGATCCTGCGGCCGTCCACGTGGTCGAAGCGGATGCGCGAGTAGGGCCCCTGGCCGCTCGGGGTGTCGACGATGATCGTCCGGTACTTGCCCTGGCGCAGGAAGCGGTTGATGATGTCCAGGCACACGCGGGCGTCGCGCTGGATCTCGTTGCGGGCGGTGGTCATCAGGTAGAAGTTCTGCAGCTGGATCATGAGCCGCGGACCGGCCATGGCGAGGATCCCGATGACGGTGACCGTGATCATGGCCTCGACGAGGCTGTAGCCCCGGCGGCCATGGCCGGTCCGGCGAGAGCGTCCGCGTAGGTGGCTCATCTCGCTACGGCACCTCGATGTCGTGCGTCGTGCTCGCGTTGCGCGTGATCGTGATGCCCGAATACGTCTTCGTCGTGATGCTGACCGAATCTCCGGCGATGATGGGGACGTAGGCCGAGACGTAGTACGTGTCCGTGTCCGAGCCCCGGATATCCATCTCGTAGGTGCCGTCGGCCAGGCTCGACGCCGCGTAGATGACCGTCTGCGCGGGCGAGGACGAGGCGACGATCTCCGGGGGGGTCGCCGAGATCGCGGCCTTGCTGGCCAGGATCAGCGCGCCCGTCGTCACCCGTTGGCCGTTGTGGGTCACGTTCCCCGAGAGCGTGCCGAGCGCGCCCGTGATGGTGAACGTCCCGACGTCCACCGTCTCGGTGTAGGACACGGAGACGTCGACGTCCAGGGGGTCCGAGGACTCCGCGGACTCGAGCGCCGGCTGCACGGTGTAGGTGCCGGTCGCCAGGTTCTTGATGTAGAAGGTCCCCGACTCGTCGGTGGTCGCCGTGCCGTACTGGACCCCGCTGATCTCGGCGGTGAACTGGACGTTCGGGAGGGGGGAGACTCCGTCGGTCGAGGCGTAGCCCGAGATGACGCCGCCCTCGGTCAGGACCACGTTCAAGGTCGTGATCTGGCCGGTCTGGATGTCCGCCTGGGAGATGTACTCGACGTAGGTGGTGTCCGCGTTGTTCGGGTTCACGACGACCGAGACGGCGCCGCTTGAGACCTGCGCGAAGTAGCGTCCGTTGGAGCCGGTCGTCTTGTTCTCCCCGGCGGCGGAGACCACGATGCCGGTCAGGGGCGCGTCGTTGACCCCGGTGATGGCCCCGGCGATATAGCCCTGGACCGTGGAGGTGGAGAGGAACGCGGAGGGCAGGCCGGCCAGGACCCAGGCCGGCGTGGTCGTCGCGTTCGGGACCGGGGTCGGGGCCCCGAGGGTCACCGTGGCTGAGGCGAACTGCTGCTGGTACGACCCGCTGGCCACGATCACGTTCCACGTGCCCGTGGACACGCCCTCGAGCTCGAAGGCCGCGTACGGGATGTACAGGGGTCCGGGGTTGAGGAGCCCGTAGGAGCTGCCGCTGGTCACGGTCACGGCGTAGGCCTGGGTGGCCGCGCCCAGAAGGTCGTCGGCCGTGACGTGAGCCCCGACGGCCGGCACGCCGGCCAGGACCGTTTGCGCGGGGTCGACCGAGCTGTGGGGCTCGTAGATGATCTCGCCGTCCCATTCGCCCTGCCAGGCGAAGATGAAGTCGTGGATGTTCGAGCCGGAGTCGTATGCCCTGCCGTACACGTCGCTGACGAGCAGGGGGCTTGATATCCGGACGATCTGCTTGCCCGGGGAGAGGCCGTCGGTGACCGAGGAGTCCGGGATGGGCGTGCCTTCGTAGCATCCGTTGTCGACTTTGCAGTAGGGAAAGGCCCCCTCGGTCGTGTCGTCGCACCAGCCGACCCTGTCGATGACCGAGTCGTCGGAGGCGTCGAGTATGCTGAAGCAGCCGGCGTCGTTTTCCTTGATATAGTCGGCGTTGGGGCTCCCGTAATAGGCGTCGGCGACCTGCAGGCTGCCGAGGATGTAGAAGGAGCCGGTGCTCGCGATCAGGTAGTATCCTCCCGAAGCCACGTACGTGGAGACGTAGGTGAGATTGAAGTCCGTGTCGTTCTTGTCGTGGGCGGTGGCCTTCTCTCCCTTGTAGTCCACCTTGACGCTCTTCGAGAAGGCGCTCGAGCCGATATCGATGGGATAGGTCGTGGGGTTGAAGAGCTCCACGTACTCGACTTCCTTGGTGTCGGTCCCCCCGCCGATGCGGGTCGTGCTCGAGGCCACGATCTGGGTGATGAGGAGCCCCGTGTTGAGCCAGGCGTTTCCCACGATCGTGCCGCTCCCGATGGCGGTGAGGGTGAACGACGAGGCGCTCGTGCCGGTCGTGCTCACGTAGACCTGCAGGTTCGTCTTGTCGTTGTAGCCGGCCGAGGAGGCCCGCATCGTGTAGGTGCCGCCGTGCAGGCGGAAGCTGAACTCGCCGAGGGCGTCGGTCGTGTCGCTCCAGTCCGGGTTCTCGAGGACCTTGACGAGGGCCCCGGACACGGGGTTGAGGGCCTCGTCCTCGACTGTGCCGGTCAGCGTGGCGTTGAGCGGCTCGATATTGGGGTTCTCGAAGAGGTTCTGAAGCGTGATGCGCTTCCAGGAGGTGTGCTGCTTCCACATCACGTGGACCTTGAGGATCTTCAGCCCTGGGTCGGGGTAGTTGAAGGTCACCGTGGAGATCTCGTTGTCCACGACGTCGCCGAAGGCCACGTAGGTGCCGCGTTTGAAGGTGATGCCGCCGATCTCGATCGTCTCTTCCGGATAGTTGACCGTGTCGTAGACGAGCGCGGGGCTGAAGTCGTTGTTCGTCTGCGTGTCGGTCGAGAGCTGGAGCTTGTAGTAGGAGAGGTTCTTGAGGTTCTCGATCTTCTCCTGGGCGAGGTTGGTCCCGAGCGTGCGCGCGCGGGATATATGGATGGACTTCGTGATGTACTGGAACGAGCTGACGAAGCTGAGGACCGCGATCGAGAGGATGGTGACCGCGACCATCAGCTCGACGAGGCTGACGCCGCGCCGGCCGCCGAGGCCCCGCTTAAGGGCGGCCGTTCGGAGGAGTTTTCGGACGAACGTGGTCCTTGAGCGCATATCCGGAAGCTTTAGTATATGCGCTTTTCCCCGAAGATTCAAGAAGAATGTCTTGGATTGTCTTGGATTTTTCCGAAAATCCCCAAGGGGAATCCCCGGAGGGATCCGCGAGAAAGCCGCGGGAATCCCGCCCGGCGGGTCAGAAGGGCTTGGCGATGAGCTCCTTCCAGGAGGTCTGCACGATGGTGTGCGCGGTCACCTGCACCTCGAGGCTGGCGTCGTAGAAGATGCTGACGGTGCCGCCGCCCGAGAAGGAGCCGCTGTCCGACATGACCACCCCGTTGATGGCGGTGTTTCCGGCGACCTTCATGTTCCCCTTGACGTACATGAAGCCTTTAAACGACATGGCGTCGGCCGGACCCCCGCCCAGGTCGCCGTGGGCGACGCAGCCTGTGCCGAACTTGAAGGTCTCGGTGGAGGCGATGCCGTGGTCTCCCGGGTACTGGTGGCAGCAGGCGTCGTCTCCCTCCGCCTCGTCGGCGTTGTCGTAGTCGCCGTCGTCGGTGGCCCCGGGGCCGCCGCCCACGCAGCCCCCCGGCGGGCTGACGCCCAGGCAGTCATCGCCGTTGTCGGGCGCGTTCTTGCGGTACTCCAGGTAGGCCGTGGTGGGGATCTCGGGGATGTAATCGCCGTACTCGATGCCGCCCGACGCGCCCTGCCCGCCGCCCACGAAGGATATGCCCCCCATCACGATGACCGTGCCCCGAAAATGGGTCGAGCCGCCGAAGGCCACGTTGGCCTCGAAGTAGTAGGTCCGCGTCGAGATCGTCGCGAAGTTGTTGTAGGACTGGTTGGTCGTGTAGTAGCAGCTCCCCGCCGGGGTGCCGCCGGCCGGGCAGCCGGTCTCGGCCTTGGACTGCTCCCTGTAGTAGTCCAGGTCGATGGCGGGGGTGTCCGGCACGCCCGGCGACTCGTTGTAGCTCCACCACTCCAGGTCGTCGGTATTGGGCGGGGTGGGGTTGGTATCGCGGTCCGGGGAACCCGTGATGGCCCCTCTCGAGAGCTTGCGGGGGTAGAACTCGTCGGCCGCCAGGTCGATGGCCCCGGTGGACATCAGGGGGCCCCAGTAGATCCTGGCGCCTCCGAAGACGTTGGTGGCCGGGGCGTAGATCGCGGCCGGCGTGGAGTCCCGCAGGAGGAGCACCTCGATGGCCCGGAACGCCTTCTCGTCTTTGTCCCGTCCCGTGGATTCGACCCGGACCTCCTTGGCTACGGTCGTGCTCGAGAGAAGCACCCTGTAGGAGCCCTCGTTGATATCCGTGTACGTCAGCTCGTTCAGGTAGCCCGAGGGGATGATCCCGTCCAGGGCGTCGTCGAAGGTGGCGCTGCTCGATCGGAGCACCCAGAGCGCGCGCTCGATGCCGGCCTCGGCCGCGTAGAAGGCCGCGGTCGTCCGCTTCTGCTTCATGGACATCTTGGACTCGTTCTGGACCAGGAACACGAGCGCGGGGGTCAGCACGGCCAGGACCAGGAGCATCAAAAGGGCGCCCACCAGCAGTTGTCCTCTCTCGCCGTTCTTGCCGTGCGTTGTTGAGCTAAGAGCGAGCTTCAAGGAATTCGGCACTGGACCACGTTTTCGGGTATGGCCAAATTCCTTGAAGTCGCGATACATGTCTTCAGTCATTGCGGACGCGGATCTTCTCCACCGAAAGCTGCAGGGCCTTGGTCTGGCCCTCGTAGGTGGCCCTCTCCAAGGTGAGCGTGACCGAGACCAGGGTGTCGTCGTCCGTGCGGGGGTGGGTGAAGGCGAGGTAGCGCAGGTTCTTGGCGATGGACTTGGTGCCTCCGGTCACCTGGTAGAGCTGGCTCCCCTCCTGGTAGAAGCTCATGACTCGGTCGTCCATCTTCTTGAAACTGATGCGCGAGTAGGGCGGCTGGCCCGAGAGCTGGTCCACGATGATCGAGGTGGTCCGCGCCTGGCGCAGGTTGCGTCCGATGAGAGCGAATACCGTCCGGGCGTCGCGCTGGATCTCCGCGCGCGCCTGGTTCTGCCGGAAGAAGCGGGAGACCTGGATGAACAGCTGGGGCACCACCATGGCCAGGATGCCGACGATGGCGATGACCGCCATCATCTCGGTCAGGGTGTAGCCATATGCCTTGGGCGCGCCGCTTCGCATGCCGCTACCAGTCCAGGTCCACCGTCAAGGAGCCCCCGGCGTCCACCGTGCCGCTGCCGCTCTGCTTGGTCGTCGTGGGGGCGGCGTCGTCGCGGGTGCTGTACCAGCCGTAGACGTTGTAGGTCCCGGCCCCGCCCCGGACCTCCACCGAGTAGGTCCCGCCGGACTGGCTGGAGGTGGCGTAATAGAGCACGCCGCCCGAGCGCAGGGCCGAGTGGTTGGCCGGGGGTTCGCTGCCCGATATCGTCCCGGTGGTCGCGACGATGAGCACTCCCGTGTCGATGGGAACGCCCCCCAGCTCCACCGTCCCGGCGATAGTGCCCATGGCGCCGGACAAGGTGAACGTGTCGGACCAGACCGTCAGGCCGGCGCCCGATAGGGTGACGCTCTTGCTCGACGGGCTCACGCTCTCCCCGGTGTCGGTCTGCGGCTCCACGTAGTAGCTGCCGGTGGAGACGCCGATGATGGTGAAGTATCCGTCGCCGTCGCTGATGGCGCTGCCCATGGCGCTGCCCGAGCGGGTCGCGTTCACGGGGACGTTGGGCAGGGGGTCGGCGCCGTTCATCGTGATCCAGCCGCTGATGGAGCCGCCCTTCGGGAGCGAGAAGTCCACGCCCGCGGTGAACCGTCCCGCGAAAACGGGCCAGCCCCCGCTGGAGACCGACACGTAGCTCGTGTCGTATCCGGGGTTGTCGGAGGGGTTGGCTTCCACCGTGTAGTCGGTCCCGGGCGTGAGGCTCAGCACGTACTTCCCGTCCGCGTCCGTGACAGCCGAATCATCGTAGGCCTCGATAGTGATCCCCGAGACGGGGCTCAGGTTGCCGTCCTGAACGGTGCCCGAGATGAACCCAGCGTCGATCGTGGAGCTCAGGACGGCCACGTAGTATCCGGCCGCGGGCCAGGCCGGAGTGGTCGTCGCGTTGGGGATCGACGTGGTCCCCCCCAGAGTGACGACCACCGAGCCGATCGCCGAGTGCAGCGAGCCGCTCGTCAGCGTCACCTGCCAGGTCCCGGTGGCGATCGAGCTCAGCTCGAACTGGACGTACGGCCGGCTGGCCCAGTAGCTCAAAAACGTGGCCGTCGAGCTCGACAGCCCGTCGTTGGCGGAGACCACCACGCCCTCGGCCGGGGTCCCGCCTATGATGGGCACGACCGTGCTGGAGCTGTTGCTCGGAGGGTAGATGATCGGGTTCTGGGCGGCCCAGTTCTGGAGGTTGTTGCCCGAGTCGTAGGCCGGGCCGTAGGTCGAGCTGTATCCCAGGATCGACGAGAACCGGTAATACTGCTCGCCGTTCTGAAGGCCCACGCATTCGGGCAGCGGCGAGCCTTCGTAGAATCCGGGGCTGTGGCCGCAGCCGCCGCCGTTCCAGCCGAACTGGTCGAGGATGGTTCCGTCGGACACCCGGTAGAGCTCTACGGCGCCCTCGCCTTCGAGCCCGTCCGAGTCCACCGGGATGATGTTGTAGTTGCCTCCCATGGCGTTGAAGTATTGGAAGTCGGTGTCGTTGTCCCCGAACGGGGTCGTGTCCCACACCGCGTCGGCGGCGAGCGTGGTGCCGAGCACGTGGAGGGTGCCTGTGTTGGCGAACACGTAGTACCCCGCGGGCTTGATCTCGTTCATGCGGTAGTCGATGTCGATGGTGCGCTTCGCGGGGTCCGCGCTCGTGTGGCGCTGGAACTTGAGGCCGATCTCGCCGTTGACGAGCCAGGTGAAGGTCGTCGGGTTGAAAATCTCGACGTACTCCTCGGGGAAGCCGCCCGTGACCGTGCTTCCCACCACCTGGCTGATCACGAGGTGGTCGTTGAGCCAGGCCGTGCCGCGGACCGTCCCGGTGCCGATGGCGGTCAAGGTGAAGTCGTTGGTCGCCACCGCGCCGGAGTTTATGTTGAAGGAATCGCTGTAGGTGGTGTAATAGCCGCGCTTGTTCACGCGCAGGGTGTAGGTGCCCTCCGGCACCGTGTAGCTGTAGGTCCCGTCGGAGCTCGTCAGCCCGGAGAACGCCGCGTTCTGGAGCAGCACCACGTCCACATCGGCCAGGGCGGTCCCGACGCCGTCCTGCACGGTCCCCCGGATCACGCTGTTGAGGATCGTGAGGTTGGGGTTGGAGTGGAGGCTGGAGGCCTGGTACTTCTTCCACTCCCCGTCCTCCTGCCAGATGGTGTAGACCGTGATGCGCTTGATCCCGGTATCGGTCGCGTCGTGGGCGATCGCCTGGAAGTTGTTGCCCGCGCTCGCCATCTTTTCAATGAGCACGCGCTGGATGAAGTCGCAGTCGCCGATCCGCACGGTATGGGAGGGATAGGAACCGGTGTCGTAGGTGAAGGCGCCCATGCCGGGCTCCGTGGCGGTCGCGGTCACGGTGGAGACGAGCAGGCGGTGGTAGGACTTCTCCTTGAGCACCTCGAGCTTCTCCATGGTCAGGGGGGTGGCCGAGAGGGTCTGGGTCTTCGCCTTTTGGATGGCCTTGCCCATGGACCCGAAGGCGAGGATGAAGGCCATCACCCCGATGGAGAGGATGGCGGCGGTGACCACGAGCTCGATGAGCGTGAGCCCGGCCTCGCCGGACGGGGGGGATCTTCGTGCCGCGGCCATCTCCAGTGTAAGTTTAGGCGGTTTTTTCGGAAAAATCAAGAAATTCCAGGCGTGACTTTCGTGGCCGGGGAAATCCTCGATGTCGTCCGGAATCGCGATAAGCGCTCGCGCGTTTCCCGTCCGGCGAGCGTGGCCGAGCCCCGCTCGGACACGCGTCTAAGAGCACTCCGAGTAGCCGCAGTCGTGGCAGGTCGGTCCCGAGCAGCCCGACTCGTAGGCCACGTTGGCCGAGTAGCACTTCGGGCAGTGCGTCAGGCGCGTGAACTCGAGCAGGGCGTCTACCGTCTTCTTCTGGTCGGTGTCCTGGGGGTCGATCCAGCCCGTGCGCTTGAGGTGCTCGCGCAGGGCCACGCCCACCGCGTGCGGGATCGAGTCGATCCGCTTCTTGCCGAAGCCCATCGGGCGGTCGCCCTTGACCGCGTTGAGGTGCTTGAGGATGCGGATCGGGTCGCCTCCCTCGGCGAGGTACTTCGAGAGCAGGATCCCTATCACCGTGGTGAGCCCCGAGATCTCGGTGCCCAGCGGCGGGATGTTCGTGAATACCTGGTAGGGCCCGCGCTCGTTGTAGTTGATGTGCAGGTGGAGCGGGCCGTAGCCCGTCTTGATCTGGTAGTACTCCGACTTGACCCCGAACGTATCGGACGGCGTCCCGCGCTTCTTCTTGGCGCCCATGGGGGCCGTGGAGGAGAGGTTCAGCACCTGCTGCGTCTTCGATCCGTCGCGGTAGACCGTGATCCCCTTGCACCCGAGCTCGAAGGCCATCAGATAGGCCCGGCGGACGTCCTCGGTCGTCGCCGAGTTCGGCAGGTTGATGGTCTTGGAGACCCCGTTGTCCGTGAACTTCTGGAAGGCGGCCTGGATCCTGATGTGGGACTCCGGCGAGACGTCGTGCGACGTCGGGAACAGGCGCTGGATCTTCGGCGGGATCTCCTGGATGCCGCGCACGCACTTGTGGTTGTCGTTGACCTTCTTCCACAGCTCGTCTTTCGAGAGGCCCCAGAAGCCGTTGTCCTCCGCGATCCGATTGAACAGCGGGTTCACCTCGAAGAACACGTCCTTGCCGTCCGGGGGCTTGCCGTGCTTGAGCGCGTCGAGCGCCTTCGCGTTGTAGCGCGTGTAGGCGATCGCGAAGAACGGCTCGATGCCGCTTCCCTGCAGGCCGGCCGCGATGGCGATCGTCCCGGTCGGCGCGATCGTCGTGCGCGCGCAGTTGCGCGGCAGGGACGTCCGGCCGCGGAAGTGCGGCCCGTCCGGGTCGTAGACGGAGTCCTTCCAGTTCGGGAAGACGCCGCGCTCGCCCGCCAGCGTCTGGGAGGCTCCGAGCGCGGTCTCGTTGATGAAGCGCATGAGCTTCTCCGCTAACTCGAGCGCCGCGGGCGAGTCGAAGGGGATCCCCATCTTGACCAGCGTCTCGGCCCAGCCCATCACCCCGAGGCCGACGCGGCGGTTGCCCTTGGCCATGGCCTCGATCTCGGGCAGGGGGTAGTTGTTGATCTCGATGACGTCGTCGAGGAACCGGATCGCGTCCTGGATCACGTCCGCGAGGCGGTCGAACTCGAAGGTGCCCTCCGTGAGCGGCCCCTCGACGAAGTTGGCCAGGTTCAGCGATCCGAGGTTGCACGGCTCCCACGGCAGCAATGGCTGTTCTCCGCAGGGGTTTGTGCTCTCGATCCTGCCGAGGGCCGGGGTCGGGTTGGAGCCCGAGTCGTTGATGCGGTCGATGACCACGTAGCCGGGGTCTCCCGTCTTCCAGGCGTTGTCGACCATGAGGTCGAAGACCTCGCGCGCAGGCAGCTTGCCGGCCGGCTCCCCGGTGCGCGGGTTGAGCAGGGCGTACTCCTTGTCCTCCTTGACGGCGCGCATGAAATCCGCGTCGATGGCGACGGAGATGTTGAAGTTCTCCATCACCCCGCCCGAGGATTTCATGACGACGAAGTCCTTGATCTCGGGGTGCGAGCAGTGGAGGATGCCCATGTTCGCGCCGCGCCGCGTGCCGCCCTGCTTGACGATGTCGGTCATCTTGTCGAAGATCTGCATGAACGAAAGCGCCCCGCTGGCGACCCCCCGCGTCTTCTTGACGGGGTCGCCCTTCGGGCGAAGACGGCTGAAAGCGAAGCCCGTGCCCCCGCCGGATTTCTGGATCAAAGACTGCGCGGTCACGGCTCTCGTGATCCCTTCCATGGAGTCCGGGATCGGCAGGACGTAGCACGCCGAGAGTTGCTGCAGCTCCCGGCCGGCGTTCATGAGCGTCGGAGAGTTCGGCAGAAAATCCCAAGACCCCATCAGCTGGCAGAAGCGGCTCTGCCAGTCCGAGGCGAGCCGTCCGGCCTCGGGGAACCTCCGGACGGCCTTATCGAGGTTCGCGATCAGGCGCGCGAAGTTCTCGTCCCGGTCCCGGGTGTCGGGGATGTTCTCATGGAAGAGCGTCATCGAGGGCGGCTTGGCCGGGGGCTCGGCCGCCGGCGCGCCTCCCGGGGCGGACCGGGACGGCTCCCCCGCCGGAGCCGCTCCGGCGTGGACGGTCCGGCGCACTCCCTCGAACACGCCCCATTTCTCCGCCGAGGGGTGGACCAGGAGCTCCGCCAAAGCGATGTTGTGGGCCACTCCGTCGAGCCAGGCGTCGATGGTGGGCGCGTCCCTGAGGTATTTGTCCTTGATGACTTTAGCCTGGTTCTCGCTGAGCCGTATCTTGGGAGCCTTCCTGGACGTTTCCTTATGGTGGGTCTTATCCTGTCTCACTGGCTCGCTCCTCCAGTGCCCCTGGCGGCGCCGGCAAAAAAGCCGCTCGGCAACGCGGCGGCGGGCACATGGATCGTCGTCGGGTAACGCGAATGATGGACGCCGGTTAAGTGTAACACCAAAGACGTTTTTTGTCAACACTCGCCGTCGAGAAAACGCCCCCTCACGCCCCCATCGCGGGGCCGCCGGCTTCGGACAGCAAGCTAAAGAGCGCGAAATACATGATAAAAAACGGTAAAACATGGAATCATGTCCGTCGGTGCTCCGGCGGGGATCCTTCGCACTTACGGGAATATGTCCGTCCGGGGAGGCGCGGGTCGCGGCGGCAGGACCCCCTGTCTCCGACGAGAAAACACCCGCGCCGGCGCCCGCGGGGGCCGGGAGCGGCGGCCACTCAGAACAACAGAACCTTTTTAAATGGCGCTTAATGATAAATAAAGATACTTATGCTGCGGTGTTCGTTGCCGGCCTGCCGGCCGTCTGTCCGGCGCTCGGAGGAGGCGCTCGGAGGAGCATTTGCATCGCCCCGACGGATTTAATATACTTGCTCCACCTATGTACGCGATTATCAAGACGGGCGGCAAGCAATACTGGGTGGTTCCCGGAGAGACCCTGCAGGTCGGCAAGCTCACGGCCAAGAAGGGCGAGGCCGTGGAGTTCGAGGCTCTTTGGGCCGCCGACGAGGAGAAGTCCTCCGAGAAGGCGGACGCGAAGGGCGCGGCCGGCGGCGCCGGCGCCAAGGTCAAGGCCGAAGTGGTCCGCCAGACGCGGGGGCCGAGGATCGTCGTGTTCAAGAAGAAGCCCAAGGCGCATTACCGCCGCAAGGCCGGGCATCGACAGGACCTCACCGAGATCCGCATCGTCGAGATTTCCCTGAACTGACCGGAGCGCGTTCCCATGGCACATACCAAAGCGCAGGGCTCTTCGTCGAACGGACGGGACAGCCAAGGCCAGCGCCTGGGCGTCAAGAACTACGGCGGCCACGTCGTGAAGGCCGGGATGGTCCTCGTGCGGCAGCGCGGGACCGTGTTCCTTCCCGGGACCAACGTCGGACGCGGCCGGGACCACACTCTGTTCGCGAAGATCAACGGCGTCGTGGCCTTCGAATGGGCCAAGCAGGGCAAGAAGCGAGTCAGCGTCCATCCCGCTCAGAGTTAGCCCTCACCTTTCCCCACACCCGGCCGCGGACGGCGTGCGCGGCCGTATCGCGATTTGCCAAGGGGGTGGACCGCTCGCGGGCCGGCGCGCCCGCGGGTCACCCGCGCCCATCCCCGATAAGGCCGGCAATGGGGCCGGGATACGGGGTTATTCGAGGGGAGGCCGGATCCCGGACGTCGATCTATGAAGTTCGTCGACAAGATCCGCATCTACGCTAAAGCCGGCTGCGGAGGCAACGGCTGCCTCTCGTTCCTGCGCGAGAAATTCCGCGAGTTCGGCGGGCCCGACGGCGGAAACGGCGGGAAGGGGGGCGACGTCGTCCTGGAGGCCGATCCCAACGTCGGGACCCTGCTGGATTTCACCTACCGGCCCCGCCTGATCGCCGCCAACGGGGCGAACGGGAAGGGCGGCAACAAGACCGGATCGTCGGCCGCGGACATCGTGGTCGCCGTCCCCGTGGGCACCGTCGTCTACAAGGGCGGCCGCGTGGTCGCGGACCTTTCGAGGGCCGGGGAGCGCGCCTCCGTCGCCCGCGGCGGGCGCGGCGGACGCGGGAACCTTTCCTTTAAGAGCCAGCGCAACACGGCCCCGCGCCTCTATGAGAAGGGCGAGCCGGGCGAAGAGGCGGAGCTCGACCTGGAGCTGAAGCTGATCGCCGACGTCGGCCTGGTCGGCTTCCCGAACGCGGGTAAGTCCACGCTGCTGGCGCGGATTTCCAACGCCCGGCCCAAGATCGCGGACTACCCGTTTACCACTATCTCCCCGCACCTGGGCCTGGTCCGGCACAAGGGCAGGAGCTTCGTGCTGGCGGATATACCGGGCCTCATCGAGGGAGCTCACGCCGGCAGGGGCCTGGGCCTAGACTTCCTGCGCCATGTGGAGCGCACGCGGGTGCTCGTGCATCTCGTCGACCCCATGGGTTTCGACGGGGCGGCCCCGGCGGACGGGGTGCGCGTGCTCGAGGCCGAGCTGCGCCGCCACAGCCGCGTCCTGGCGGCTAAGCCGCGGTTGCTGGCCGTGAACAAACTGGACCTCCCGGAGGCGGAGGCCGCGCTGCGCAGGGTGCGCGCCCGGTATCGCAAGCGCCGCGTCTTCGCCGTATCGGCCGCGACCGGGGAGGGCCTCGCCCGCCTGCTCGACGCAGCCATCACCGAGCTG
Organism: Elusimicrobiota bacterium; assembly: GCA_043819795.1. Lineage (GTDB taxonomy): Bacteria > Elusimicrobiota > Elusimicrobia > UBA1565 > UBA1565 > JBDREN01. The sequence goes on from JBDREN010000155.1 coordinate 14,924, forward strand.
GGCAGGCAGACCCGCGAAGCGGCGATGCTCGCCGTCTCCGACGAGGGCCCGTCGGTCCGCGTCGAGAAGGGCTTCCGGGTCGCGCGCGTCGGCCCGGCGAGCTTCCGCGTCACCGGGCCCTACATCGCGCGCGTCGCGGCGATGGCGGACATGAGCCTCATGGAGTCGGTGTACCGGCTGCAGTCCACGCTGCGCCGGATCGGCGTCGAGAGGGCGCTGAAGGGCATAGGCATCCGGGAGGGGAACACGGTCTTCGTCGGTCCGCACGAGCTCGAATGGTCGAACGCTCCGCTCAAGCCCCCGCCCCAGCTGCCTCCCAGGAGGCGGGTGAAATGAGGACTCGTTCCCGCTGAAACATGGCTGCCGAGGCCGACGCCGATAACGGAGCCCCCGAGACCGGATCGAACTTCTACATGGGCTTCCTGCTTCTGCCGAAGCGCAAGCGGGAGGCGCTGCGGGCCGTGTACGGCTTCTGCCGGCACGTCGACGATATCGTCGATTCGGGCGAGCACAGCCGCGGGGAGGCCGAGCGCCGGCTGGAATTTTGGCGCGCGGAGATCGAAAGGCTCTTTGAAGGCGGCCCGACGCACGAGGTCTCCCGCCGGGTGCTGCCGTTCCTCGAGGAGTTCCGCCTCCCCAAGGAGGGCTTCCTCGAGCTGGTGCGGGGCGTCGCCATGGACCTCGAGCGCAGCCGCTACGAGACGTTCGCCGATCTGGAAAAGTACCTTTTCGGGGTCGCCGGGGCCGTCGGGCTTCTCTGCGTGGAGATCTTCGGATACCGCGAGACGCCTCCGTCCGAGATCCGGGAGTACGCGGTGGCGATGGGTAACGCGTTCCAGCTGACGAACATCATGCGGGACGTCGGGGCCGACCTGGAAAGAGGAAGGATCTACCTGCCTCTGCGGGACATGAGGGAGGCCGGATATTCGGCGGAGGCGTTCGTCCGCCGGGAGCACACGCCGGCCTTCCGCGCGCTCATGAACCTGGAGTACAAGCGCGCGAAGTCCTTCTATCGCAAGGCCCGCAACTTGCTCCGTCCGGCCGACCGTCCCGCGATGCTGTCGGCCGAGGTCATGGCGCACATCTATGAAGCCCTTCTCGAGGAGATGAAGCGGCAGGATTACCGGGTCTTCTTCCGGAGGGTCCGCCTGCCCTTGTGGCGGAAAGTGGCGCTCGCGGCCAAGGCCTGGGCGGCCACTCGCGGCATCTATTGACGGGAAGGGCGGGGCGGCTCGCTCCAAGGGGACACGAGAATGATCAAGCCTGACACCTGGATCAAGAGGCGGTGCCTGGAGGACCGGATGATCGAGCCGTTCGTCGAGAGGCTGGAGGCCGACGGCAAGATATCGTACGGGCTCTCCTCGTACGGGTACGACATCCGCGTCGCCGACGAATACAAGATCTTCACGAACGCGCTAGCCGGGGTGGTGGATCCCAAGGACTTCGACCGAAGGTCCTTCCTGGACCACAAGGGGCCGGCCTGCGTCGTCCCCCCGAACTCCTTCGCGCTCGCCCGCTCCGTGGAGTATTTCCGCATCCCCCGCGACGTGCTGGCCCTGTGCGTCGGCAAGAGCACGTACGCACGTTGCGGGATCATCGTCAACGTGACGCCGCTCGAGCCCGGCTGGGAGGGGACCCTCACGCTCGAGATCAGCAACACGACGCCGCTGCCGGCCAAGATCTACTCGAACGAGGGGATAGCCCAGCTGGTGTTCTTCCAGAGCGACGAGGTCTGCCAAGTCAGCTATGCCGACCGAAAAGGAAAGTATCAGAACCAGACGGGAGTCGTCCTGCCGCGTATCTTCCAGCGCGCGGGGAAATAGAGCGGAGCGGCTCCGAGCCGGGCTTCTCGCGTGGGGGGCGCTCTGTGTCGCGCTCGCCGGCGCTTTGCCTGCCGTCGACGCCGCACCTGCCGCCGACGCCTTTCCGGAGGGCGGCCGGCACGGCGCCCCTGCCGGGGTCGACGCCGCACCCGCAGTATCAACGGGCGGACCCGCCGGACGGCGACGGACTCCCGGCGTGTCGCCCCGCCAGGCGCTCTTGACGGAGATGCGCGGCAGGCGGATCGTTCCCCCGGACGCCGCCGACTGGACGCCGGATGAGTACACGCTGCTGCTGCGCCTGCGCGAGGCCCAGTCCATGGGGGCGTTCCGCCTTCTGCGCTCGAAGCTCGGGACCTTGCGGGGGTACGCGGCCCAGGTCGAGGTCGGGGCGGGCCTCAAGGAGCCCATGCTCACAAAGCGGGGATACCGCACGTTCCTCTTCCTCCTCGCCCAGCAGGCCCGCGGCTATTTCGAGGGCAAAGGCGCGGAGGCGAGGTTCGTCTTCGAGCTCCAGAGCCTCGGAGGAAAGCCTCTCTTCGACGGCGAAGGCGGGCTGACGCAGGAGGGCGTCGAAATCTACAACCGGGTGCGCCGCGAGCTGCCCGCGTTCTGGCGCTATCCGGACGGGACCGTCACGGGCAGCGTGCGGCCGCCGCGCCGCCTGAGGAAGGGGGGCGAGGAGCCGCCCGCCGGCGCGGGGGAGGCGCCCAGGCCGTCCGCCGAGGACGCCCGGGCCCTCGGGAAGATCACGGCGCTGATGCGGTCGGGGTATGTGGAGATATCCGAAAGCGAGAAGGGCATGCTGCTTGAGGCCGCGAAGATGGACGACGAGCAGCTCGAGAGGGAGACCTCGCTCGTCGTCATCCGGACGGAATCGAAGGTGTTCTACCTGATCTCGCCCTCCGACCCACTCATGGACATCGTCGCCCGGCACCGCTCCGGGGAGGGAGAGCCCCCGCCCCCCGACAAGGCTCCCTGAGGGGGGGGCGCCCGAAAGGGTGTTTGCGCGTCGGGAAGGCATTTGATATACTGAGAGCGTTATGTCGCAGAAAACGACCCATATCAGCACCGAATACGCCCAGCAGCGCAGGCGCTGGGTGCTTATCGACGCCGATGGCGCCGTCCTCGGCCGCCTCGCGTCGAAGGCCGCGACTTTGCTTCGCGGCAAGAACAAGCCGTATTTCACGCCGTCGGTGGACTGCGGGGACTTTGTCGTCGTCACCAACGCCGGTCGCGTCAAGGTGACCGGCAGCAAAGAGGCGTCGAAGACCTACTTCCGCCACTCCGGCTTCGCCGGAGGCGCGAAGCTGGTCACCTTTAAGCTGCAGATGCAGAAGGATCCCACGAAGGTCGTCCTTCTGGCCGTCAAGCGCATGCTGCCGGCGACGCGTCTTCGACAGCACCAGCTTCGCCGGCTGAAGGTCTACGCGGGCGACAGCCACCCGCACACGGCGCAGAAGGTGGAGGCCATCAGTGTCCGATAGCACCAATATCCTCTGGGCCACGGGCCGGCGCAAGACCTCCGTGGCGCAGGTACGCCTGATCCCCAACGGGGACGGCAAGATCGTCGTCAACGCCAAGCCGCTCGACGAGTTTTTCCGCGGGCACGCTCGGCAGATCAGCAGCGCGAAGTCGCCCCTCTCCAAAGTCGAACAGGGAAAGGGCTACGACGTCACCGTCAAGGTCACGGGCGGCGGCGTCACCGGGCAGGCCGAGGCTATCCGTCACGGCATCGCGCGGGCGCTCGCCAAGATCGACGACACGGTCAAGAAGGTCATGCGCAAGGCGGGGCTGCTGTCCCGCGACGCGCGCATGGTCGAGCGCAAGAAGCCCGGTCAGCCCAAGGCCCGCAAGCGCTTCCAGTACTCCAAGCGTTAATTTGCCGACGCGAAAGGTCAAGGTCCGGGGACTGGCGGTCATCTCCGCCGGTATCTTCGGCGTTTGGGGCGCTCCGGTCGCCGTGAAGGGCGTCTATGACCTTTTGTGGGGCCAGCCGGAAGCCAACCTCTACGCCCCGGCTCCGTGGGAGTTCGTCACGCGCGAGCAGTGGCTCCGGTACGGGGGCTTCGAGCTCACCTACGGGTTGTGCTGCCTCGCGCTGGCGTGGTTCCTGCTCCGGTACTCCCGCTTCCTCCCCGAGGCGGTCTCGCGCGAGATCTGAGAGGGCCCGCTTCCCAGGGTTTATGACGGCATCGGAACGCGTCAAGGTCGGCTGCTGCGGCTTCCCGGTGGCCCGCAGCAGCTACTTCCCCAGACTCGCGGCAGTGGAGGTCGTCTCGACGGCGACCCGTCTCCCCCGGCTGGAGACCGCGCGCCGTTGGCGGACGGAGGCGCCCGAGGGCTTCGAGTTCGTGTTGCGGGCATGGCGGCGGATCACGCATCCCCCGACGAGCTCCGCGTATCGGCGTCCGGCGCCGGACGCCCGGGCGCGGTCCGGGCTGCGCTGCGGGCATTTCCGGGCGACGGACGAGGTCGGGGAGGCGTGGCATGCCTTCGAGGACGTCGCCGCGGTCCTGCGCCCGCACCTGATCGTATTCGATACTCCCTCGTCGTTCTACCCGAACGCGGACCACTTCCGCGACATGTACCGTTTCTTCAAAGGCATCCGGCGCGGGGGGGCGGCCTTGGTCTGGGCTCCCCAGGGCCGGGGGTGGGAGCGGCCCATGGTGCGCAAAGTGTGCGCCGACCTCGGGCTCATCCACGGCGTCGAGCCGTTGATCGGCTCCGGATGCGGCCGCGAGGGAGCGAGCGATCCATCGGCCGCTTCAGGGGCGCGGCGCGGCCGCGGGCCCCGCTATATCCGGGCGCGCGGCAGGCGCGTCGGGCGTCATCTGGATCGCGGGCTCAGCTTCGGCGAGGAGGAGCTCCGGGAGCTGGCGGCCCGGTGCGACGAGGGGCCGGCGTACGTCTTTTTCGAGAACAACGCCATGTGGCGCGACGCCCAACGCTTTCGAAAGATGGTTTCTCAAGGCGCCGGCATGGGCCGGTAACAGCGCCGGTCGCGCGCGGCGGTCTCCCGGCAGGGGGACCGTGCCCCGCGCCGTATGAGATGTGCGTCGGCGCTGTGGTGCGTCGACCGGTCGCTTGCACCGCTGGGTTATCAGGGATTGTACGCCCGCCGCAGGCAGGCATGCTTCCTTAATAGAGCGAAGGTGTAAGCGCCTCAAGCGCTGGATCGGATGCGACACATAAGACGCCGACATGGTTCGGCGACTTTTATTAAGATTCCTCTTCGGGGGGGTCAGCGAGCGGTCGACCGAAGGGAGAGGAGCGAGCGCCGACGAAAGGGGGGGCAGAGCCCCCCTTGGAGAGCGGCCGAGCGGAGGCTGTTCTTTCCTCTCCGAAGCGAGGGGACCCGACGCCCCCCGGCGGACTACCAGTCCGCCGGGCCGCGGAGGGCCGCGACAGGGAGGGGTGCGACATATTAGTCGCCGGCATGGTCCGGCGACCTTAGTCGGGGTGACCCGCAAGGCCCACTAAGGCGATGTGGGTCTTGCGGGCCCGAGGGGGCGGCAGCCCCCAGGGCGAGCACCGAGCGGAGCAGATTCCTCTCGGAGCGAGGAGTGCGAGTAGTGTGTGGGATAGTAGGCATCTATAACCTCGACGGCAAGGCCGCGGACGCCGACGCCGTGCTGAGCGCGCGCGAGCGCCTCGCTCATCGCGGTCCCGACGAGGCCGGCGCTTGGTCCGAGGGGCCGGTCGCCTTCGGGTTCCGGCGCCTATCGATCCTCGACCTCGAGCACGGCCAGCAGCCCATGCGCTCGGCCGACGGGCGCCTGACGATCGTATTCAACGGCGAGATATACAATCATCCCCGCATCAAGGAGGAGCTCGAGCGCGCCGGCGTCCGCTACCGGACGCGCTCCGACACCGAGTCCCTGCTGCACCTCTTCGCCCGCGAGGGAGACGGGGCCTTGCGTCGAGCGGAGGGCATGTTCGCGCTCGCCGTGTGGGACGCGCGCAAGCACGAGCTGCTGTTGGCGCGCGACCCGGTCGGCGTGAAGCCCCTCTATTACCACTTCGATGGGAAGCGGCTCGCCTTCTCCTCCGAGCTGCGCTCCCTCGCGTCGCTGCTGCCGAATCTCGAGCTGGACTCGGCCGGAGTGCTCGACTACCTTTCCTACGGGTTCGTCCACTCCCCGCGGACGGTCCTTTCCTCGGTCCTGAAGCTCCCGCCGGGCCATCTGCTGAGGGTCAACGCCCACGGGCTCAAGCTCGAGTCGTTCTGGGAGATCCCGACGCGGCCGCCCTGGGCGGCTCACGCGCACCATGCTCCGAGCCGCGATCCGAGCCTGGCGGAGGCCATGGACGAAGTCGAGCGTCTGCTCATCGCCTCGGTCCGCGGCCAGCTCATGAGCGACGTCCCCGTCGGGGCCTTCCTCAGCGGCGGGGTGGACTCCTCGCTGGTCACGGCCATCATGAGCCGCGCCACCGGCGGGAAGGTCCGGACCTTCAGCATCGGGTTCTCCGGCGTGCGCGCGGGCCTCGACGAGTCCGCCCACGCGCGCGCGGTGGCGCGCTACCTGGGCACCGACCACCACGAGCTCGTCCTTCCGGCGGACGTGCTCTCCCGCGTCGAGGATCTCGGGCAGTCCCTGGACGAGCCGATCGCCGACTCGGCCATCCTGCCGACGTTACTGCTCTCCCGCTTCGCTCGCGAGAGCGTCAAGGTCGTTCTGACCGGGGAGGGCGCCGACGAGCTTTTCGCGGGGTACGGGCGCTACAAGGCCGCCTACCTGTCGGAGGCCGTCGGCCGGATGCCGCAGTGGAGCCAGGCCATCGGTGCGGTGCTCGCGCGCCGGATGGGCAAGGGACGGCTCTTCCGGGAGCTCCCGCACGGCGGGCTGCGGGCCTGGGCCAGGGCGAGCGCGCACTCGCAGCCCGCCGAGCTCGACGGCATCTGCTGCCGGGATTTCTGGCGCCGGGCGGAGCGCGTCTCCCCGCTGGAATGGCTGAAGGACTCCGAGGAGCCTCACAGCCTCAAGGGGGCGCTGGCCTTCGACCTGAGGACGGTCCTGTGCGACTGCCTCCTTATGAAGGTCGACAAAACGACGATGCGGGCCGGCCTGGAGGCGCGCGTGCCCTATCTGGACCGGCGTCTCGTCGAGTACGCGCTGCACCTGCCCGCGTCGTCCAAGATCCGCCGGCTGAAGGGCAAGTACCTCTTGCGCCGGCTCGCCGGCAAGTACCTCCCGAAGCCGATCGCCTGGCGGCGTAAGCACGGGTTCATCGTCCCGTGGGAGGAATGGGTGCGCTCGCCTTCGAACCGGGTGCTCGACGAGCTCTTGGCGCGCGGCGCCTGGAGGAGCTGGGGCGTCTTCGAGGAGGCCCGCCTGCGCTGGATGCTCGACGAGCTGCGCGCGGGGAGCCGGGAGGTCGACTCGGGCCTGTTCTTCCGCGTGGCCGTGTTCGCTCTCTGGCTGGAGTCGTTCAAGAACTAAGCACCGCAGGGCAAGCCTGCGGTGCTGGCTCGATCAACGGCAGGCGCCGTTCTGGCAGGTGAGGATCCCGCAGCACTGGCTGGCGGTGGCGCAGTGGCCCCCCTCGCCGATGCAGCCGGAGGACCCCTCGCAGACCCCGCCGCGGCACAGCGAGACGCCGCAGCAGTCCGCGCTCGCGGCGCAGTGCCGGCCGGCCTCGGAGCACTTCGCGGTGGAGCTGTCGCATACCCCGCCCGCGCAAAGGCTCGTGCCGCAGCAGTCGGCGCTCGAGGAGCAGTGGGCGCCCGCCTCGACGCACTCCGTGCCGGACGGCGCGCAGGCCCCCGCCTTGCATATCCCTTCGGCGCAGCAGTCCGCGCTCGTGTTGCAGTGGCCCCCGGCCTCGACGCAGGCGTATCCCGGCGGCGCCTCCATGTCCGGGATATTGAGGTCTTCCTCGTCGATCGCGTCGCACGCCGCGAACGCGAACATGGCCCCGACAAGCGACAGGGCGATCAAGCGAGACAACGGGAGGGGCGGCTTCTTGTCCATGACCGTGCCGTGGAAGATACGATAGGCTGTTTTCGTTCCCGGCGCAAGGGGCAAAGGGCCCAGCCATGCCGGTCGAAGCCGGCCGGCAGCGCGCCTCCTGTCCCCGGAATTTTTGTAAGCTAAGAGGCTGTCCCGGACCTCATCAAAGGCGATGGAAGACCGCTCTCCCAAAAAGCCGCAGCCGCTCGCGAACGACGGGTCCGACCGCCTGGTCCACCAGTTCGAGCGTGCCGAGCAGCAGTCCATGCAGGACGTGCTGCGCCGCATCGCCGAGGCGGAGGCCAGGATCGCGGGGACGGCAGGCAGGGTCCAGGAAGGACTGAGCCGGCAGCTCGAGGACCTCCGCCGCCGCCTCGACGAGGCCAGGGCCGAGTTCGACCAGCACGCCGAGGAGTTCAGGCGATGGCTCGTCACGGGGCCGACGACGGAGGAGGATTTCCGCGCTCGCCTCGTGATGCTCGACATGGAGTACACGAGCCGGGTCCGGATCGGTGAGGAGGGGTTCCGGCTCGTGGCGGCGCGGTTCCAGGAGCACGTCAAGGAAGACCGCGCCTGGATGCGGGACTTTTTCGTGGAGGTGCGCGACGCGCTGCGGCTCCAGGTCCAGACCGCCCGGTCCCGGCTGGCCGAGGCGTTGGTCGAGCTCTGGAGGACGCCCGAGGCGTTCGAGCCGTTGCTGCGGGAGCGCCTCTGGAAGGATTGGGAGGCCCGGCTCGAGGACTCCCTGCGCAAGGAGCGCGAGTCCTTGAGCAAGCAGTTCCGGAAGCATGAGTTCGACGCGGTCCGCGCGGCCGAGAGCGAGGCGGCCAAGGCGCGCGAGGAAGCGGTATTGACGGGCGAGACCATGCGGCGGCGGCTCGATGTCCTCCAGCAGGAGCGGGACATCGCCCGCCTGGCCGAGCTCGAGGCGCAGCGCGCGCGGGAACGCTCCGAGTCGCAGCGGGAGTCCCTGCTGGGGCGGCTGAGCGAGGCGGAGAGCGCGAGCAACGCCTCCCGGGTGGCCTCGGCCGAGGCCGAGCAGACCCTCAAGAAGCTGCGCGCCGAGAGAGCCTCGATGGTCGAGCGGCTGCACGCGGCGCAGAGCGAACGGGACCTCGGCCGGGCCAGCGCCGCGGAGATGAAGAAGGTCGTCGCGGAAGGGGCGCGCGAGAGGGGGGGCTTGTCGAGACGCGTCTTGGAGCTTGAGCGGGAGCTCGCTGATGGGCGCGCGAAGTGCGAGGCCCAGGAAGGGCGGCTGCGCGAAGCCGAGAGCGCGCGCGAGGCCGCCCGGCGGGAGGCGGGCGGGGCGGAGCAGGCCCTCAAGAAGCTGCGCGCCGAGAGATCGGCGCTCGTCGAGCGGATGGACTCCTCGGAGAGCGAGCGGGATTTCGTCAGGGCGGAGGCGGCCGGCATGAAGCGGGAGCTCGCGCAGGCGGGCGAGCTTCTCGGGCGGCTGCGCGAGACCGAGGCGGAGCGCGACAAGGCCCTGGAGGCGGCGGACCGGTCCGGAAGGGAGGCGGCCGAAGAGCGGGCGGCGGCGAAGGCTTTGAGGACGCGCCTGGCCGAGACGGACGCCGCCCGGGACCGTGCGCTGGCCGAGACGCGCTCCGGCCGCAGCTCGCGGAAGGAGGATCTGGAGCGGGTGCGCGCGAGGGGCGAGGTCCTGCTGCGGCAGTTGCGCGAGGCGGAGGGCGCGCGCGAGGCCGCCCGGATCGCGGCGCTCGAAGCCGAGCGGACGCTCAAGAAGCTGCGCTCCGAGAGGTCGGCGCTCGTGGAGCGCCTGCATTCCGCGGAGAGCGAGCGGGATCTCGGGCTGGCCGGGGCCGCGGAGATGAAGAGCGCCCTCTCCCAGGGGCGTCGCGAGAGGGAAGTCATGGCGCGGCGCCTCCTGGATCTCGAAGGGGAGCTCGAATCCGCCAAGCGCAAGCAGCGGGACCAGGAGCAGACGCTCCGTCTACAGCCCGACGCGGCGCGCATGGAGAGGGCTCTGGGCGAGAAGGATCAGGAGATCGCCCGCCTCAAGGAGGCCGCGGCTTCGGAGAAGTCGGCCCCGGCGGCCGCCTCCGAGCCCGGACTCGACGTCGCCGCCGCCGAGGAGCTGCGCGAGCGCCTCCGCAAGGCGGAGGCCGAGCGCGACGAAGCGGAGGCCGAGCGCGGCAAGGCGGTGGCCGCGGCGGAGCGGGCCGCCAGGGAGGCGGCCACCGAGCAGGCCACGGCGAAGGCCTTGCGGACGCGCCTGCTCGAGGCGGACGTCGCCCGGGACCGCGCGCTGGCCGAGACCCGGACCAGTTGGGGGTCCCAGAGGGAGGAGCTCGAGGCGGCGCTGGCCGACAAGACGAGTACGCTGACCATGCTGCGCACGCAGTTCGAGCTGAAGGAGCGCGCCTGGCTCGAGGCCGCGGTCAAGCAGGACGCGCAGCGCATGCAGGAGATCTTCAGGCTGCGGGCGGAGGTCCAGAAGCTCAGGTGGGCTTCGAGCAAGCAGGCCGAATGATCGATCCCGCTCTTCCGAGCCGATGTCCCGGCAAAAGTGGTAGAATGCGCGCAAATGCCTTTTTCCAAAAGGCAAAAGTCCGATTTCTATAAGCTGCTGCTCGAGCAGGCCGACAAGACCTTGGAGGGGCTCGCGGCCCTGGACGCCTTCATCCAGTCCCCCGATCCCGGCAGGGGCATGGCGGTCCGGGACCTCGAGAAGGAGGCCGACGGCCTGCGTCGCGCCGTGGTCGAGGCGCTCGACGGGTCGGTCGCGACCCCCATGGACCGCGAGGACGTCTTCGCGCTGTCGCGCGCCATCGACGACATGGCCGACTACGCGAAGGCCGCGGCCGAGGAGATGACGCTCTTCGAGGTCCCCACCGACGACTTTCTCAGGAGGATGGCGCGCGCTCTCCGCGAGGCCGGCCAGGACATCGCCGCCGCGGTGCGCTCCCTGCGCGATTCCCCGCGTCTGGCCGAAGATCGGGTCATGCGCGCGAAGAGGACCGCGAGCTTCGTGGAGCGCATCTGCCGCGAGGCGCTCTCGGAGCTGCTCAAGAAGCCCGGCGTCGTCGGGGTCCTGAAGACGCGCGAGATCTACCGGCACCTTTCCGACGCGGCCGACCGCGGCAACGAGGCCGCCGATATCATCGGCGACATGTTGGTGAAGTCCTCATGATCCCGAAGACGGTCCCGCTCCCGGAGGAATCTCCCCGCGGGACCCCCGCAAAAGGCCCCGCCGGCGGGAAGGGCCGCACCGGCCGCCAGGACATCTCCCGAGGGCGTCCGGCACGGCGCCCCTGCCGGGGTGGACGCCGCACCTGCCGCCCACGCCCGTCCCTAGGGCGGCCGGCATGGCGCCCCTGCCGGGGTGGACGCCGCACCTGCCGCCCACGCCCGTCCCTAGGGCGGCCGGCATGGCGCCCCTGCCGGGGTGGACGCCGCGCGCTGATCGCGGCGGCGTGCCTGTGCCTCGCCCTGTCGGCTTCGGCGGAGAACATCAGGCTCACGGTGCTCCACACCAACGACATCCACGGCTGGATCATGGCGCGCCCCGACCGCAAGGCCGGCGGCCGCATGGTCGGCGGAGCGGCGGCCCTGGCCCGGGTCGTCAAGCGGGAGCGGGGCAAGGGCGGCCCGATGCTGCTCCTCGACGCCGGAGACTGGTTCCAGGGGACTCCCGAGGGCACCATCACGCGGGGCCGTTCGGTCGCGGACATCTTCAACGCGCTTGAGTACGACGCCGTGACCTTGGGGAACCACGAATACGACTACGGAGAGGAGCCGCTCAAGGCGCTTATCGCGCGGCTCGAGGTCCCGGTGGTCGGGTCCAACGTCCATGGCGTCGCCGGTGGAGGGCCGGTCGACTATGTGAAGCCCTATATCGTCAAGGAAGTCGCCGGGGTGAAGGTGGGGATCTTCGGCCTGCTGACCACGAGGATGCCCGTCATCACCATTCCCAAGAACGTGGCGGGCCTGCGCTTTCCGGACGAGGTCGAGACCGCCAGACGGATGGTGGCCGCTCTGCGCGAGGCGGGCGCGGATGTGGTCGTCGCCCTGAGCCACATCGCCCGCGGCGCCGCGGAGAGGGGCGGCTCCTTGAGCGACCGGGACCTGGCGGAGCGCGTCTCCGGCATCGACCTGATCGTCGGAGGGCATGCGCACGTGCCCGTGTTCGAGCCGGAGCGCGACCAGAGGACGGGCACTTTGATCGTGAACACGGGCTGGGCCCTCACGAGAGTGGGCCGCGCGGTGCTGGAGATCGATCCGGAGAGGAAAAGGGTCGTCTCCTCGAAGGGGGAGCTCGTGGACCTCTGGATCGACGAGGTGGGAGAGGACCCGGAGATCCGGAAGATCGTGGAGAAGTATCAGGAGGAGGTCGGCAGGAGGCTGGAGGTGGTCATCGCCACCGCGTCGGTCACCCTGGAGCACGACCGCGAGAAGATATCCTCCCTGGGCGTCTGGGTGACGGACTGCATCCGCCGATGGACCAAGACCCAGATCGCGTTCCAGAACGGCGGGGGCATCCGGGCCGACCTGCGGGCCGGGCCCGTGCGGCTTCGCGACATTTTCGAGATCATGCCCTTCGATAACTACGTGGTGACGCTCTATATGAGCGGGGCGGGCGTCAGGAGCATCCTGGAGCACGGCGTGTCCAGGGCTCCGGGCAAGGTGCAGGTCTCCGGCCTCCGGTTCAAGTACGATCCGGATGCCCCGGCCGGGCGGCGCCTGCGCGAGGTATCGGTCGGGGGCCGGCCCTTGGCGGACGACGAGGTCTACTCCGTGAGCGCCCCCGACTTTCTCGTCCTGGGCGGCGACGACTACGAGGCGTTCGGGGAGGGCACCGACAAGGCGGTCACCGGGACCTTGAGCCGCGACGCTCTCATCTGGTGCGCCCAGGAGAATTCCCCCATCGAGGCGCGGGATGCCGGCCGCGTTCTAGTCCACTGATATGCTGAAGAAAGTCCAACAAAAAGCCGGCCAAGCCTGGACCCTGACGAAGAAGCTCCTGGCCTCCATGTGCGTCTGGGGGCTCATCTTCAGTCTAGTGACGATCGGAAAGTTCCGCGTCGCTTTCGACTACGACGACACGCTGGTCTTCTCCACCCCGGCCTTCTCCAAGGGCTTCGCGAGCGGGATTACGCCCTTCAGCCCCAGGTTCTGGGAGGTCGTCAACAACAGCTACGACCTGGAGCGGCCCAAGGTGCTGGTCTATTCGATGGCCTGGGTCTTCCGGATCCTGGGGTTCAAGGTCACGGTCCTGACGCCCCGCCCCTCCTACGGCGGCGAGGCGCTCAGGAAGGATTGGCGCTACCTGGCCACGGACTTCTATTTCGCGGGAGGCAAGGCGAACAAGCACGAGTACCTGGCCAAGGGAAACCATATCCTCTACTTCGGCGACTCGGACTCCGATATCAGGGAGGGCCGCAAGGCGAAGGTCCTGACCCTGCGCGTCAAGCGCAGCTCCAAGTCCTCGTACAAGGAAGACTACAACCCCGGCAGCCTCCGCGAGATCGTCATCCCCTTCTCGGAATATTGACCGGTCAGCGCCGCAGGCTTGCCCTGCGGCGCTTAGTTCCGTGCTCCTTCGGCGGTGTCCGCTCTCAGGCATTTCGCGGGTGAAGAGTATCGGGCGCATCGACGGCGGCTTGTCTGCGGCGAGTGCACTTGATATAATTCAGGAAACGTAAAAGGGGGTATGTGGCCAATCTGGCCACACCATATGGGGCAACCGATTCGCCGCCCGCTCATCGCGGGCAATTGGAAGATGAACCTCGACCTCAAGGGGTCGGTGGAGCTGGTACGCGCGTTGGCCGAGCAGGTTTCGAAGGACGGGGGCGGCCCCGAGGTGCTGGTCGCCCCGCCGTTCCCTGCGTTGACGGTGGTGGCTGAGGTCCTCAAAGGGACCGGCATCCTGCTCGGCGGCCAGAACATGCACTGGGAAGGAAAAGGGGCGTACACGGGGGAGGTGTCGGCCGGCCAGCTCAAGGACGCCGGGTGCTCGGCCGTCATCATCGGCCATTCGGAGCGGCGCCAGTATTTCGGCGAGACCGACGAAGGCGTGCGTAAGAAGCTCGCCGCGGCCCTGGCGGCGGGACTGACGCCTATCGTCTGCATAGGGGAAACCCTCGACGAGCGGGAAGACCAGAAGACCTGGCGCGTGCTGGAGACCCAGCTCAAGGGCGGGCTGGAGGGCTTCGCCCCGGCGGACCTGCAGCCGCTCGTCGTGGCCTACGAGCCCGTCTGGGCCATCGGCACGGGAAAGACGGCCACGCCGGGCCAGGCCCAGGAGGCGCACCTTTTCACGCGGAAGACCGTGGCCAAGCTTCACGGAGAGGCGCTCGCCCAGTCCATGCGGATCCTGTACGGTGGGTCCGTGAAGCCGGACAACGTCGACATACTGATGGCCGAGCCCGACGTGGACGGAGCCCTGGTGGGAGGCGCCAGCCTCAAAGCCGACGTATTCCTGCGCATCATCCGGTTCCAGGGGCCCGGGGGGAGCTGAGCGTCGGTCCAGAGGGACCCGTCCGCATGCGGCAGAACTCGCAGCTGGCCCAGAAGATCGCCGAGGACTTGATCCTCGGAATGGAGCGGTCGAAGACGCCCGTCCCGGTGGGCGTCTCCAATAGGCATTTTCACATCACCGAGGAGCACTGGCGCCGGATATTCGGTGAGCGGGAGCCCAAGATGTTCCGCCGGGTGCGGCAGCCGGGCTTCTGGGCGGCCGAAGATGTGGTGGATATCGAGGGCCCCAAGGGCCGTCTCAGCCGCGTCCGCCTCGTGGCCCCGTACCGGAAGCATACGCAGGTCGAGGTCTCGCGCTCGGACGCGGTGACCCTGGGGCTCGAGCCCCCGGTGAGGGGCTCCGGGAGCCTGAAGGGGGCCGCGCCGATCCGGCTCATCGGGCCCAAGGGCTCCGTGGACGTGCCCGAGGCGCTCGTCATCGCCCAGCGCCACCTCCATTTCACCCCGGCGGAGGCGCGGCAGCTCAAGGTCGGCGACGGCGACAGCATGCGGGTCCGCGCGGGCGCCGGAGGGCCGCGCGAGCTCGTCTTCGAGAACGTCCTCGCGCGCGTCTCGGACAAGTTCGCGCTCGAGTTCCACGTCGACACGGATGAAGCGAACGCCGCGTGGCTCAAGACGGGGGATTTCGTACACTTGGTTTGAAGGGCGGGGGACAGGAAGGACATTCTTGTGACTGGATGTCGCATGCCGCGAGAGCTGGAAGGCTAACAGTGCTCTTGTGATGGAGTTTCCGATAACGCAGCGGACTGAGCGCCGCAGGGCGAGCCTGCGGCGCTAGCATGACTCTGAAGTCAGCATAGGGAGGCTTAATGGAAGCGCTTGGAATGATCGAGACGAGGGGTTTGGTGGCCTGCGTCGAGGCCGCCGATGCCGCGGTCAAGGCGGCCAACGTGCAGATCGTGGGCTACGAGAAGGTCGGGACCGGCCTGGTGACGGTCCTGTTCCGCGGCGAGGTCGCGGCGTGCCGGGCCAGCTGCGACGCCGGCGGCGCGGCCGCGCAGAGGGTCGGGGAGCTTATCGCGGTCCACGTCATCCCGCAGCCGCACTCGGACCTCGAGGGCAAGATGCCCATCTCCCTTCCGGAGACCGCGGGCCGGGGCCGCAAGTAGGAGCTTCTTCCGTCCGTCCGGACGGGGGCAGGAGGGAGCATGATATTCGCGAGAGTGATCGGGAACGTCGTCTCCACGAACAAGGACGAGAAGCTCGTCGGCAAGAAGCTTCTGCTGGTCCAGCCCACGGAGCTCGGCTCCGGCGGGGGCGCTAGGGGGAATCCTCTCGTCGCCGTGGACACCGTGGGGGCGGGGGAAGGGGAGCTGGTCCTGCTGGTGCAGGGGTCTTCGGCCCGGCAGACGGCGCTCACCGAGGGGCATCCGGTCGATTGCGCGATCGCGGCCATCATCGACTACGTGGAGAGCGGCGGGACGCTCGTCTTCGAGAAGAGCAAGGACAAGGACTACCCGGCCAGGCGCTGAATGCGGCGCGCCGGGCGGGGGCATCGTGGATAAGAGCGAGATAGCGGGTATCGTCGCCGAGGTCCTCAATCGCCTGGAGGACCGCGCGCCCGGCCTCGGGGCCGTCGCGTCCGCGGCCGGGTCCGCGGCGCGGGGGGGAGCCTCGGGCGCCGGGGACTTCGTCTATTCGGACCTCGACGCGGCCGTGGCCGCGTGCGCCCGCGCACAGGCCGGGTTCCAGGAAATGGGGCTCGAGCAGCGCGGGAGGATCATCGACGCGATGCGCAGGGCCGGCATCGACAACGCGGAGCCCCTCGCCCGCATGGCGCGCGACGAGACGGGCATGGGCCGCTACGAGGACAAGGTCCGGAAGAACCTGCTGGTCTCGACCAAGACTCCGGGCCTCGAGGACCTGCACGCCGAAGCCTACACGGGGGACAAGGGGCTGACGCTCGTGGAGTACGCCCCCTTCGGCGTGGTCGGCGCCGTGACCCCCTCGACCAACCCGACCTCGACGATCATCAACAACTCGATCTCGATCCTGGCCGGGGGCAACAGCGTCCTCTTCGCGCCGCATCCGGCCGCCGTCAAGTGCTGCCGCGAGACGATGCGCCTGCTGGGCGAGGCGATCGTAGCGGCCGGCGGGCCGCGCGGGTTGATCGCGACGGTCGATCCGGCCTCGCAGGAGGGGACGCGGGCGCTCCTGGCCCATCCCGGCGTCCGCTTGAACCTGGTGACCGGGGGGCCGGCGATCGTCAAGATCGCGATGACGGTCGGCAAGAGCTGCAAGACGATCGCCGCCGGCCCCGGGAACCCCCCGGTCGTCGTCGATGAGACCGCTCTTCTGCCGAAGGCGGCCGAGGACATCATCTCGGGCGCGTCCTTCGACAACAACGTCCTGTGCACGGCGGAGAAGGAGGTCATCGTCGTCGAGGCGGCCAAGGCGCGTTTCCTGGAGGCCATGCGGCGCGACCCGCGCGGCTACGAGCTCAGCCCCTCCCAGATCGACGCGGTCACCAAGCTCGTGATCGTGGAGGGCGGCAAGGGCTGCAAGGACCCGCGCCTGAACCGGGAGTTCGTGGGCAAGGACGCCGCGGTCATCGCGCGGGGCATCGGGCTCGACGTGCCCGAGCGGACCAGGCTGCTCTGGGCCGAGGTGCCGCCCGACCACCCCTTCATCTGGGTCGAGCAGCTCATGCCGGTCCTGCCGGTCACCTCGGCCCGGGACGTGGAGTCGGCCGTGGAGTTCGCCTACGAGGCCGAGGGAGAGAACCACCACACCTCCGCCATGCACTCGATGAACGTGGCGAATTTGACGCTCATGGGGCGGCGCATGGCGTGCTCGATCTACGTCAAGAACGCGCCGACCTACTACGGCCTCGGCATGGGAGAGGGCTACGCTTCGGTGTCGATCGGGACGCCGACCGGCGACGGGCTGACGAAGGCGCGCCACTTCGTCCGGCCGCTGCAGTGCAGCCTCGTCGGCTACTTCCGCATCGCTTAAGGAGAGACGAATATGCAGGCGAACATCGCTATTGGACTCCTGGAGACCTCGTCGATCGCGAAAGGGATCGAGGCCTCGGACGCCATGTGCAAGATGGCGGGGGTCGAGCTCGTGAAGGCGGACATCATCGCCCGGGGCAAGTACATGATCCTCGTGTCGGGACCGGTGGGGGAGGTCGAGTCCGCCATGAGGGCGGGCGCGCAGACGGCGGACCGGACCGTCGTCCATAGGGTCATCATCCGGAACGTTCACCAGCACGTTCTCGACGCGCTCGAGAAGCGCAGGACGGTCCCGGAGCTCGACGCGCTCGGCGTCATCGAGACGAAGGACGCGATCGCGGCCGTCCACGCGGCCGACAGCGCGGCCAAGGCGGCCAAGGTGCACCTGATCGACGTCCGCGTGGCGATCGGCGGAGGCAAGGGGTACGTCTCGATGACCGGCGACGTGGGCGCCGTCCGGACGGCCGTCGGCGCGGGCATCGCGGCCGTGCCGGAGGGGATGCTGGTCAGCCGCGTCGTCATCCCCCGGCCCGACCGCCAGCTTTTGAGGACGATGGGGAAATAACATGCGAATAGTCATAGGCTCGGACCACGCCGGCTTCGAGGCCAAGGAGAAGCTCAAGAGGTTCCTCCAGGGCCAGGGCCATGAGGTCGTCGATTTCGGCTGCTACAAGGCGGAGTCGGTGGACTATCCCGACGTGGCGCAGCTCGTCGCCGAGGCGGTCGCGCGGGGCGAGTTCGACCGGGGCGTGCTCCTCGATGGGTTCGGCGGGGCCGTGGCTCTGGCGGCCAACAAGGTCCGCGGCGCGCGCGCGGTCTGCGCCTACGACAGCGTCAGCGCCCGCTTCGCGATGGCGCACGAGGACGCGAACGTGCTCTGCCTGGGCGGCAAGACGCACGGCGAGGTGGCGCTCAATGAGATCGCGGGCGTGTTCTTCGGGACCGTGTTCGAGGGCGGCCGCCACGAGCGCCGTCTGGCCAAGGTCGCGGCCATCGAGGCGCAGTACAAGCGATGAAGTACGCGCGGGTCATCGGCCGCGTGACCTGCTCGCGGCAGTATGAGACTCTGGACGGCAAGAAGCTGCTGCTCATCCAGCCCCTCGGCTGGGAGGACGGCGAGCCGCGCGGCGGCCCGGTCGTCGCGGCCGACGCGGTGGGCGCGGGCGCCTCGGAATACGTGTTCTGGGTCGCGGCCCGCGAGGCCGCCGTGGCCTTCCCGGACGTGCCGCCGATCGACGCGGCCATCGTCGGCATCGTGGAAGGCCGTCAGGTGAGGGATTTTCGGGCGAAAGAACGGCAGAGGAAGGCCTGATGAAGAAGCACGGCCCCCCGACAGAAACCGCCCCCCGTGGGGGGGCGGTTGACATCCCCCCGAGGGGGGGCGCTGGCAGGAGGACCGCGTAACCATGATCGTGGCGGAGGTGGTGGGCAACGTCTGGGGACAGTACAAGCACCCGAGCCTCGACAAGAAGAGGCTTCTCATCGTGCGCCCGATCGATCCCGTTACCGAGAAGCCGCTGGGCGAGCCGCTGATGGCGGTCGACGGCGGCGTGCAGGCGGGACCGGGGAGCGTCGTTCTGGTCGTGGACGAGGGGGGCTCCGCCCGGCAGATACTGAAGGACGAGAAGGCGCCCGTCCGGACCGTCATCTGCGGCGTCATTGACAGCGTCTATATGAGAGGGAGCCACAAACGTTATGCATGAGCGCGAGTTGAGAGCTGTCGTCGAGACCGTCGTGAAGGTCCTGGCCGAGATGGGCCTGCTCAAGGAAGAGCGCGGCTGCGCGTCGGCCCCATCGCCGCACCTGCCGCCCACGCCCTTCCCGAGGGCGTCCGGCACGGCGCCCCTGCCGGGACGCTGCCCGGACAGCTGCCCGGACAGCTGCCCGGACAGGGGAGCCGGCCCCTGCGAGCCGGCGGTGCGGGCCCGCGGCGAGGGGGATGTCCGCGTGACCACCGGCACGGCGGGCAAAGTATTCGGGCAGGAGTGGACTTTCGGAAGGCCCGCGCCCTCAACAGCCGCCGCGGACGGCGAGCGGGAGCACACGCACGGGCCGGATTGCCCCCATTGCTTGGCGCTTTCGAAAGTCGGCCCCAACGAGCTCCGGGCGCTGGGCGCCGACCGCATCGGCGTCTGCCACCCAACGAAGAACTGCAACGAGATCGCGCCGAGCGTCGATCATACGCTGCTCAAGCCGGGGGCGACGCAGGAGGAGATCGCGAAGCTCTGCGACGAGGCGCGCACGTACTGCTTCGCCTCCGTGTGCGTGAATCCGGCGTACGTCGCGCTGGCGGCGCGCCTGCTGCGGGGCTCGGGGGTCCTGGTCTGCACCGTGGTCGGCTTCCCGCTCGGCTCGACGACCCCGACGGTGAAGGCGATCGAGGCCCGCGACGCGATCGCGAACGGCGCCGGCGAGATCGACATGGTCCTCAACGTGGGCGCGCTGAAGTCGGGCAACGACGCGTTCGTTCGCGACGACATGCGAGCGGTGCGCGACGCCACTCGGGGACGGGTGCTCAAGGTCATCCTCGAGACGGCCCTTCTGACGGACGACGAGAAGACGCGGGCCTGCCGGATCGCGAAAGAGGTCGGGGCCGACTTCGTGAAGACCTCGACGGGGTTCGGTCCCGGCGGCGCGACGGTGGAGGATATCCGGCTCATGCGCGGGACGGTCGGCCCGCTCATGGGCGTCAAGGCCTCGGGCGGCATCCGGGACGCGGCGATGGCCCAGGCGATGATCGATGCCGGGGCGACGCGTCTGGGGACTTCGGCGAGCGTGGCGATCGTGACCGATCGCGCGCCCGGCGCGGGGGAGCCTAAGGGGGCGGGCGGCAAGCCCCCGGCGTATTGAGCGTCGTGGCCCGCGGCTATCGGGGCCGCAGGAGGATCGCGGAGGCATGAAGAAGAAGATCAGGGTGAGGATCGATCTCGAGTGCGGCGCCTGCGGGGCCCTCTTCCACCGCGGAGAGGTCCCGACGGACCCCGGATCGAGCGCCTCGACGGATATGCCGAAGGCGCGGGGCAGAAGCGTCGTCTCCGAGGGGTCCGAGCGTCGCGGCTCCGTGGGGCCTCTGCGCGCGGGCCACGAGGAGGATGCCAAGGGGTCCGAGCACTCCGGCCTCCAGCCGAATCCCGAGGGGTCCGAGCACCTCGGCCCTGGCGGGCCGCCGCACCGCGGCCCCCAGCCGAATCCCGAGGGGTCCGAGCACCGCGGCCCTGGCGGGCCGCCGCACTCCGGCCCCCAGGTGAATCCCAAGGGGTCCGAGCACCTCGGCCCTGCCGGGCCGCTGCGGTTCTGCGCGTGCTGCGGCGCGGCCTACGAGCGGTACTGCATCCTGTGCAGGAGGAAGGTCGGGATGTATTTCGAGGAGTGGTGGCCCGAGGACGACGAATGCGTCCGGACCTACACCTCCGCGAGGCGTTGTCCGACGTGCAACGCGGATCTTGAAGGAGGGCCCCGGGATGGGCCCCTCAACGGATCCGCTTACGAGCATTAGGATTTTCCGGAAAAGGAGAAGACAACGATGGCTGAGATCAAGGAAGCGCTGGGGTTGGTCGAGACGAAGGGGTTCGTCGGCATGATCGAGGCGACCGACGCCATGGCCAAAGCCGCCAAGGTGCGCATGCTCGGCTACGAACGGATCGGCGCCGGGCTCGTCACGACGCTGTGTCGCGGCGAAGTCGGCGCGGTCCGGGCGGGGGTGGAAGCGGGGGCCGCGGCCGCCCAGCGGGTCGGGGAGCTCGTCTCGGTCCACGTCATCCCGCGGCCGCACGGCGATCTCGAGAAGTACCTCGACAAGATCGCGATCAAGACCGGGGGCTGACCGGCGCCGGCCCGGGACCGCTGGTGATACACTACACTGGGGTCCAGCGCCGCGCGCTTTAAGGAAAGGGGCTGGGGCGCCGGGAACGGGGCCGCGGCCGGGTGGGCGCGGGACGGCGAGTCCGGGGTCCGCCTGGGACCGCGCATCGCCGTGAGGCGTGCTCCGGCGTGACCGTAACGACACCATGTTCACGCGCAGCGACTTCATCGACGCAGTCCTCAGGCACGTTGGCACCCCCGCGGGCGGTGGCCCGCGCGGCGGAACGTCCGCCCCGGGCGGGCGACCGCGGGCGTCTGACGGGACCCGCCTCCCCCCTCTCAAGGGCCGCCGGTTTCTGACGGATGACGAGGCTAGAAAGGCGTTGACTCCCGGGGCGCAACTCCTTACAATACCTGGAGACGCGATTGTCAGTCCTCTGGCGCTCGAATGGCTGGCGCTGGAGGGGATACGGGTCGTGCGTTCATCCTCCTGAGGCGGCCTCATCCCGGGGTCCCGAAGGCTTGATTTTCGCGCGTCCGGGTCGCTCTTCCCATGTCTGGCGGAGGATTTCTCATATGGCGACGGACCTGACCAAGCTGCTGAAGCTGATGGTCGAGAAGGGCATATCGGACATCCATTTCAAGGCGGATGCCTACCCGGCCGTGCGGATCCACGGCAAGCTCGTCCCCGCGGTGAACCTCAAGAAGATGTCCGCGGTCGACATCAATAAGGTGGCCGAAGGCATCATGAGCGCGGAGCAGGCCAAGCAGTTCTCGAGCGTCGACGAGATGGACCTGGCCTACAGCCTGCCGGGGCTCTCCCGGTTCCGCGTCAACGTGTTCCGCCAGCGCGGTTCGGTCGCCCTCAGCCTGCGCGTCGTCCCGATCAAGCTGCGCAGCTTCGAGGAGCTGAACCTGCCGGTGGAGTCGATGAGGAAGCTCGCCGGGGAGTCGCGAGGCCTGATCCTTTTCGCGGGCATCACGGGCGCCGGGAAGTCGACGTCGATGAACAGCTTCGTCAACCACATCAACGAACGGGAGAGCTGCCGCATCATCACCGTCGAGGATCCGATCGAGTTCTTCCATCCGGACATCAAGGGGTCCGTCGTCCAGCGGGAGGTGGGGCGGGACACGCGCTCGTTCGCCGCGGCGCTTAAGCACGTCCTGCGGCAGGACCCGGACGTGATCGTCATCGGGGAGATGCGCGACATAGAGACCATGCAGGCCGCGCTCACCGCCGCCGAGACGGGGCACTTGGTCCTCTCGACGCTCCACACGCTGGACGCCGTCCAGACCATCGACCGTATCGTCGACAGCTTCTCTTCGCACCAGGCGTCCCAGGTCCGCCAGCAGCTCGCGCTGGTGCTCAAGGGGGTCGTGGCCCAGCGCCTGGTCGCCGGCAAGGACGGGTGCGGGCGCTACCCCGCGACCGAGACCCTCGTCGTCAATGGTCTCGTGCGGCGTCACATACTGGAGGCGAAGAACAGCGAGATCTACAAGACGATGGAGGCCGGCACCTACTACGGGATGCACACCTTCGACCAGGACCTGCTTCGGCTGGTGAAGGAAGGGAAGATCGACGAGAAAGAGGCTTTGGAGAACGCGACGAACACCGACGATATCGCGCTCAAGATGCGCGGCGTGGGAGGCGTGAGAGAGCAATGACGGACGAGCGTCCGGGCGAGGGAGTGCAGGATGGCGACATCCAAGAGACCCTCATCGACCTGGACAACATCCTGCAGACCCTGACCGGTCCGGTCGAAGGAGCCGGGATCGTCGAGGGAGGCGTTCCCCCCGCGGAAGCGGAGGCGGCTCCGAGCGCCGTCGAAGCCGGGCCGCGGGCGGCCCACCCGCAGGAGCAGGTCCCGCCTCCCGCCGCGGAGAAGCCGGTCGAGATCCCCAAGGCGGAAGTGTCGCCTCCGGCGGAAGAGAAGCCGGTCGAAGTCCCCAGGGCGGAGCTCGCGCCGCCCGCTGAGCCGGAGCCGGTCGAAGGCGCGAGACCTTCCGAGCAGCCCAAGCCGGAAGAGCAAACGGCCCCCGGGATCGAATTGGCTCCTCGCGCGGGCGTCATTCCCGTCGTCAAGAAGAAGCAGGAGGAAAAGAAGCCTCCCGTGAAGAAAAGGGGCCTTTCGGATACGGGATCGTTCGAGATCACAGTCGACGGCGTGCCGGTCCAGCCCGAACGGAAGAAGGAGCCTACTCCTCCGGAGCCGGCCCCGGCGCCCCATCCGGAGATCGAGCTGGCGCCGAGAGCCGGAATGCTCAAGCCTGTTGAAAAGGAGACCGCGGAGAAGAAGCCTTCCGAAAAGAAGGGGCTTCCGGAGACGGTCCAGAAGGAAGCGAGTCCGGAAGGAGCCCAGGCCAAGGCTCCGGAGCCGGCCGCTGCCGCTCCTGAACCGGCGGCTGTCGCGCCGGCTGCGCCCGCGAAGAAAGGGCCGCGGGGCGTCTCGACCGATCCGGAGCCCATCCCGGATAAGACCCCCGCCGAGCAGATCCGCAGGATCGCCTTCCTGTACGACCCCGGGCACGAGACTGTCTATGTGAAGTTCTCCCAGTTCCTCTCCGAAGTCGCCGCGAAGGTATCGAAGAAGCCTCTCTACCTCCACAAGGCCGTAGTGGCCGGGCTCACACGGGCGATGGACACGCAGGAGCTCCTCGGGCACTTCAAGAAGACGGGCGCCGTGGGCGTGTTTCTCCTCGTGGAAGGCGTGAACAAGGCCCAGATCCTGGATATCGAGAAGACCTGCGAGGACGAAGACATCTTCTTCGCACAGATCGCCCCCGAGGAGGTCGACAAGCGCACCAGGGCCATCGATCTCGTGGTGGACCTGATGCTGATGAAAGCGGGATGACGATGTTGACGCGTTGGCGGATCGAGAAGTCTCCGACCGATAAGGATCCCCATCGACAGATCCTCCTGCTGAAGGGCTCACTCTCGGACGTGCGCGCCTTGATCCGCAGGCTGGGCGCGATGTGCGGCCGGCCCAAGAAGGAAAAGGGCGATCCCGATTTCAACTTCCGTCTCTACCTGCACGGCCTGAACGCGGAGGCGCTGGCCGACGTCGAAGCGCAGCTTCGCTCGCTGGCCGAGGGGGCCCCCGCTCCGACGACGCCGGCCGCGGCCGGGCCGGGCGAGGCGTCGGCTGAAGCGCCGGCTCGGGCGGTTCCCGAGGACGGCCGGCACCGCGCTCCTGCCGGGGTCGATGCCGCTCCTCTCCCTGAGCCTCCCAAAGAAGACGCGCCTTCCGCGTCACAAGCGCCGGAGAGCGGGGGCGAGGCTCCCGCCGGGCCCGGCCCCGAAACCGCTCCGGAGCCGGCCGGCCCGGCCGAAGCCGGGGCGGCGGCGTCCGCCGAAGAGGCGCAGGATTCCCCTGATTTCGTGGACCTGTCTGAGGAGGGAGCGGAGCAGGTTGAGGGCGTCTCGACGGGGGCTCAATCGTCCGGCATCAGCCTCCATATGCCGTCCGAAGGCGCCGCGGCCGCGCCGGTCGCGCAGCCGGCGGCGGAGCCCGCTGTCGGGACGGCGGGGCAGGCGGCCGGATCCGAGGCCCCGGGGCTGGAGCGGCTCGCGGCCGCTCCGCTCTGCGGGGGCGTGGCGCCCGCGGACGATGCGTTCACGATGGAAACCCTCATGGTGGGCCCCTTTAACCGTTTCGCCCACGCCGCCGCCATGTCGGTCCTCACCAGCCCGGGGACTCTCTACAATCCCATGTTCTTCTTCGGGGGCTCCGGCTCCGGGAAGAGCCATTTGCTGCATGCCCTGGCCCAGAAGCTTCAAGAGCAGGCGGGCGACCAGCCGGTCTGGGTCACGTCCGGGGCGCGTCTGGCGCGCGCCGTGGCGCTGGCGGTCTCCTCAGGCAAGCTGGGCGAGCTCGAGGAGTTCGCTGGCAAGTCCAAGGCCCTGCTCGTCGACGACGTCCACCTGCTGGGCGTCGGAGAAGAGAACCGCGAGGCGTTGGCCAGGATATTCAAGACCTTTTTCGACGCCTCGATCCAAGTGGTGCTGAGCTCGGCCTATTCGGCCCGGATGCTGGGAGGGCTCGAAGAGGCGCTCGAGTTCCGGCTCGCTGCCGGGCATGTCGTGGAGCTGAAGCAGCCTCGAGAGGAGCTGCAGAAGGATATCGCCGCGCAGACGCTTCAAAGCCGGGGAGTGGCCGCCGATCCCGCCGAGCGGGACCTGTTCGCCGACCGCATCCTCCAGGATTTCCCGGGGCTCGAATCCTGCATCCGGCGCCTGCTGGCTCTACGGAAGCTGCGCTCGGACGCCGGCCAAGGGGCGGCCGTCAGGGACCTGCTCCCGGTCCTGTTCGCCCCGGATGCCGGCGAGCCGGTGCGGACGCCGCCGGAGGAGCTGAAGTCCGCGTTGGCGTCTGCCGCGGCCTCCGCTCCGCCGGCCGACGGCGACCGGGACACGGCCCTGCTCTTCCCCGAGGGAGAAGAGACGCATGCCGAATGGATCTGGCGCCAGCTGCACGAGAGCGCCCGGCAGAACGGCTGGCCGTTCCCGTTCCGGCGTGCCGTCCGCATGGCCTTCAGCCTCGAGCAGGCCGCCGCCGCTCCTTTCCTCGTGGCCGAGGAGTGCATCCGCGCGGGCGTCGCGGCGGCGCTGGTCCTCGGCCCGCCCCCGGGCAGCGACCTGGCGGGACACGAGAGCGAGTTCCGCTACGTCGCCGAGCACCTCCTTCGGGACGGGCCGGTCGCGCTCGGCTGGATCCCGTTCAACCGCGTTAAGGACCCGAAGTACTCCGTCCTGGCCTATCTCGACATGATCGCGGGCGCGCCGGGAGGGGGCGAGCGGTGAGCCTCCCATGACGCCCGAGTGGATCGGCCTGACGCTCTCCTCGGCCGCCGCCATCGTCGGCATCTTCTGGTATCTGAAGTTCCGGCGCGTCCTCCCGCTCGAGCAGGCGCTGGCGCGCGAGCGCGGCCGCGCCGCCCAGCGGGACGCGCTCGCCCAGGAGCTGCTCGAGGCGCGCTCCCTGCCGGGCACGCCGCAGGCGTTCTCGGAGGCTCTCCAGTCCGGCGTGGACCGCTTCTTAAAACGGTCCGGGGGGCTGCACGTGTTCGTCTGGGTGAGGATGTCCGCGACGGGCTCGTTCCCGGAGGTCCAGGGGGACCTGGTCTGCCGGACCGGCGTGCTCCAGTCCGTGGAGCCGGATGATCTTCGCATCCCCGACGAGTTCTGGGACCGCGCCTTCGGCGCTCCGGGCCAGGCGCGATGGAACGGGGACCTGCCCGCGGCTCTCGGCCGTCTGTTCGAGCCTCACGGGCTGCGCTCCCTGCGTCTGGTCCCGTGGGGAACGCCGGGCCGGGTATGGGGGCTGTTGGGCGCGCTCGACTCCACGCCGGGGGGGGCGGTATTGTCGCGTTTCGGCGAGGAGCTGAGCATCCTGACCGCGTCCTTCGGGTCCTTGGCGGACCATACCGGCCAGTTCTGGGAGCTCGACCACGCGCGCGAGCAGCTGGAGGGAGGCCTCAGCGTCACGATGCGGCGGCTCGACGAGACGAACCTGCGGCTCATCCAGCGCGCCAGGCAGATCAAGACGCTGAAGGAAGTCACGGAGGTGATCACGGAGCATCCGGATCAGCCGGACATCCTGAGCGCGATCGTTTCGATCGTCGCGAGGGCTCTCGAGGCGGACCTATGCGCGTTCCTCCTTCTCGACGAGTCGGGCGGCGAGCTCGTGACCCAGCCCGGCGCCTTCGGGTTCTCGGTGGACGAGGGAGCGCTCTACCGCATCTCTTTGAACAACGACGACGCATCCTCGGTCCGCGTGTTCCGCAGCGGAGAGCCGTTTTTGACCGGCGACGCGCAGAGCGACCCGCGGGTGATCGCCCGCTACGCCAAGCTTTGGAAGTGCCACTCCCTGATGGTGGTCCCCCTCCGCGTCGAGGGGGGGCGCATCGGCGTGATGCGCGTCGGGAGCTTCAAAAAGAACTTTTTCAACCAGGATCACCTCCAGCTGGTGCGGCTGATCGCGGAGGAGGCCGCGGTGATCGTCGAGAGCGCCGTCCTCTCGAAACAGCTCGCCGAGATGAACCGCCAGCTGACCCAGCTGCATCGCCTCAAGGACGATTTCGTCTCGACCGTCAGCCACGAGTTCAAGACTCCGCTGACCTCGATACAAGGATTCCTTTCGGTCGTCCTCGGCGAGGAGGCCGGGCCGCTGACCGTCGAGCAGAAGCGGTTCCTGGCGATCACGAAGGCGGCCTCCGACCGCCTCAGCCTGCTCGTCAACGACATGCTGGATCTCTCGAAGCTGGAGGCCGGCGTCAAGATCGAGCTCGAGCCGACCGAGCTCGAGGCGGTCGCCAAGAAGGCGATCGAGAACCAGCGCTGGCAGGCCGAGGAGCGCGGCATCCGGATATCCGTCGATTCCCCCGGCGGGCTGCCGCGGGTCCGGGGAAACGAGCAGTGGCTCACGCAGGTCTTCGACAACCTGATCTCCAACGCCGTCAAGTTCACTCCCGAGCGGGGCCGGGTGACTGTCTCGATCGTCAACAAGGGGGAGTGCCTCATGGCGGGCGTCGCCGATTCCGGGATCGGGATCCCGGAGCGGGACCGGCGGCGCATCTTCGAGAAGTTCTTCCGGGCCTCGAACAGGGGAGCCGTCTCGGCGCCGGGGACCGGCCTGGGCCTGGCGATCTGCAAGCAGATCATCGACCGGCACGCGGGGCGGATCTGGTTCGAGTCGGACGAGGGGGAGGGCACCCGCTTCTTCTTCGTCATACCGGTGGCGCGGGAGGGATCGGCCGTCGCGTCCAAGCAGCGGGAATTTCTGGCGTCGGCGCGGCCCCAAGAGGCTTCGCCGCGAGAGGGGAGCGGGAAGGAGGGATCATGAACGGAACGTGCGGATGGATCGGCTTGTCGGCGGTCGTGCTGGCGCTGACGGCGGGCGCCGTCGGCTGCGGGCAGAAGAGCCACGTGAAGAAGGGCAAGGTCATAGACGTGTTGAACCAGGAACCGGCCAAGAGGAAGTACATCGAGGCGATCGGCATCGGCGCGGCGGACCCGTCGCTGACCAGCAACACCCAGAGGCGCGCGCTGTCGCGCGACGCGGGGATCGTGAAAGCCCAGTACGAGATGCTGTCGATGGTCAAGGGCGTCGAGCTCGAGGGGGGGATCACGGTGTCGCGCGCGATCGAGGTTGACTCCGCTCTCGAGGCCCGCCTGAAGGAGGTCATCAAGGGCGCGGAGATCATCAAGACCGAATACACCTCGGACGACGGAGCGGTCGTCACGCTCCGGCTGCCGAAGAAGCGTCTCGAGAAGATGATGGGCGTGAAGTTCAAGTAAGATGCGCCGCGTCCTGCTGCTGCTTCTGGCCGGGGCCCTGGCCTCGGCCTGGGCGGGCTGCTCCGGCGGGCGGCTCAAGGTCGGGGCCACCAAGGACGGGGAGGTCGTGGAGGCGGAGGGCTGGGCTCCGATCGACGAAAACGACCCCCTGGGAACGAAGAAGCGCTCGCTGGTCGAGGCTCAAAAAAAGGCCGTCGAGCGGGTCGTGGGCGTGTTCATCTCCGCCAAGACCCGCGTCTCCGAGGCCGTCACGGTGGACCAGAACATCCTCGCCAACGTGGAGGGGTACCTCAAGAAATACGAGGTCTTGTCGGAGCGGGAGGAGGAAGGCTTCCATAAGACGAGGATACGCGCGCTGGTCCTCTACAAGAAGGTCGGCGAGGATCTCAAGTCCCTCGGTCTCATGCGTCCCCAGCCCCCGCCCGGCAACCCCAAGGTGGTCGTGCTGATCGCCACCCACGGCGAATGGTCGGAGAGCAAGGAGGGCCAGGCCTCGGGAGCCGTCCGGCGCAGCCTTCTGGAGCGCGGGTTCCGGGTCGTCGACCGCAACGACACGATGCGGTTCGGCGGACGCAAGAGCACCGACACGGCGACGGCGATGGAGGTGGGCCAGGACCTGCGGGCCGACCTCGTGGTGAAAGGGGAGGCCCAGGCGTATCCGCTGCGCGACGTGCGTCTCGGCGGGTTCCACTCCTATCGCGCGCGCGTGGCGCTCGAGGTGCTCAAGCCGCGGACGGCCGAGGTCCTCACCCGTAAGGTGGTCGAGGCCTCGGCCCTGGACCCGGCCCCGGAGATCGCGGAAGCGAAGGCCCTCGAGAACGCCGGGATGCTGGCCGGCGAGGCCCTGGCCTCCGAGCTCAGCGAGCTCCTCGCCGAACAAGTCAGCATCACCCTGCGCGTGCTCGGGCTGAAGGGGCTGGCCGAGGTCCAGCGCTTGTCGGAGTCTTTGAGGCTTCAGCCGGATATCGTGTCGGTGACGCTCTCGGATTTCCGCAAGGCCGGGGCCGAGCTGACGGTTACGACGGAGGGCTTGGCGGGCGACGAGCTGGCCGCGCTGCTCTTGAGGATGAAGAAGTACTCGCTCCGGATCCGGGCGGTCACGCCGTATGTGGTGGAGGTCGGTGTCGGGGAATGACCGGCGCGCCCCCCGCGGGGGGGCGCCTATGTCGGGGGGGCGGATTCGCCGCTGGCCGTTCGCCCCCGCGTCGGATGCCCGCGGGGCGAGGGGGCGGGCTTCCTGTCGCCGCCGTCGGCCGTTCGCGCCCGCGGCGTTCTTTTCCGCCGTCCTTCTGGCGGCGGGGTGCGCGGGGCCGTCGGTGGTCCGCTACGAAGCCCCCGATCTGCCGGCGCGCCTGCCGGCGGGGGTCGCGGTGCTCCCGTTCGGCAACGAGACGGTGAGCATGCGCGGCCCGGAGCTTCTGCGAAAGATGGTGTCCGAGCGCGTCTCGGCGTTCGGCTACCGCTCGCCCGGGCTCGAGGAGGTGGACCGGCTGCTCAGGGAGATCGGCATCACGGACGGCGGCCAGCTGGGCGCCGTCGCTCCGGATAAGGTCGGCCGGACGCTGGGCGTAGACGGGCTCCTCTACGGCAACGTGGAGGATTTCGTCTACCAGAACGTCGGATTCTTCCGCCGCCAGCTCGTTCGTCTGCGGCTGAAGCTGGTGGACGCGGCATCCGGCGAGCGGCTGTGGGAGGGCGTGGGCGCGGGGGAGGATGGCCAGTTGGTCGTGAATTCGAAGGACGCGGGGAGGTCTTTCATCGAAGGGATGGTCGAGCAGGCGGCGGAGAAGGCGGCGGGGACGCCCCTCCGGCGCGAGTCGCAGGGCGCCGTGGATGAGCTTTTCAAAAAATTCCCCAGGAGGTTCTAAGCATGACAAGCATGAGAATGAAGGCGGTTTTCGGCCTGGCGGCCGCGGCCGCGCTGGCGGGCGCCTGCGCGCCCCGGACCACGGTCAAGCGCAAGCAGGCCATCAGCGCGTACGAGACCGAGAAGGTCGAGTCGAAGTACGTCGGGCCCAAGCGCCGGATCGGCGTCGTCGAATTCGAGAACAAATCCGCGTACGGCCAGGCGCGCCTGGGGACCGCTGTGTCCGACATCCTGATCACCGAGCTGGCCAAGAGCGGCCGGTTCGTGGTGGTGGAGCGCGACAAGCTCAATAAGGTCCTCGACGAGCAGAAGCTCCAGGCCTCCGGGGCCATCGACGCGCGCACGGCCGTCGAGGTCGGGAAGATCCTGGGCCTGAACGCGATCGTGACGGGCGCGGTGTCCCAGTTCGGAGTGAAGACCGAGGGCAGCGAATACGGAGTGGTGCAGTCCAAGCGTCAGACCGCCGAGGCGGTCGTGGACATACGCCTCGTGGACGTGGAGACCGGCCAGGTCCTCTACGCGGACTCGGGCAAGGGTGAGGCCCGGAGCTCGAAAGGGACCTTCCTGGGCCTCCTCGGGACCAAAGGGGGCTACGACGAGACGATCGAGGGCAAGGCCCTTCGGGCGTCCATAGCCCAGTTCACCGAGAACATCGTCAGTCAAGTCAACAGGAAGCCGTGGTCCTGCCGCATCGCGGCGGTCCGCGGGGAGCTCGTCTACCTCAACGCGGGCCCGACGATGGGCGTCGAGAAGGGACTCAAGCTCGACTGCTTCCACCTGGGCAAGGAGATCCTCGACCCCACGACGGGCCTCATGCTCGGCCACGAAGAGGTGCCCATCGGCAGGGTGCGGGTCACGGGGCCGCTCGGGGACTCGGGTGAGGGCTCGATC
The DNA here is from genome assembly GCA_043819795.1 of Elusimicrobiota bacterium. Classification (GTDB taxonomy): domain Bacteria; phylum Elusimicrobiota; class Elusimicrobia; order UBA1565; family UBA1565; genus JBDREN01. The sequence goes on from JBDREN010000155.1 coordinate 46,009, forward strand.
GCGGCCCTGATCGACTCGGAAGGGACGCCTCCCTCGCCCAAAGACATCTGCCGGCTGGCCGACTGAGCGCGAGGCGGCCGGACGCGCGGGGAGGGAGAGCGATGATGCGTCCGAAATTCGCACGGGAAGCCCCATCCTCCCCGCGGCTTGACGACCTGGAAGAACAGACGCTGCTCTCTGCCCATGATAACAGCCACGGATGATCCCATGCTAACGGTCACGGACAAGTATACAGGCGAGCCCATCGGCGAAGTCCCCGTAGCCTCCCGGGCGGACGTGCGCGACGCCATCACCCGGGCGGCCAAGGCGTTCGAGAGCTACAGCGAGACCCCCGCGCACAAGCGCGCGCGCATCCTCGAGAAGGCTTCCGCGCTCATCGCGCAGAGCCGCGAGGAGCTGGCCCTGCTGATCTCGCGGGAGGCCGGGAAGGCCTGGAAGTACTCCGCCGGGGAGGTCGACCGGGCGGCGGAGACCTTCAAGTTCGCGGCCGAGGAGGCCAAGCGGATCCACGGCGAGACCATCCCCATGGACGCGGCCATGGGGGGCGAGGGGAGGCTGGGCTTCTATCTGCGCACGCCCATCGGCGTCATCGCAGCCATCAGCCCGTTCAATTTCCCCTTGAACCTCGTCGCCCACAAGCTCGCTCCGGCTTTGGCCAGCGGGAACACCGTGGTCCTCAAGCCGGCCTCGACCACGCCCCTGACGGCCGTGCGCCTGTGCGCGATCCTGCAGGAGGCCGGCCTGCCGGACGGGACTCTCAACCTGGTCTGCGGGAGCGGCTCGACGGTCGGCAACTGGCTCGTCGAGGACCCGGTGCCCGCCATGGTCACGTTCACCGGCAGCCCGCCGGTCGGCGAGGAGATCACGCGGCGGGCCGGGCTCAAGAAAATCGCCCTGGAGCTCGGCAACAACTCGGGCACGATCGTGGAGCCCGACTCCGACTGGAAGGGCGCCGCGGCCCGCTCGGTGATGAGCGCCTTCGCCAACTCGGGGCAGGTCTGCATCAGCCTGCAGAGGCTCTACGTCCACGAGAGCATCGCCGAGGGCTTCACCCGCGAGCTCGTGGCCGCCACCTCCAAGCTCAAGGTCGGCAACCCGGCGGACAAGGACTGCGACGTGGGCCCCATGATCACCGAGGCCGAGGCCGAGCGGGCGGAGTCCTGGATCCAGGAGGCCGTCAAGGAGGGCGCGCGGGTTTTGATCGGCGGCGGGCGCAAGGGGCCGGTGCTCGCTCCCACGGTGCTCACGGACGTGAAGCCCGATATGAAGGTCGTCTGCGACGAGGTCTTCGGCCCCGTCGTCTCGATCGTGACCTATTCCGACTTCGACGACGCGCTCCGGATGCTCGCCGATTCCCGCTACGGCCTCCAGGCCGGCGTGTACACCAGCGACATCGCCAAGGCGATGCGCGCCATCAAGCGCGTGGACGTCGGCGGACTCATGATCAACGACACGTCCATCTTCCGCGCCGACCACATGCCTTACGGCGGCAACAGGAGGAGCGGGATCGGGCGCGAGGGCCTGCGCTTCGCCATCGAGGAGATGACCAACCTTCGCATGGTCGTCATCAAGCCGCGCTGAGCCCGCGTCCCGGGAGGCGCCGCGCGTCCGGGGCGTCAGATCGGGTCTTCGTGGGACCTCGAAGGTCCTTCACCGCACCTGAGGTGGAGCAGGAACGCCTCCGCGTCGGCCGGGATGAAGCGCTCCGTCTCGGGGGCGGTCAGCGGCGGAGCATCCGACTCGATCGCTCTTTCCAGCAGCCTGCGGAACCTCCCTCTCATGAGCGGGTCCCGCATGAGGGTATCGGGCTTGACGCTTCGCGCGGGGAGGCCCGCTTTCCGCAGCTCATGCGCCCAGTGCCGGGCCTTCAGGCCGAGGATGCTCGCCTGCAGGGAGTCAATGCGTTCGGCCGCTCCGTCGCAGCTGTCCGCGGCGGCGGCCGCGCGGAGCGGGGCGTCCTCTCCTTCGAAGGAGAATACGGCCGGCGCGCCGGGCAGAAACCGCGAGGACCGCTCCGCGCCGGGCTGACGGCCGTCGACGTAGGCCAACCTCGCGGCACGGGGAACGGAGGCTTCGCGGGGACGGGCGCGCGCGGGGTCCTCGAGGAGACGTTTCCTCAAACGGACGTTCCGCGCTCCCAGCACCACTCCCGTTTCGATGTCCACGAGCCGGGCGTTGACTTCGATGGCGTCTTTCAGTATTGAGAAGGAGCCGGTGACCACGGCCTTGACCTCGAGCACCCGGCCGATGCGGCCGCGCTTGCGCGTGTCCAAGGCGCCGGTCAGGCGCAGGGAGTGCTCCCTGAGGATCGCCGGCAGCAAAGTGCGCTCGATCACCTCCATCTTCCCGTAGTACGCGATCCAGGTCGTCAGCCGCTCCGACAGGGCGAGCCCTTCCGAAGCGGCGGAGCCGTCGAGCGGGACGAAGGGAAGGACCGCCAAGCGTTCGATCCCGGCTTTGGCGCCCGCCCGAGACAGATGCTTCGCCAGCGATTTGCAGCCGTCCGCGGCGCATGCGCGGCCGGGCAGTCCCAAGCCGAGCGTGACGGTCCAAAGGCATATCCGGGATGCGGTCATGGTGTCTCATGACAATCATAGCCCGCGAGCCTCCGAATGCGGTCAAGACGGGCTCAACTTTACCTCAACTCAGCGATGGGCGAGCGGCCGGAGATCCCGCCGAAGACCGAAGCACCTTCTCCACGATAGGCCGAAAGACGAGGGGAAAATGGGCCGTTGGGCCTAAGCAGGGACCGCCGGACCGTTGCTATACTTGAGGCCCGTGGCGGCCAAGAACCACTTCGGTCTCGCTTTTCGTTGCGCGCTGGCGCTGCTGATCGCGGCGTCGCCTCTGTGCGTTCATCTGTCGCACGCGGCGGCCATCGGCCGCGTGGCTCCCCTCCAAAGCGCCCCGCCCGTCGGCGCCCGGTCCGCCGCGGCGGGAGCGGCCGTTTCCGGCGCGCGGCCTTCGAGCCTCCGGCTTCCCTTGAGCGGGGCCGTCGCTTTGACCTCGGTCCTTCCGGGGGTGTCGTCCCTGGCTCCGTCCGCCCGGGCCCTTCCCGAGGGCGGCCGGCACGGCTCCCCTGCCGGGGTCGACGCCGCACCTGCCGCCGACGCCTTTCCCGAGGGCGTCCGGCACGGCTCCCCTGCCGGGGTCGACGCCGCACCTGCCGCCGACGCCTTTCCCGAGGGCGTCCGGCACGGCTCCCCTGCCGGGGTCGACGCCGCATCGTCCGCGGTCGAGGCACGCGCGGCCCCGCACCGTTCCGGCCTCGAGCGGACGGACATCGCTGCGGCGCGGAGGATGTCTTTCGGCCGACTCAAGGAGCTGGCCGCGTCCAAGGCATCCGGGCCGCTGTGGGAGAACACCAAGAAGCTTCCGGGGCTCGAGGCTTCGGGCGCCGCCGCGGCAACGCCCTCGCCCACCCCGGCCGGCACGGCCGCCCTCCGGGCTGGAGGCCGCGCTCCCGCGCTCAAGGCGCGCGCGGTCCTGGCCGGCATCCGGGACCAGCTGTTCCTCGACCTGCGGAGGTACGACCGGCGGCAGGACACCGAGAGCTTCGATTGGCGGCCGGTCTCGGAGCCCCGGCACCGGGACCAGGTCCGGATACCGGAGAGGGGCTGGAAGCTCCAGGCCAGGGACGCGTACCTGTATCTCAGGATATACTTAAGGTCCTTGCTGTGGCGGAGCACGACCCGGCTGTACTACCGTTGGGAGCAGGTGAAGACCGGAGCCCGCGAGCGCCGGGGCGCCAAGCGCGCGGTCCGGAGGCTCCTCCCCTTCCTGCTGGCCAACCTCGTCATGGGATCCACCGGGCGCGTCGAGACGTTCGGTCTCCGTACGGCGCACAACCGGATCGTGGTGGCCGACGCCTGGTCCGTATTCAATAGGTACTTCCGGACGGATCAGGCCGCCACCGGCGCGTTCTCGCGCCTCATCCTGCGCGCCCGCCACTACAACCCGAACCGCCGCCTGACCCAGTTCCGCAAGATCCTCGTCACCGCGCTGCGGGAGGCGTCGGTCCGGAGCCCCGCCGAGCTGCCCGCGTATTTCGACAGCCTCGTCACGACGGAGGCGGGCCAGGAGCTCATCGAGTTCCAGAAGGACGGACAGCGGCGGACTTTGGAGGTCTTCGACCGGGCCGTGCGCGAGTCGATCCTGGCGGTCAACAAGGGGCTTCCGGCGGGCCGGCGCGTCGTCGGTGCGGTGCTCATGGGGAGCTTCGCCAACGGGGGCGCCGGGCCGAACAGCGACCTGGACATCGAGATCGTGACAGAGAACGGCAGCACCGTCCACCTCAAGGCGTTCTACGACGGCCTCAAGGCGCGCTGGAAGGCCGCGGGCATGAGCCGCCATCCCATCGGCGACTTCGAGTACGCCCTGCCGGTCTCCAAGAGCCTCATCTCCCGCATGCACCAGGAGCCGTACATCGTCTTCTCGCCGTATCCCGAGGTCATCGAGGCCCTGCAGCGCTCGCCCGCGGAGGAGCGCGCGCGCAAGGTCCGGCGGGTGCGCAAATGGACCGGACGGCTTTCCCACGCGCTCCTCATCTCCGTATGGCTGCTCAGCCTCGCGGTCTACGAAGCGTGCAAGCTCTTTTCCCGCAAGTTCGGGCCTTCGCGGAAGATAGGCGAAGTCTCCCCTCGTTTCGACTCGCACGGACCGTTCCTTTCCACGTAGCCGCTGAGGCGGGGGGCCGTTGAGGCCGCCGCGGCCGCCTCGGAACGGCCGAAGCGCCCGGACGCTTTCTTGCGGGGGGCGCCTTCTCGCGCTCAGAGCCCCGCGATCGAGTTCCGCGCGAACTCGATGAGCTGGTCGGCCTCCTCCTCGGAGAGCTTCTTGCCGCGTTGGGCTTCGATCTGGTTGATGAAGGCCTCCAGGATGTTCGCGGCGCTTTTTCCGTTGCCCTTGATGCTCCCGAGCTGCTCAACGGAGTCTATGCAGCCGTCCTGGTCCGCGTCGCGGCCGGAGGCGTCCTCTAGGGGGCAGGCGTCGGCCTCGTTCTCGACCCCGTCGCCGTCCAGGTCCGGGTCGCACAAGTCGCCGAGCCCGTCGGCGTCCTGGTCGGCCTGGTCCGGGTTGGGTATGAGCGGGCAGTTGTCCGTGTCGTCGGGCACGCCGTCGTCGTCGGCGTCGGGGTTGCAGGCGTCGCCCGCCCCGTCGCCGTCGTTGTCGGCCTGGTCCGGGTTGGGCGCGAGCGGGCAGTTGTCCGTGTTGTCGGGCACGCAGTCGTCGTCGTCGGGGTTGCAGGCGTCGCCCGCCCCGTCGCTGTCGTTGTCCTCCTGGCCGGGGTTATGGAGGGCGGGACAGTTGTCGGTCCCGGCGCAGGGTCCCGGGCCTCCCGGAGGCGGAGCGGCGGTGCAGATGCCGTCGTGGTCGGGATCCACCTGGGCGGACGAGCAGCCCAGAGGGCCCACCGCGTCGCCTGCGGCCGTATCCGGGCACGCGTCGTCCGGGTCCGAGACGTCGTCGCCGTCGGCGTCCTGCGAGCCCGGCTCGGAATACTTGACGATCAGCCAGTCGTAGTTGAGCGACCAGCCCGGGCCCACGCTGTAGCCGGCCGCGACGATGTGCCTGGTGGCGCCCTCCTCAATAGAGAGCCAGGGACCGGGTCCCGTCCCAGCTGTTGACGGCGGGGTTGTTGTAGACATCGGCCCAGACCAGGTTGCCGTCGGCGTCGAATTTGGCCGTGGCCGCGTCGAAGCCGGTCCCGCTGATCTCCCCGTCAAGCACCCAGGCGTGAAAAGTCCCCGCCGAAGGGACCGCGCGGTCGTAGCTCAAATGCGGTAGGCGCGGGGAGAACTTGACTCCAGAGTAAGCCTTTTCGCTGACAAAGAATAAAGCGCTTGTCCTATAATCCCTTTTTCTTCATGAATGTCAACGGCTGTCCTTGACTTGTCAGCTTGTGGAGGGCTACCATTTATTGGAAGCCCAGTTGCTTATGGCCCGAGGAAGGGTTGTCTCTTCCCGCAGGGTGTTCGTTGCGCTCGGAAGATGCCACAGTATGATGGGCCACATAAACCTTGATGAGAAGCACACGGGAAAGCGGAGTGCGGAAAATCCGCATGCTCCGCTTGACGAGGCGGGGACTGGAAACGGAGCCACATGGCCACCGCGCCAGTCCCCAACTCTACCTGTGAGGGGCAATAAAATCTGGAGGTAAGAACAATGTCTACTCGACGAACGAAACGGTTTAAAACGAATCCCGCGTTTTTTGCAGGCGCAGTGATGAGCGCGTTGTTGACTTTGGGGCTTGCAGCCGGAGTTGTGGCTCAAGATATGGATGGCGACGGGGTCGCGGACTCGGTGGACAACTGCGTGAACGTCCCCAATCTGGATCAGGCCGACTCGGACAAAAACGCGGAGGGGTCCTTTTACGACGAGGATACTTTCGAGGAGGGCTCCGGCAGTCCTGACGAATGGAGTGCTAGGGGTGGTCCTTTCATCACGTCGGAGACCGCCTACAGTGGGACGTATTCGCTCTGGATGCCCTACGGCACGGGCGGGAACTTCGAGGGGGAGGGCGGACTTGAGCCGGGGCAGACCAGCGCGGGCTACGCGACGGCGGAGTACCCGTATATGTGCATGGCGTACAAGATCCCACCGGCCACAAGGGCCAACATGCTTGTCCTTACCTCCGAGGCGGGCTGGAGATCGATCACCATGACCCAAGGGGAGTTCCCCTGCGGCTATCCAAAGGTCGCGAGCTGGAATATGGGCCTTGACGGCGGTCCGGACCCGCTTGTTGCCGACGGCAGGTGGCATTACAAGTGTATCGATCTGGACGCCCAGTTCGACGCCTCGTTGGGGGAGGGCCTCCACCGGATCAACGGTGTTATCTGGTACGACGGAGGCTGCCAGTCCGGGATAAGCGGCGAGTTCTGGATCGACGAGTTCCGGATCTCGGATATCCCCTACTCCGAAGGCGGGGTAGGGGACGTGTGCGACAATTGTCCCGCCATTTCCAACAGGGACCAGGCGGATGGCGATGGGGATGGCGCGGGGGATGCCTGCGACGACGATGACGACAACGATGGCTGCCCGGACATGGGTGATGCTGAGCCGCTGGTGCCCGGCCCCGATCCCGACAACGACGGGGTGGCGGACAATTGCGACAACTGTCCGGATGATCCCAATCCGGATCAGGCCGACTGGGACTCCGACGGGGTCGGAGACCTTTGCGACAACTGTGTTTACGCAGCCAACGCCGACCAGGATCCCAACGCCTGCACAGACAGCGACGGCGACGGGGTCGCAAACCTGGCCGACAACTGCGTGAACGTCCCCAATCCGGATCAGGCCGACTCGGACGGAACAGTGGGAGCCTCCTTTTACGACGAAGATGCTTTCGAGGAGGGTCCCGGCAGCCTTGACGACTGGACTGGGAGGAACGGCGTGGATCCTATCATCACGTCGGAGACCGCCTACGGCGGGATGTTTTCGCTCTACATGCCGTCCGGCTGGGGGAGGAACTTCGAGGGGGAGGCCGGACTTGAGGCGGGTCAGACCAGCGCGGGCTACGCGACGGCGGAGTATCCGTACATGTGCATGGCCTACAAGATCCCATCGGGCACAAGCGCCAACATGCTTGTCCTTACCTCCGAGGCGGGCTGGAGATCGATCACCATGACCCAAGGGGAGTTCCCCTGCGGCTACCCAAAGGTCGCGAGCTGGAATATGGGCCTTGACGGCGGTCCGGACCCGCTTGTTGCCGACGGCGGTTGGCATTACAAGTGCATTGATCTGGACGCCCAGCTCGACGCCTCGTTGGGGGAGGGCCCCCACCAGATCAACGCCGTCATCTGGCACGACGGAGGCTGCCAGTCCGGGATAAGCGGCGAGTTCTGGATCGACGAGTTTCGGATCGCGGATATCGCCCACTTTTTCGAGGACGGGGGGGATGCGTGCGACAATTGTCCGGCTGTTCCCAACGCGGACCAGGCGGACGGCGATGGAGACGGGCTAGGGGACGCCTGCGACAACTGCCCCGCTATGGACAACCCCGATCAAGCGGACTCGGATTCCGACGGGGTCGGAGACCTTTGCGACAACTGCGTTTACGCAGCCAACGCCGACCAGGACCCCGGCGCCTGCACGGACAGCGACGGCGACGGGTTCGTAGACCTGGAGGACAACTGCGCCAACGTCCCCAATCCGGATCAGGCCGACTCGGACGGAACAGTGGGAGCCTCCTTTTACGACGAAGATGCTTTCGAGGAGGGTCCCGGCAGCCTTGACGACTGGACTGGGAGGAACGGCGTGGATCCTGTCATCACGTCGGAGACCGCCTACAGCGGGATGTTTTCGCTCTACATGCCGTCCGGCTGGGGGAGGAACTTCGAGGGGGAGGCCGGACTTGAGGCGGGTCAGACCAGCGCGGGCTACGCGACGGCGGAGTATCCGTACATGTGCATGGCGTACAAGATCCCATCGGGCACAAGCGCCAACATGCTTGTACATATGTCCGGGGAGGGCTGGAAATCGGTCACCATGACCCAAGGGGAGGCCCCCTGCCACTACGTGAGGGTCGCGAGCTGGAATATGGGCCTGGACGGCCATCCCGACCCGCTTGTCACCGACGGCGAGTGGCATTACAAGTGCATCGCTCTGGACGCCCAGCTCGACGCCTCGTTGGGGGAGGGCCCCCACCAGATCAACGCCGTCATCTGGCACGAGGGCGGCTGCCAGTCCGGCATAAGCGGCGAGTTCTGGATCGACGAGTTCCGGATCTCGGATATGGCCTACTTTGCGGATGACGGTGGTGATGCGTGCGACAATTGTCCGGCTGTCCCCAACGCGGACCAGGCGGACGCTGACGGCGACGGGGTGGGCGACGCCTGCGACAATTGCGAGCTATACAACCCCGACCAGGCGGATGAGAACAACAACGGCACAGGCGACGTCTGCGAGAACCAGCCCCCTGAGGCGAACGCGGGCGCGAACCAGACGCTCGAGGCGGGGCCGGGTTGCAGCGCCACGGCCACCTTGGACGGAAGCGGCTCCTCGGACCCGGACGGCGACGCTCTCACCTATACGTGGACGGGCGAGTTCGGCACGCAGAGCGGTCCCGACCCGCAGCTCACCGTGAGCCTGGGCCCGGGGCAGCATGGGCTCACGCTGACGGTGGAAGATCCTCTGGGCGAGACGGACACCGACGGCGTGAGCGTGACCGTGGAGGATACCACGGCGCCCACGATTGAGAGCGTGACGGCCGACCCGGTCGAGCTCTGGCCGCCAAACCACAAGATGTGGGAGGTCGCTCTGGCGGTCGCCGCCTCGGACTTCTGCGCGGAGGCCGTCAAGTGTTGGATCGGCTCGGTGACGAGCGACGAGCCGGTCGACGGCCTGGGCGACGGCGACACCGCGCCGGACTGGGAGATCACCGGGGACCTGACGGCGAGCCTTAGGGCGGAGCGCTCCGGGAGGGGCGACGGGCGTGTCTATACGCTCTATGTAACGTGCAGCGACGGGACCAACGAGAGCTCCGCTCAGACCGCCCTTGCCGTTCCCCATAATCAGGGAAAGAATAGACAACAGGAAAAGAAGTAGGAGAAGAGCGCCAGCCGCGGACCTAGCGAACAATCCAGGGAGAGTGTCATCCCAGGCTGAACAAAAGGGGTATTTTGTTTAGCTGACCCGTCCGGAACCGCAACAGATTGCTCCGTTCCATCGCAGAAGAGCCACCGCAGGGCCTGCGCGCTCAACAAATTGCAGGGGAAATGTTTAGTGCGAGTGGGATGTCCGGCCAAGGGAGCAGAGCCCGTAGCTCAGCTGGTAGAGCAACCGCCTTGTAAGCGGTTCCCGCCTTTTTGACCACGTTTGACAGTCTTTGCTCCCCGACGAGAACCACC
>JBDREN010000156.1:0-24351 GCA_043819795.1 Elusimicrobiota bacterium
GACGCGTTCCCTCGCGCATCAAAATGTGATACATATGGCTAGATGAGAGCGCTGGTCAAGAAATTCCGGAAGAAGGGGCTGTGGCTCGACGAGGTCCCCGAGCCCGAGGTCGCCGAGAACGACGTCCTGATCAAGATCCGCCAGACGGCCATCTGCGGGACCGACGTCCACATCTACCAGTGGGACGAGTGGGCGCAGAAGACCATCCCCGTGCCCATGCCCGTCGGCCACGAGTTCGTCGGCGAGGTCGTCCGGATCGGCAAAGCCGTCGGGGGCGTCAAGGTCGGCGAGCGGGTCTCCGGGGAAGGGCACATCGTGTGCGGCTACTGCCGCAACTGCAGGGGCGGGACCCGCCACCTTTGTCCCAACACCAAGGGCGTGGGGGTGGACCGGCCGGGCGCTTTCGCCGAGTATCTCGCCATCCCGGCGAGCAACGTCTTCCCTATCCCGGACGGGATCTCGGACGACGAGGCCTGCCTGCTCGATCCCTTGGGCAACGCCGCGCATACGGCGCTTTCGTTCGACCTCGTGGGCGAGGACGTCCTCGTCACGGGCGCCGGCCCCATCGGGATCATGGGCGCGGTCGTTGCCCGGCACGTGGGCGCGCGCCACGTCGTCATCACGGACCTCAACGAGTACCGCCTCGATCTCGCGCACAAGATGGGGATCCAGAACGTCGTCGACGTTCGCTCCACGACCCTGCCGGCGGTGATGAAGCATCTCGGCATGACCGAGGGCTTCGACGTGGGCCTGGAGATGTCCGGGAGCGGGGACGCGTTCCGGGACATGCTGGACTCGATGAAGAACGGGGGCAAGATCGCGCTTCTCGGCATCCTGTCGGCCGGCACCACGATCCCCTGGGACGAGATGATCTTCAAGGGCCTGTCCATCAAGGGGATCTACGGCCGCGAGATGTTCGAGACCTGGTACAAGATGCGCGCCATGCTCCAGAGCGGATTGGACATCCGGGGGCTGATCACCCACCGGTTCCCCGTCGAGCGCTTCGAGGAGGGCTTCGAGGTGATGAGCGCCGGCAGATCCGGCAAGATCGTTCTCGAGTGGAGATAGCGTGCGTCTCCTTCCCTCCGCGCCTTGTCGGCCCCCCCCAACAATATAGGGCCTGGGTCCTATGCCGGCATACCCCGGAAGTGCCTAGCGGCCGGTAGGTCCTCGCGGCATACTGATAGGGACCTTCGGCCCCCGCCACTCTGCCCAACTCCTCGCGAGGCCGCGGTCTCCGGATCGGAGGCGATATGCGATACCTGTCCGCCGCATTGGCCGGATTCGTATTGGCGCACATGGCCGCCCGGGCCCAAGCCGAGCCGGAGCCGCCGGGATTCACGCCGGAGCACGTCCGGGCGGCGCAACGAGACCCCCGATACTTCACCCTCGATCCGGAGAGTATCGAGGTCGTGAAGCTGAGCCAGGCAAGCCCGGGCCGGATCGCGCCCAAAGCGCCGGCCATCCCGCCTCAGAGCCCGGTCGTGGTCATCGAGAGGATCGTCAACATCGCCAGGACCGTCTGGAAGATCATCGAGGAGAACAAGCCCGTCGTGGACGTGGAGACGTGCTTCGCGACCGCCCTGCCCGAGGGGGTCGCGCACTGGGACCAACTGAGCGGCTGGCGCCCCCCCGAGGGGGCCGTCTACGGGCTTCGCGCGGAGAACCTCTACGGCGTCAAGGTGATCGACCTGCGCTTCCAGGTCCTGCGCACCCACGGCGGCAGCTACAAAGGAAAGGGGAAGTATCTGCACGCGGTGATGATCGAGCCGCTCAAGATCGAGGTCGCCTGGGGCTACCGGTTCGGCATGAAGGCCGAGGTGCCGAGCGTCGTGAACGTGGGCACGGCCGAGGACCCCGTGGCCGGCATGATCGCCCGCCTGGGCTGGTCCATCGACACAGTGCTCAAGCACAGCGAGGGGAAGAACGTCTTCTATCTCCAGGGAGACGGCGTCTTCCGGGAGCTCGGCGGGCCCTTCAAGAAGCCGGCCCTGGCGAGCGGGGCGCGGGCGCTCGGGAAGGCGCGGCGGACGGTGCTTTCGCTCAATTTATCCCGCTGATCACGTCTGCCGCGGCCGAAGCGGGCGCGGGCAGCGGGTCCGCGGACAGCGCGATGAGAGCCAGGGCCGTCGCCGCCATCGTCCCGGTCTTGCGCATCCTTGTCGCCCGCTTCCCATAAAAGGCGCTCATTGCCCGACGCGCCATTTGTTCTCGTAGACCCACTTCCAGTAGTCCCGGCGGGAGAGGCGCGAGGCCGCCGGCTCGTCGAGGACCATCTGCGCGCGCGGATGCAGCTGCAGCGCCGAGCCGGGCACCTCGGCCGTGACCGGGCCCTCGACGACGCGCCGGACAGGCTCGGCCTTCGCATCGCCCGTCGCCAGAAGGAGGAGGCGCCGGGCCTCGAGTATGGTCCCGATGCCCATCGTGATGGAGAACCGCGGGACGCTCTCGGTGGAGGCGCGGCTTCCGGCATAGTCCGCGATCGTTTGCGCCTCCAGGGTCTTTATGCGCGTGCGCGAGCCCAGAGAGGAGCCCGGCTCGTTGAAGCCGATGTGGCCGTTGCGGCCGATCCCGAGGATCTGAAGGTCGATGCCGCCCTCGATCCGGATGCGGGCTTCGTACTCTTCCGCCGCCTTTTCAAGGTCCGGAGCGTCTCCTCGAAGGAGATGGACGTTGCCGGGGCCGACCCGCAGCTTGTCCAAGAGATGCTCGTGAAGGAAGCGGTGGAAGCTTCTCTTGTCGCGCGGCCCCATGCCCACGAACTCGTCGAGGTTGAAGAACCGCGCCCGGCCGAGATCGAGCGCCGCGCCCGTCACGCGGGCATAGAGTCCCAAGGGGGTCTTGCCAGTGGCCAGGCCGAGGACCAGGTCGGGCTTGCGCCGGAGGCTCTCCCGGACGATGCCCAGGGCGGTCTCCGCGACGGCCTCGGCGTCCGGCTGGATGATCACTTCCATCGGATGCCTCCCACGATCACGGCCGCCACGCTCCACTTCCGGCCGAAGAGGACGAGGTCGGCCGGACGGCCCGGCCGGATGACGCCCTGTCTCAGCCCCAAGGCCCGCGCCGGATTTGCCGATGCCAGGGGAAGCGCCCGTTCGGGCGGCAGGCGGAGGTCCTGCGCGAGAGCGCGCGCGACGTCCAGCAGGGAAACGGCGCTTCCGGCGAGGAGTCCGCTTCCCGCCAGGCGGATCTCTCCCCGGCGCACGTCGTACTGGTCCGCGCCCACGCGGTAGCGTCCTTCCCGGGCCCTCAGGGCGAAGGTCGCGTCGCTCACCAGTACCACGCGGTCGGCGGGCTTGCAGCGCAGCACCAGCTCCGCGGCGCCGCGGCTGAGGTGCCGGCGGTCGTAGATGAGCTCGCAGGAAAGCCGGTCGTCGAGGAGCGCGCGCTCCAGGAGCCCCTCCTCTCGGTGGTGGAAGCGGCGCATCGCGTTGAATAGATGGGTGACGTGCCGGATCCCCGCGCGCGCGCCCCGCTCGAGCTCGCGGGCGCTGGCGTCGGAGTGCCCGGCGCACATGAGGATGCCGTGGTCCCGCCCGCAGCGGATCACCTCCTCGGCGCCCGGAAGCTCGGGGGCGATCGTCATCATCTTGATCAAGCCGCGGAACTCGCTGAGCAGGGAGCGGAATTCCTTGAGCGAGGGCCGGCGCAAGAACTCCTTTCGGTGCGCGCCGCGCCTGGCCGGGTTGAGGTAGGGCCCCTCTAGGTGGGCGCCCAGGATCTTCGCGCCGCCTTCGCGTTTCGCGGCTTCGCCGATGCGCCTCAGGGCCGCCCGGGTACGCGCGAGCGGCAAAGAGAGGAGCGTGGGGACGTACGCGGTGACGCCTTCCTCCACCAGGGCTTTGCCGACGCCGCGGATCTCCTCCGGGTCCGCCTTATCGAAGCTCTTGCCGAAGCCCCCGTTGATGTGGATGTCGATAAGGCCCGGAGCCAGCAGGCGGCCGCGGGCCTCGATGAGCTCGGCGTCCTTCGGCCGCCGGATACTTCGGGAGACCTCCCGGATCCGTCCCCCGGATACCAAGACCGAGGCGCGCGGGAGGACCCGGTCTCCCGCGAGGACGCGCGCGTCACGTATGAGAAGAGGCGGCTGCCGCATGAGCGAATACCTTGCCCGCTTATTGACCCAGGGGTAGGGTACACCGGCCCAAGGTTCCCGTCAAGTCTTCTTTGCGCGGGCCTTCTCGTCTTGCGGGTCTGCGGGCTTCCTTAAAAGTTCCGCTTCGGGCCCCCGGGGGCCCCAGTGGCGCCTGACAGAAATTTTTTCCTCTTATTTTACAAGACTTATTTAATATAGATTGTCAACGGTCTGTCCTTGACTTTCTCCCGAATCGCGGTCAAACTTTATCGAGTCATCCCAGAGGAGCGTGTCCTCTCAATTGGGACGTTCTCGGCCCGAGGGAAGACCGCCGCATGAACAAGAGGATATCCGGGATCCGGCGCAATTCGGAGGAAGAGATGAAGAATAATCACCTTTCCGCTTTTCCGTTCATCTTGGTCGCCGCCTTTCTGGCGGGAGGCGCGTCCTTGCGAGCCGCCGTGATATCCACTTGCCAGGACCTGAAGAACATGGACTGCGGGCAGTCCCACCAGCTCGCCGCGGACATCGACGGAAGCTGCCTGGACGCGCCTCTGTGCCGCAACGGATATTCTCAGGTCTTCGACGGCCAGGGGCATACCGTAAGCGGTATCACCATCGACCTCTCGGGGAGCAACACGGGAGGCCTGTTCGCCACGCTCCGGACGGGCGGCAAGATCATGAACCTCGGCGTGAGGGACGTCACGATCAGGAACGCCCAAAACGGCGCAGGATTGGTCGGCTCTCTTTATGCGGGCTCTGCCGTGGAGAGATGCTTCGCCGACCGGGTGAAGATCTCGGGAACGGGATCCCAGTTCGGTGGCTTGGTCGGATTCACGCGAGGAAGGATAACGGAATCCTATGCCACCAACGTCCGCATCACGAAGTACGGTCAGGACTATGATAGCGCCGCCGCGGGCGGCTTGACGGGCTACTGCACCGGGGGATGCGTCATCGAGCGCTCCTACGCGGAGGGCTTCTTGGTCGGCACGAAGGAGATGGGCGGCCTGACGGGGATGGTGTGGCAGCCGGGCCCAAACATCATCGAAGACTCCTACGCGGTGGTGGACGTGGACGGCAGCCGGTACCTGGGAGGCCTCATCGGCAAGCTCTATTATACGCCCGACAACCCGTACTGGACCATCAAGAACTCCTACGCCGGGGGCAGCATCACGGCTTCGCAGTGGAGCATCGGACCCGTATGCGGCAATCCGGGCTCGCTGCAGGGCGAGAACACCCATGGCCCGTCGTGCGGGAGCACCAGCTGCACGCCCGGCCCCGAGCTCAAGAGCCAGTCCACCTACGCCGGGTGGGATTTCACGAACACCTGGGCCATCCATGAGGGGGTGAGCTACCCCTACCTTCGGTGGCAGAACCTCCCTCCGTGCACGGACGCCGACGGCGACGGGCGCAACGCGGAAGGGAGCGCCTGCGGGCACCAGGACAACTGCCCCGGCGTCTCGAATCCGGGCCAGGAGGACCAGGACATCGATTTCCTCGGCGACGCGTGCGATCCCACCCCGTGCGGCCAGTACGCGAACATGTCCGGCGGCGCGTGCCAGTGCGAGGCGTACCATGCGGACACCGACGGCAGTTGGGAGACGGGCTGCGAGGACCCTGATTCGGACGGGGATACGGTCGGTGACAGCGTGGACAACTGCCCGAACACGGCTAACACCGGCCAAGCCGACACCGACGGCAGCGGCACCGGGGACGCCTGCAACAGCGCGAGCGACCCGGACGCGGACGAGTTCGAGTCCGGTTGGACGGCGGCCTGTAAGGGCGGCCAGAACACGGGCTGCGCGGACAACTGCCCCGACGCGGCCAATCCCTCCCAGGCGGACACGGACGGCAGCGGCATCGGGGACGCCTGCAACGCGGCGCAGGATCCGGACGGCGACGAGTATGAGGACCTCTACGACAACTGCCCCACCGTCCAGAACCCCGCGCAGAACGTCGAGGTGTGCCGGCCGGTGGTCGTCATCAACTCGATCACGCAGGATGGGGGCGCGTACCTCGAGGTGGACGCTGAGATCAGCGACCCCAACGGCGATCCGCTGAGCGGAGAGGTCTCCGTCTTTACCGGGGGCGCTGTGACCCCGGCGACTATGGATCAGGAGAGCCCGCACCTGGAGGTGGAGAACGGGAACTACATCACGCGGCAGCACTGGGACGCCTTCGGAGACTTCGGGGGCCCGTTGGTGGACAACAGCTGCTCTCCTCACAGCTTCTATGGAGGCGACAGCTGCATCACGTCCAAGGGCGGGACCATGACCTCCCTGCACCTCGAGTTCGCGTGCGAGCCGTGCGACACGGCCACCGCGTTCATGGACTATTTCGCGCCGCGAGACACCTGCAACGTTTATAGCTGGGAGATGAGCGGACGCGACATGTGCCTCCGGTCCAAGGAGACCGGCGACACATTCGACTACATCATCCTGTCATGGGGAGATAACGGAAAGCCGATCAAGCTGGTGCCCGGTCCCGTTGAAGCGGTCGTCCTGGACGCTGCGAATCCCCACTTGGTCCTGGAGGACGGCAACTATGTCGTCAGGCAGCACTGGGATCCCTACAATTACGCCGCCGGGCCCTTGGTGGACAACAGCTGCTCTTCTCACAGCTTTTGGGATGGCGACAGCTGCATCGCCTCCAAGGGCGGGACCATGACGTCCCAGCACTTCGAGTTCGCCTGCGAGCCCTGCGACAGCGCCACCCAGTTCATGGACTACTTCGCGCCCAAGGACACCTGCGGGATGGACGCATCGGAGATCGGCGGAAGAGACATCTGCATCAGGTCCAAGAGCTCGGGGGCCAAGTTCGCGTACGTCGTGCTCGGCTGGAACAACCCCGGCGAAAACGAAGGCGCCATCAAGCTGCTGGACCCGCAGAGCGGCGTCCAGACGCTCGCCACGCTGAGCTACTCCGGGACCCTGCAGGGCTCGTTGGATCTCGCCGCGGCCGGCCTGGTGTCCGGGGGGAACTACTCCCTCAAGATCACCGCCGACGACGGGAAAGCCGCCGTCGAGGGTTCCGCCACCGAAGAGTTCTTGTATCAGGGAGAGAGCTTTCTGGTCTTCGGCATCCCCAACAGGGCGCCGGTCCTCGCTCCCGTGCTGGAGGAGTGGGCGCAAAGGTACAACGGCCCCCTGGACGGCCCGGACTACGGCTACGCCGTGACCGCGGACGCCTCCGGGAATGTATATGTGACGGGCGGCAGCCCCGGACCTACCGGGAACTGGGATTACGCCACCATCAAATACGACGCCGGCGGGAACCAGCTATGGGCAGCAAGGTACGACGGCACAGCGTTCTACGCCGATTTCGGACTGGCGATAGAGGTGGGCGCTTCGGGAAGCGTGTATGTGACGGGCAAGAGCGGCGGGGCCGGGAGCGGCCAGGACTACGTGACGATCAAGTACGACGCCGGCGGCAACGAGCTCTGGGTGGCCCGGTACAACGGCCCGGGCAACAGGGACGACGAAGCCGCCGCCATGGCGCTCGACGCCGCCGAGAGCGTCTACGTGACCGGCAGCAGCCGGGAGAGCGACAATCTCGACGACTACGCTACGGTGAAGTACGACACGAACGGCAACCAGCTGTGGGTGGCGCGTTACGAAGGCACGCCCAGCGGCTCGGATCAGGCCCAGGCCCTGGCGATAGACGACTCGGGGAACGTCTACGTGACGGGTCGCAGCCGCGGGACCGACGCCGGCGACGACTACGCCACGATCAAGTACGACGCGAACGGCAACCAGCTGTGGGTGGCGCGCTACGATGGTCCCGCCGGGGCCGACGATTACGCCAAGGGGATCGCGGTGGACGGCTCGGGGAACGTCTGCGTGACGGGGGTTAGCCCCGGAAACGGGTCGAACCGGGATTATGCCACCGTCAAATACGACGCCGGCGGAAACCAGCTGTGGGCGGCGCGGTACAACGGCCCCGGCAGCATCCCCGGAAACTCCATCGATGAGGCGACCGGCATCGCCGTGGACGGCTTAGGGAACGTCTACGTGACGGGGGACAGCTACTCGACCGGAGCGAACTACGACTATACCACGCTGAAGTATGATCCGGACGGCAACGAGCTCTGGATGGCGCGCTACAACGGCCCCGCGGACTTCTCCGATTACGCCGCCGCTATCGCCGTGGATGATTCGGGGAGCGTGTACGTGACGGGCCACAGCTGGGGCGGGGGGACGGCGGACGACTGTGTAACGGTGAAGTACGACCCGGGCGGAAACGAGGCCTGGGTGGCGAGGTACAACGGAGCCGCGAGCGGCTATGACTGGGGCCGCGCCGTCTTCGTGGACGGTCCGGGCAATGTCTACGTCACGGGGCAGAGCGCCGGGACCGGGACGCAGGATGACTACGCCACGGTCAAATACTTCCAGCAGGCGGACGCGGCCACCGATAAAGGCGTGCCGGTCACGATCACCCTCAGGGGCTTCGATCCCGACGGGGACGCGCTCACGTTCCAGATCATGTCGTATCCCGCCGGCGGCTCGCTGAGCGGCGTGACCCAGCTGACCCCCGCCTCCGCGCAGGTCACCTACACCCCGAATTCGGGCTTCTCGGGACAGGACTCCTTCTCCTTCAAGGTCAACGACGGGGAGCTCGACTCGAACGTCCTGGCCATGCCCGTCACCGTCAACGAGGGCAACACCGCGCCGGTCGCCGTCGCCGACAGTTACGCGACCGACGAGGACACGACCCTCGCGCCCGTCGGGTCCGTCGGTCCCGACTCCACGATCCAGAGCGTGGCGGGCAACGGCAGCCAGGGCTACTCCGGCGACGGGGGGCCGGCGACCGGCGCGGCGCTCCGCTTCCCCAACGACGTCGCGATCGACGCGGACGGCAACGTGTATATCGCGGACGCCAACAACCACCGCGTCCGCAAGGTGGACGCCGGGGGGACGATCACGACCTACGCGGGAACCGGTTCCGCCGGCTACTCGGGCGACGGAGGGCCGGCGACGAGCGCGCGGCTGGCCAGCCCCGTGGCCCTGGCGCTGGATGCCGCCGGCGACCTCTACATCGCGGAGGTCGGCAACAAGCGCATCCGCAAGGTCGTCGCGCAGACGGGATTTATCACCACCGTCGCGGGCAACGGGGCGACCGGGTTCTCCGGCGACGGCGAACCGGCCGCGAGCGCGTCGTTCAACGGTCCCTCCGGCCTGGCTTTCGACGCGGCCGGGAACCTCTACATCGGGGACCTGAACAACCACCGCGTCCGCAGGGTCACGCCGGCGGGCATCATCGACACCTTCGCCGGGAGCGGGCCCGACGGCATCGGCGCCGGCGGCTTCGGCGGCGACGGCGGCCCGGCCACGGCGGCGAGGTTGAACCAGCCCCTGGGCGTCGCCTTCGACGCGGCGGGAAACCTGTACATCGCGGACGCCACCAACCGGCGGATCCGCAGGGTCGATCCCGGCGGCACGATCATGACCGTCGCCGGAGACGGCACGACCGGCTTCTCCGGTGACGGGGGCCCGGCCACGGACGCGAGCCTGAACATCCCCAGCCATGTGGCGGTGGACGGCGCCGGCAACGTATTCATCGCGGACATGGCGAACAATCGCATCCGCGTGCTGGCTCCGGACGGGACCATATCGACCGTGGTGGGGGACGGCACGACCGCCTTCTCGGGAGACGGGGGCCCCGCGGGGAGCGCCTCGCTGAGCAATCCGCACGGGATAGCCTTCGACGCCGCCGGGGACCTCTACATCGCTGACTACAGCCACCAGCGCATCCGAAAGGTTGATGCGCCCCTTGGCACCGTGCTCGCCAACGATACGGACGCGGACGGCGACTCCCTCACGGCGGCGCTGGTGGATGACGTCTCGCACGGCTCGCTGACCCTGAACGCCGACGGGAGCTTCGCGTACACCCCGGCGCAGGACTACAGCGGGACGGACTCGTTCACCTACAAGGCGAACGACGGAGCGGCGGACTCGGATCCGGCCACGGTCACGCTGACGGTCAACCCCGTCAACAACCCGCCGGTGGCCGACGACCAGGACGTCGTGACGAACGAGGACACGCCGGTCGCGATAACGTTCGGGGCGACCGATCCGGACAGCGATCCGTTGACCTTCGAGATCGCCTCCGGGCCTTCCCACGGCGCCCTCTCCGAGATCGACGGCGACCAGGTGACCTACACGCCGGGGGGCGATTACAGCGGCTCGGACAGCTTCACCTTCAAGGCCAACGACGGGGAGCTGGACTCGGAGCCCGCCACCGTCGCGCTCACGGTCGAAGCGATCAACGATCCGCCGGTCCTGGCCGAGCTGCCGGACCTGACGCTCGACGAGGACACGGCCATCCACCCCGGGCTCAACGACCTGCTGGACTTCGCCTCCGACGCGGATTCGTCGGCGGACGGTCTGGAGTTCAGGATCGTCAATATGCAGGATGTCATCGACGCTCTGGGGCTCTCCGACGGCTCGACCGGCGGGGAGGCGGACATCCCGGCCGTGACTATCGGCGAAGATCCCGATAGCGGGGAGTTCGCCCTGCGAGGGGACGGCCAGGCCCACGGCAACACCTTCCACGTCCATCCGCGAAGGGAGCTCTCCGGGTCGGTGACCGTGACCGTCGAGGCCCGGGACGACGGAGGCGCGGTGTCCGAGCCGCGGTCCTTCACCCTCACGATCAACCCGGTCAACGACCCGCCGGTCGCCGACGACCGGAGCGTCGTGACGAACGAGGATACGCCGGCCTCGATCACGCTCACGGCTTCAGACGAGGATTCCGCGGCTCTGGGCTACACCCTCTTGACTCAGCCCACCAAGGGGACGCTGACGGGAACGCCTCCGGACCTCACCTACACCCCGGGCGACAACGAGAACGGCTCGGACAGCTTCACGTTCAAGGCGAACGACGGGACGACGGATTCGAACGAGGCCACGGTCTCGATATCGATCACTCCGGTCAACGACCTACCCATGGCGGCCGACGACGCCTACGAGACGGACGAGGACGCGGCCCTGACGGTCTCGGAACCGAGCGCCGGCCTTCTGGCCGACGACACGGACGCCGAAGGAGACTCCCTCACGGCGTCGCTGGCGGTTGACGTTTCGCACGGCACGCTGGAGCTCAACGCGGACGGCACGTTCACGTACACGCCGGCTCGGGACTACAACGGGGAGGACAGCTTCACCTACAAGGCCAACGACGGCCAGGACGACTCCGAGCCGGCCACGGTGACGCTCACCATCAATGCGATCGAGGACGCGCCGGTCGCCGCGGACGGATCGGTGACGACGGAAGAGGACACGGAATCGGGTCCTATCGCCCTGGACGCCGAAGACGCGGACGGCGATCCGATCAGCTTCGAGCTGAAGGGCTGCCCGGCGCACGGCACGCTGAGGGATTCCGCCGGCGCGGCTGTCGGGTGCGTCGGTTCCGGGATGGTCGCCCTCTACTCGTTCGACGAGGGCTCCGGGGCGACGTCCGCGGACGGGAGCGGCAACGGCAACGACGGCGCCGTCTCGGGTTCTCCCGGCTGGACAAGCGGCATGGCCGGAGGCGCTCTGGAGTTCAGCGGCGACGACCAGATCACCGTGCCCCACAGCGCCAGCCTGGGCATGACGGAGGCCCTCAGCGTGGAGACGTGGGTCAGGCCGACCGGCTACTCCTCCTGCTACGACACCCTCAGGGTCGTCTACAAGTTCTCTACCGATGGCAGGTGGGACGGCTGGAACCTCGACATCAAGTGCGGCACGGGGCTGCTCCGCGTGGAGCTGGTGGACACGGTCGGAAAGCGATATCTGTACTATTCCGATCGTCCCGTCCCGGAGAATGTATTCAGCCATGTGGCGTTCACCTGGGACGGCGACGCGGTCAAGTTCTATATCGACGGCGAGCCCGCCGGCGAGACGCCCACGACGTTCGGCCCCATCCCCGCCCATACGGGTCCCATGATCATCGGCAAGATCCCGTGGACGGCGTACAGGGGCGTGATAGATGAGCTCGCGGTCTACGATAGGGCCCTCGGCCCCGAGGAGGTGGCTGCGCGGTTCAACGCTCCGGGCGCCGGCTTCGCGACCACGGTCACCCCGCCGTTGACGTACACGCCCGGGGCGGACTACAACGGTCCGGATTCCTTCTCTTTCGTGGGGAACGACGGCAAGGCGGACAGCAACGAGGCGACCGTCGCGATCACGGTCAACGCGGTCAACGACCCGCCGGTCGCCGCGGACGCTTCGGTCACGACCGACGAGGACGCTCCGGCGGCGATCACGCTCTCCGCCTCGGACGTGGAGTCGCCGAGCCTGGACTACACGGTCCTGACGCAGCCGGAGCACGGGACCCTCAGCGGGACGGCTCCGGACCTAACCTACACGCCCGACGCCGACTACAACGGAAGCGACTCCTTCACCTTCAAGGCGAACGACGGCGAGGCGGACTCCAACGAGGCTACAGTGTCGATCTCGGTCACGCCGGTCAACGACGCGCCGGCGGCCCGGGACGGCTCCATCGCGACCGACGAGGACACGGAGTCGGGACCCATCGCCTTGGAGGCCGACGATGTGGACGGCGACGCGCTGAGCTTCTATATGGGGAGCTGCCCGGCCCACGGGACCCTCAAGGACGCCGGCGGCGCGGCCGTTGACTGCGCGGGCTCCGCGATGCCGGCGGGGCTGGTCGCGCTCTACTCCTTCGACGAGGGCTCCGGGATGACCGCCGCGGACGGCAGCGGCAACGGCAACGACGGCTCCATCTCCGGCTCGCCCGTCTGGGCGGGCGGCGTGGCGGGCGGGGCCCTTCAGTTCAGCGGCGACGATCAGATCACCGTGCCCCACAGCGAGAGCCTGGGCATGACGGAGGCCGTCAGCGTGGAGACGTGGGTCAGGCCGGACACCTATTCTTGCGGGGACACGTATAGGATCATTTACAAGTTCTCGACCGACGGCAGATGGGACGGCTGGAACCTCGACCTCAAGTGCAGCTCGGGGCTGCTCCGCGTCGAGCTGGTGGACATGGCCGGAAAGCGGTACCTGTACTATTCGGATCGTCCCGTTCCGGTGAATGTGTTCAGCCATGTGGCGTTCACCTGGGACGGCGGCTCGGTGAAATTCTATATCGACGGCGAGCCGGCCGGCGAGACCGCCACGGCGTTCAGCTCCATCCCCGCCCACACGGGCCCCATGATCATCGGGAAGATCCCCTGGACGGCCTACAGGGGCGTGGTCGACGAGCTCGGGGTGTACGACCGCGCGCTCAGTCCGGAGGAGGTGGCGGCGCGGTACGACAATCCGGGCGCCGGGTTCGCGCCTCCGCTCGATCCGCCGCTCAGCTATATGCCCGAGGCCGACTTTGGCGGCTCGGACTTCTTCACCTTCACCGCGAGGGATGGGTCGGCGGAGAGCACGGCGGGCACGTGGCAGATCACGGTCACCCCGGTCAACGACCCGCCGGTGGCGTACGGCCAGCAGCTGACGACGGATGAGGACGCGCCGGCGGCGATCACGCTCTCCGCGTCGGATCCGGAGCAGGACGTCATCTCGTACTTCATCGTCCCCGGCCCCGCGCATGGGACCTTGAGCGGGACAGCTCCCGACCTGACCTATACCCCCGATCTCAACTACAACGGGCAGGACTCCTTCGGCTTCAAGGCGGCGGATACGCCCGCGGCCCTCCCCGAGGGGCTGGCGCACTATTGGAACTTCGACGACGGGACGGCGCGCGACTTGGCGGGCTCCAACCACGGGACGCTCCACGGCGCGGCCCCCGCCGCTTCCGGCCGGGTGGGCGGCGCGATGAGCTTCGACGGCAGCTCCCACATCGACGTGGGCACGATCGGCGACGGGCCCTCGTTGACGATCTCGGCATGGATCAAGAGCGACGGCACCGGACAGGATCAGGAGATCATGGCCCAGGGCTCGTGGGGCTCCGGCACCTGGCAGACCTGGCTGGTCCCATGGGGCTCCGCCGGGACGGCGTTCGGTGTCGGCGGGCCCGGCACCTACGGGGGGCCGGACCTCACGGACGGCCAATGGCACCAAGTGGTGGGCGTCTACGACGATTCGGACTCGAGCCAGACGCTCTACGTGGACGGCCAGCACGTGATCACGACCGTGCGGGGCTACACGGCCAGCCCGCGGCAGACCTACATCGGCTCCAGGCCGGGCTACTCCAAGAACTTCAACGGGCTGATCGACGAGGTGGCCGTCTACGCCCGGGCGCTCTCGCCGGAGGATATCCAGCAGGCGTATCAGGACGGATCGCAGAACATCGGCCTGCTCTACGACCTGAGCACGAGCGTGGCGAGCATCGAGGTGACCATACTGCCGGTCAACGACGCGCCGGTCGCGCAGAGCCAGGCGGTCCAGACCGACGAAGACGTCTCCGTCGCGATCGTCCTCGCGGCCGAGGATCCGGACGGAGACCCCTTCGACTACGCGCTAGGCGACCCTCCGAGCCACGGGACGCTGAGCGGGGACTTGCCGGAGCTGACCTACACCCCGGCGCCCGACTACAACGGGAGCGATTCGTTCACGTTCACGGCTTCCGACGACAGCCTGGGATCCGAACCGGCCACGGTGAGCGTGTCCGTCGCCTCGGTCAACGACCTGCCGGTGGCCGAGGGCCAGCAGGTGACGACGGACGAGGATACGCCGGTCGCCTTCACGCTGGGCGCCTCGGACGCGGACGGCGATCCCCTCGAGTTCACGGTCACGGAGCCGGGGCACGGGACCCTGAGCGGGACCGCGCCGGACCTGACCTACACCCCCGACCTGGACTACAACGGCCCGGACTCCTTCGAGTTCCAGGCCGACGACGGGCGGCCTCCCCACGGCATGGTCCACTATTGGAATTTCGACGACGGTACGGCGCGCGACCTGGCCGGGTCCAACCACGGGACGCTCTATGGGGCGGCGCCCTCCGCTTCGGGCCGGGTCGGCGGCGCGATGAGCTTCGACGGCGGCTCGCACATCGACGTGGGCACGATCGGGGACGGGCCTTCTCTGACGATCTCGGCGTGGATCAAGAGCGACGGCACCGGTCAGGACCAGCAGATCATCGCCCAGGGCTCGTGGGGCTCCGCCACCTGGCAGATCAATCTGGTCCCCTGGGGCTCCGGCGCGACCGCGTTCGGCGTCGGCGGGAGCGGCCTTTACGGGGGTCCGGACCTCACGGACGGCCAGTGGCACCAGGTGGTGGGCGTCTACGACGATCCGAGCTCGCGCCAGACGCTCTACGTGGACGGCCAGCAAATCGCTACGGAAGTCCGGGGCTACGCGAGCGGCCCGAGAGGGACGTATATCGGCTCCAGGCCGGGCGCGACCAAATACTTCAACGGTCTGATCGACGAGGTGGTCATCTATGCCCGGGCGATGTCCGCGGAAGAGGTCCAGGGGGCCTACCAGAACGGATCGAACGGCGTCGGCCCGTACCCTAGCCCGAACCCGGCGACCGTGACGCTCACGATCGAACCGGTCAATGACCCGCCGGTCGCAGACGACCTCCAGGTCACGACCGACGAGGACACCGACGCCCTCATCGCTTTGACCGGCTCGGACGTGGAGGGCGCCGGGCTCAGCTTTTCAATCGCGTCTTTGCCCGGAGAGGGCAAGCTGTTCCAGAGCACAGCCCAAGGCCAGCGCGGCGCCGAGATCACGGCCGCCGGGCCGGTCACCGACAGCGGCGGGCGCGTGATCTACGCCCCGCCTCAGGACGCCAACGGCGGCTCGTTCGAGCCCGGCTCGGAGCCGTTCACGGAGTTCGCGTACACGGCCAACGACGGGGGCGCGGACTCGGCCGGGGCCACGGCGGGGATCGTCGTCAATCCGGTCAACGACCCGCCGGTGGCGTACGGCCGGCAACTGACGACGGACGAGGACATCCCGGTGGCGGTCACGCTCTCCGCGTCGGACGCGGAGCAGGACGCCATCTCGTACTTCGTCTCACCGGGCCCCGCGCATGGGACGCTCAGCGGGACCGCTCCCGAGCTGACCTATACCCCGGATCTGAACTACAACGGCCAGGACTCCTTCGGCTTCATGGCGGCGGACAGGCCCGGCGTTCTGCCCGAGGGCCTGGTCCACTATTGGCCTTTCGACGACGGGACGGCGCGCGATCTGGCGGGCTCCAAGCACGGGACGATCAACGGGGCGGCGCCCGTCCCCGTGGGCCGGGTGGGCGGGGCGATGAGCTTCGACGGCAATTCCCATATCGACGTGGGCATGATCGGCGACGGTCCCTCGTTGACCATCTCGGCGTGGTTCAAGACCACCGGCACCGCCTATTCCCAGGAGATCATCGCCCAGGGACCCTGGAACTCTCAGACTTGGCAGGTGCTGCTCAAGGGGCGCCGGGGAGCCATCGAGTTCGGCAGCGGCGGGGCCACCCAGGCGGGGCCGATCCTCTCGGACGGCCAGTGGCACCACATCGCGGGCGTCTACGACGATTCGAGCTCGGCCCAGAAGCTCTACGTGGACGGCCAGTACCTGAATGCGATCAACCGGAGCTTCACCGCCGGCCCGAAGCAGACCTACATCGGGTCTCGGCCGGGCACCACCATGAACTGGACCGGGCTGATCGACGAGGTGGCAGTCTACTCCCGGGCGCTCTCCGCCCCGGAGATCCAGCAGGCGTATCAGGACGGATCGCAGGGCATCGGCCTGCCTTTGGACGGGAACACGAGCGTGGCGACCATCGACTTGACCATCTTGCCGGTCAACGACGCGCCGGTCGCGCGGAGCCAGACGGTCCAGACCGACGAGGACGTTCCCGTTTCCATCGTCCTCTCCGCGGAGGATCCCGAGGGGGATTCCATCGACTACGCCCTCGGCCAGCCTCCGATCCACGGGACGCTGAGCGGGGACATGCCGGAGCTGACCTACACCCCGGCGCCCGACTACAACGGGAGCGACTCGTTCACGTTCACGGCCTCCGACGGCAGTCTCGGGTCCGAACCGGCCACGGTGAGCGTGTCCATCGCCCCGGTCAATGACCTGCCGGTGCCGGACGACCAGCAGGTGACCACGGACGAGGACACGCCCGTCGCGATCACGCTGAGCGCTTCGGACGTGGACGGCGACCCCATCGAGTTCGCGGTGGTCTCGGAGCCCGGCCACGGCACCCTGAGCGGGACCGCTCCCGATCTGACCTATACTCCCGATCCTGACTACAACGGCCAGGACTCCTTCGGCTTCGAGGCCATGGACAGGGCTGGCGTTCCCCCCGAGGGGATGGTCCACTATTGGTCCTTTGACGACGGGACGGCGCGCGACCTGGCCGGCGCCAACGACGGGACGATGAACGGAGCGGTGTCCACGCCTTCCGGCCGGGTGGGCGGGGCGATGAGCTTCGACGGCAATTCCTATATCGACGTGGGCATGATCGGCGACGGGCCCTCGTCGACCATCTCGGCGTGGTTCAGGACCACCGGCACCGCCTATTCCCAGGAGATCATCGCCCAGGGACCCTGGAACTCTCAGACCTGGCAGGTGCTGCTCAAGGGGCGCCAGGGAGCCATCGAGTTCGGCAGCGGCGGGGCCACCCAGGCGGGGCCGAGCCTCTCGGACGGCGAGTGGCACCACATCGCGGGCGTCTACGACGCCGGGGACTCGGGCCAAAAGCTCTACGTGGACGGCCAGCACCTGAGAACGATCACTCGGAGCTTCAGCGCCTCCCCGCGGCAGACCTACATCGGGTCTCGGCCGAGCACCACCATGAACTGGACCGGGCTGATCGACGAGGTGGCCGTCTACGCCCGGGCGCTCTCCGCCGCGGAGATCCAGCAGGTTTATCAGGACGGTCTGAACGGGGTCGGCCCGTTGGCCGCGGCGAACTGGAATCAGGCGACCATCGCGCTCACGGTCGACCCGGTCAACGACGCGCCGGTGGCCGACGACCTGCGGGTGGCCACCGATGAGGATACCGACGCCCGCATCACCCTGACCGGCTCGGACGTCGAGGGCTCCGGGCTGAGCTTCTCGATCGCGTCGCTGCCCGGAGGGGGCAAGCTGTATCAGAGCACGGCCCACGGCGAGCGCGGCGCCGAGATCACGGCCGCCGGGACGCAGGTCACCGACAGCGGCGGGCGCGTGATCTACGCCCCGCCTCAGGACGCCAACGGCGGGTCCTTCGCTCCCGGCTCCGACCCGTTCACGGAGTTCGTCTACACGGCCAACGACGGCGCCGCGGACTCGGCCGGAGCCACGGTGGGGATCGTGGTCGTCCCGGTCAACGACCCGCCGACCCAGCCCGGCAAGCCGACCGTGGTCAAGGCCGTGACCAACGAGGCGAGCCATGAGGTGTCCTGGCTCAGCTCGACCGACATCGACAGCAATACTATCTACTACCGGGTCTACATGAGCCACAACGGCGGGAACTTCCTGCTCGTAACGGCGCCTACGCTTATGACCAAGTATGTCAACGGCAACCTGCTCGAAGGGACGTACGAGTACCAGGTGGAGGCCGTAGACGACGCCGGGGGCGCGAGTCCCCGGGCGGCTTCGGACCCGGCGATCGTCGACCGGACGCCTCCGATCGTCTCGGTGGGCGCTCCGCCGGACGGGATGAAGACCGCCTCGCCCGACGTGGCGGCCCGGGTGGACTACTTCGACCCGGGCGGGGACCTGGCCAACCTTATCAGCCGGTGGTCCGGCGAAGGGGACTATCGGGACTCCGCGGGCGCGAACGACGGGACTCCGGGGGGGAGCGTGTCCTTCGACGCTGGCAGAGCGGGCCAGGGTTTCCGGCTCCGGAACAGCGGCGGTGTGCGGGCGGTCGGGGAGTATCCCGTCGCCCAGGCCAATGAGATCACCATGATGGGCTGGATCAAGCTCGACACGCACTCGGGCTACAGCGGGCTGGTGAGCTCGGAGGGCTGCTGCCAATACCGGATCCTGGTGAGCCCGGACCACCGGCTCTTCTACAACGCCGGCACGCACATCGATATCCCCGTCGGCCCGGCGCTTGCCTTGGGCGAGTGGCATCACGCCGCCATGACGATCCGTGGAGGCCAGACGGCGAAGATCTACCTGAACGGCGAGCTGATCCACGAGAGCGAGCAGGGCGTGCCCGCCCAGCTCCCGCCGCTGACGACCGTCCTCCTGGGCGTGGGCGAGAACATCGGCACGCACGGGATCGAGGACGGGATGGTGGACGAGGTGGAGGTCTACAGCCGGGCGCTCACGGACGAGGAGGTCCGCGTCCGCTACGAGGACCATCCGCTCGGGGTGGTGGCGAGCGGGATGGATACGGCCACCCTGGCGGTGACGCGCAACGGCCAGGACGTGACGGGCGAGTTTACGGCCGGCGGAGCGGCGGCCTCGGCCCAGTTCCTGGGTCTGCCCGACGGGGAGTATGCCCTCTCGGCCTCGGTGAGCGACCTAGCGACCAACCAGGGGGCCTCGGCGCCGGTCAAGTTCACGGTGGACACCACGCCGCCAACGATCACGCTCACCGCGCCGCTGGCGGGCCAACAGTTCATCGCCACGCAGAATACGATCCCGATCGGCTTCAGCGTGGCGGACAACCTGGACCCGTCGCCTCAGGTCGTGCGCGCGCAGCTGATGCTGGAGGAGGCGCGGAGCGGCGCGCCCGGCAAGGAGCAAGGTCCGGTGGACGTGACGAGCGGGCAGGCGCCGATCGAGCCCCTAAGCCTGCAGGCGGGGCTCTGGAAGCTTTCTGTGACGGCCGCGGACTGGGTGGGCAACCAGAGGACCGAGGTGACGCCGGATCCTTATTTCGAGGTGATCCACGACATCAAGCCTCCGCGGACCACGGTGACGATCGCCGAGCCGAGGTACCCGCCGGAGCCGGCTCCGGGCGACCCCGAGCCCGAGTTGGTCTACCTTACGGGCGCGACTTTCGTGATCGCCTCTTCGACCGACGACCTGGTGACGGTCGGCGACAACGCGGGCCTCGGCGTGGCGACGCAGACCATCAAGGTGGGCGGGAACGTGAGGTTCGAGTACCGTAACCCGAGCCCGGCGGTCGGCGAGAGCTTCGTGAAGAGCTTCCAGCTGGGCGACGTCGACGGACCGCTGACGCTCCTGGCCGAGGCCGAGGACGTCCTGGGTAAAATGGAGACGGGCCAGGCCTTGAGCCTGCACATGGACAACCTGGCGCCGGTTATGGGCCATACGTTCAGCGCGGAGCCCGTGGTCCGGGCGCCCAAGAACGAGAAGTGGTTCGCGGCTGCGTTCCAGATCATATGGGAAGCGAACGACGGCACGGGTTCGGGCGTGGCGCATCTGGACGGGCCGACGGACGTGACGGACGACGCCTTCGATGCGCCGTACACCGGGCGTTCGGCGGACAACGTGGACAACGAGCGGACTTTGACGGTGCGCGTGAACCTGGACACGATCGCGCCCGTTGTGGACGCCGGGGGCGACGTGACCGTAGAGGAGGGCGTCGAGGTGGAGTTCTCGGGCACGGTGACCGACAACCTCGACGAGGTTGCGCAGTACGGGTGGACGTTCGGCGACGGCGGGATCGCGGACCAGGAGCCGAAGCCGACGCACACGTATCTCGATGAGGGGATTTATGAGGTGACGCTGACGGCGACCGACCATGCTGGACATACGACCTCGGACTCGCTCACGGTGACGGTGCTGAACGCCGCGCCGGTCGTGACGTCCGCGGCCGCCGAGCCCCAGCCTGTGGGCGAGGGGAGCGCGTTGACGATCACCGCCGCATTCACGGACCTGGGCATCCTGGACACGCACGCGGCCGAGATCGATTGGGGCGATAACACGACATCGGCGGCGAGCCTGACCGATGAGGGCGGCTCCGGGAGCCTGACGGCGGAGCACGTGTACGCCGACGATGGAATATACACGGTGAGGGTGACGGTGAGCGACGACGACGGCGATTCCGGCGAGGCGACGCTCGACGTCACGGTGGACAACGCGGCCCCGACGATCGAAGCCGGGGCGGACCAGGCCGTGGACGAGGGCGGCGTGATCAGCCTGGCCCCGTCCACGTTCCACGACCAGGGCACGCTGGACACGCATACGGAGACGATCAACTGGGGCGACACCACGCCGACGGAAGCGGGCGTTGTGAGCGAGTCGCCGTTCGGCCCTCCAGGGGACACGGCTGGCGCGAACGGCACCATATCGGGCATCCACGTGTACGCCGACAACGACACCTACACGGTGACGGTCTGCGTAAAGGATGACGATAACGCCGAGCAGTGCGATGCGCTGACCGCTACGGTGAACAACGTGGCTCCGACGATGGAGGCGGGGACCGATAAGATCGCGGCGGCGGACGGGCGCCTGATCGTGGGCGGCGGGATCCCCGTCCGGAACATGGATGTCTGGCGGCTCGGACAGAGCGGCCTGCAAAGCGTGGTGATCGGGCCGGAGGAGCCGGTGACGGCGCCGCCGATCATGTTCCACGACCAGGGCACGCTGGACACGCACGGCGTGCTGATCGAGTGGGGCGACGACACGTCCGACGCGGCTGTGGTAACGGAGTCGCCGTCAGGTCCTCCCGGCTTGACGGCAGGGGCGGACGGGATCGCGCGGGCGCAGCATCAGTACACGGCCAACGGGATCTACCCGCTGAAGGCGACGGTGACCGACGACGACGGCGGTTCGGTGTTCGGCGGCTACTCGGTGACGGTGGACGTGGTCCCGCCGGCGACGATGATCTCGCACAGCGGGAACGTGAGCGCCGATTCCGGCATCCCCGCCCAGGCCACGGTGTTCCTGGACGCCGACGCGATGAACGCGCTGAGCGCGGAGGACCCGGTGGACAACGAGATCGCCTTCGGCGTGCAGTGGACGTTCCGCAGGGACCTGTCGTTCGAGGGCTCGGACTCGACGTACACGGTGCACGAGGAGGCGTTCAGCCTGGCGGAGGAAGGCGTGCACATCCTCGAGTACTTCAGCGTGGACAAGCGCGGCAACGAAGAGACGCATAAGCTCATCACGATCGGCGTGGACCATACGCCGCCCATCCCGGCGCTGGAGGTGGGCGATCCGAAGTACCTGGCGTTCGGCCTGACGTTCATCGAGCCCGAGACGCCGATCACGCTGTCGGCCGAGGACCCGGTGACGTCCGACGTCGCTTCGGGCGTGGACCGGATCACGTACCGGATAGACGGCGGGGAGCTTCAGACCTATACGGAGCCGTTCCCGCTGGAGCCGGGCACGCACATCATCGACTACGGCGCGGTGGATAAAGTCGAGAACGAGCGTCGGGAGACGTTCGCGGTGGCCGTGGCGAACTACGAGTTCCACCTGACGGGCGTTTACCAGGTGGACGGGACGGGCACGTCGGACATCAAGGGCCTTGTGCAGTCGAACGGGCTTGTGGACCTCGGGGGCTCCAACCGGGTGGACGGGGACGTGACGGCGATGAGCGTGGTCCTGAAGGGGAAGGCGGAGGTGACGGGCGCGATCACCGAGGGCGAGACGCCGGTGCTGGCCGAGCCGATCGACATCGACGTTCTGGAGCCTCTGGCCTTGGCGGTGAGCGCGACGTCGACGATCCCGGAGGAGTTCATGTCGGAGGGCGGGATCCTGATCAACGGCGGGCAGACGCTGGTCTTGGACGCGGGGACGTACGTTGTGGACCGGCTGCACGTGAACAGCGGGAGCTCGCTGGAGACGAACGGGACGGTGAACATCCTGGTGCGCGGCGAGGTGCGGATAAGCGGCGGCGGGATGCTGAACGTGACGGGCGAGGCGACGGACCTGGTGGTGTTCACGAGCACGTCT
The DNA here is from genome assembly GCA_043819795.1 of Elusimicrobiota bacterium. Lineage (GTDB taxonomy): Bacteria > Elusimicrobiota > Elusimicrobia > UBA1565 > UBA1565 > JBDREN01. Next base: position 22,768 of record JBDREN010000156.1, read on the forward strand.
CAGCCGATCCACTTCTCGGGCGGGGCGCTGGCGCTGGGGGTGTTCTACGGCCCGCACGGGCGCCTTGAGATCGCGGGCAACTCGCGGGTCGGCGGCCACCTCTTCGGGAAGACGGCGAAATTCACCGGGACGTCGAACACTGTGGAGATAGGCGACAGCCTGCCGGACGATCTGGCGGACGAGGAGCCCGGGGCCGTTGATGAGAAGGGCAAGGGCAAGGTCGCGGCCGCGCCGGCCGGCGCGGACCCGACCTTCACCCTGCGCGACCTCTACGTGTTCCCGAACCCGGCGGTGGGCGGTGCGGTGCCCACGATCCACGTGGCGGTGGGGATCGCGGACAAGGTGACGCTGCGGATCTACAACATCGCGGGCCAGCAGGTGCACCAGGCGACGATGGAATCCACGCCGCCCGTGCTCGACGACGGAAGCGGGCCCAAGTACGCCTACGAGTACGCTTGGGAGGGGCACATCCCGAGCGGGGTCTATCTCTACACGATGGTGGCGGAGAAGTCAGGCGAGGGGAGCATCCGCAAGGCCGGCAAGTTCGCGGTGGTCCGCTGAGCGCCGGGGGCTCTTGATAAGGTAAAATCTCAGCCACATCCGGCGCATGTCGCCGGAGGCTGATTTTGTTTCCCGGGACCGAGGCGATGAAGCATCAGATGACCGGCAAGCGCGGGGAGGTCTGGAGCATGCGGCTCTCCGCTCTGGGCGTCATGCTGTCCGTCGCGGGGATCCTGGTCCTGATCGTCCCGTCTTTGAGGGCGGGCACGCCGTGGCATATCGCGGGTTTTCTGATCTATGGGTTCGGCCTCATCAGCGTGTTCGGCGCCAGCGCCCTCCATCACGGGTACGAGGGCTCGGAAAGGGCCAATTTCGTCCTCCGCCAGATCGACTACAGCGCGATCCCCATCATGATCGCCGGGACCGCGACGCCGTTCTGCCTGATCCTTCTGCGGAACTCCTTTGGCTGGACCGTGCTGGCGGTCTTCTGGGTGCTGGCCTTGTTCCTGATCGTGCTGAAGAACACGTGGCCGAACGTCCCCAGGTGGCTGATCACCTCTCTATTCCTGGGCATGGGGTGGATGGGTGTCCTCCTGGCCGATCCCCTCGTGCGCCATACGGGCTGGACCGGCGTCATCCTCGCGGTCGCGGGCGGCTTGTTCTACTCGGTGGGCGCCTTGATCTTCCTTCTTGAAAAAGACGGCGTGCCGCGGGGCCGGTTCGGCTTGCATGATGTTTGGCATCTGTTCGTCCTGGCGGGCACGGCCACCCATTTCTTCCTCGTCTATCGCTATCTGCTGCCCGTTTAGCGGCGACGGGTCCCGTCCCAGGCCCGGATTCAGCGCCTCAAGCGTTTTGCGCTTGAGGCGCTTACACCTCTGGACCATTAAGACCTGTCGTCCGCCGTTGGCGGACGACCTATTCCTGATAACTCAGTGGAGCAAGCGACCGGTCGGCGCTCCGCGTGACCGGCGCTGACTCCCCCCCCGCCCGGTGACATTTTAGATGGCGCGAACAGGAAAATCGAAAGTAGATTTTGATTGACGGGGCTTAGGCGGATCCGGCGGATCTTTCCCGGATCCG
>JBDREN010000157.1:0-22232 GCA_043819795.1 Elusimicrobiota bacterium
CGCGCGTGCGCGTCATCGCCCACGGCTACGCGACCGGCCTGGCCGTCTCCGCCGCTCTCGCGGCGGTCGAGGGCCGCCCCGCGGGCGGTCCTCCGGTCGTCGAGCGCGTGACGGGTGTCGGCATCAGCCTCGCGTCCCTGCGCGACCGCTATCCGGACCTGTTCGCCCGGGCGCGGGCGGCCGAGGCGCCCGCCGTCGGCGAATGGAACAACCTCTGGTCCGACCGGGCGCGGGTCCCGAGGACCTTCCATCTGGAGACCTGGCGGCCCGGGGATCCGGAGTTCATCCGGGTCGAGTTCGGTTGGGGGGCGGCGTCGTGGCCGGTGATCGTGCGGCGCGTCTCGAGCCTCGGATCCAGGGCCTACGCCTATAGCCCGCTGGCGCCGACGGGGGAGGGCGGGGATAGGGTCCGCCCGCTCCAGTCGCGCGAAGGCCGCGTTTTCCGCAAGAGGGCCGGCAAGAATGACGGCAAGAAGGTCGAAAAGAGGGTCGAGGACCTGGTCGTGGGTGACCGGCCGGTCGCCGGGAGAAGGCCGGAGGCCGAGCCCGGTCCCGAGCGCAAGCGCCCTCCGATCACAAAGTACAGCGTGTCGAGCTCAGGCTGGGTCTTCAGGCCGCCGCCCGGCTTCCGGACCTTCGGGTTAAGCGCTGGAACGGTCGATGTTTGGAGCAAGGGACCGTTTCGGATCTCGATGCACTATGGGCAGGGCCGGAATTCCGGGAGAAGCTCCCGTTCGGTGTGCCGTAAGCACGGGATCGACCTGGTCCGCGCCGACCACCACGGGCATCCCGCGGAGATCTGCAAAGCGTTCCCTTCATTGGGGATCACGGGTGGCGAAACGCTTTATAGCGACTACTTCACGGTCGTCGGGGACCTATACGGCATCACGGTCCACTACAGCTACCCGCAGAGCCGCCGCGATGAGGAGTTGGATACCTACATGACGGCGATCGAGGCCCTCACCCCCGCGCGGTAGGTGCGCGGGACGACCCGGGAGATCGGGTCCGGCGGGACGGGCTACTTCTCCCAGCCGTCTCTCACGATCAGGAAGACCGAATACAGGATGAGGGCGGAGCCGGCCAGGAACACGATGCGGGCCACGCCCTCGTTCTGGACGAGCAGGCCCGTCCGCTCCAGAAGATAGGTCCAATCGTGCACGCCGCCGGCGACCAGGGGGAGTTCCTGCCGGCGGGCGTCGTCGATGTAGATGCTGATGTTGAGGAGGTTCTCCCCCGTCCACCACAGCATGAGCTGAGCCCCGATGGCGGACTTCCTCCTCAGGAAATGGACGGCGCAGGCCAGCGGGATGGCGAGCTGCATGAGCGTGCCGCCGGCCACCATGAGGAAACGGGGGAAGAACCCGAACACGATGTGGCCGCCTTCGTGGAAGGCCAGGTTCACGTGGTCGATCGGGGAGAAATAGACCTCCTGGCGCAGGAAGGGCAGGACCATGAGGACGAGCGCGATCGCCAAGACGACGCGGCCGATGAGCCGCTTGGAGCCGGCGGGCGCGCTTTGCTCTTTCAGGGTTTTCTTAGGTTCGGCCGGGGGACCCGGCGCGGGCGCCGCCTTTTTCTCTTCGGCCCCCAGCTTCGCGTAGCAGGCCCAGCAGTATTCGCGCTCGCCGTCGTTGAGCTCGCCGCAGGAGGGGCATTTCACGCGCTCACGCATCGGGAGGCGGGCTTCCGGGAGGGGGACCTTGCTCCTCCTCGAAGGAGTCGGTCTCGAATACCTGAAACTGGGCCTCCGGGGATTTCCAGGCGTCTTTCGCGAGCCCGGCCTTGTGCTCGGCCAGCGCGGAGAGGAACGCTTCTTTAGTCTTGAATTTCTTCCACACCGAAGGCAGGAACAGCCCGCGCGAGAGACCCAGGCCGATGACGACGCCGAGGCCCGGCCGGATCTCATCGAGGCGGGCGGTCCTCATCGGGGAGAGCACCGAGATCTCGCCCGCCAGCCGGGGCAGCTCCTCGGGCGTGACGGGGGCGAAGCGCGTGTCGGCGCGCGCGCTCTCGACGGCGAAACGGCAAACCGCGTTGCCGAGGGTCCGGCCCGGGTAGGGCGTGCCCACGCACCCGCGCAGCTCCATGCCTTGTTGCCCGCGGACGCGCCACGTCACGAAGACGCCCGAGGGGACGTTGAAGCGGGGGTTGTCGAACAGGACGGGCTCCGGTTGGGCGCCCGTCTTCAGGTAGATCGCCAAGGCGCGCCGCGCCAGGGCGAGCAGCTCGCGCCTTTCCTGCGGCTCCAGAGGGACGCGGAACGCGGGCCGCTCCGTCCCGCCGCGGAGGAATACGACGGCGCCGTAGCCGACGGCGCGGCCCGGATCGCCGCCCGCGTCCGCGGAGTTGGCGTAGGCCAGCACCCGGGCGCGATCCGTCCCCATGGCGAGCAGGGCGTGCAGCGTCACGGCCACCGCCCCTTTTCCGCACCAGGTGCAGCGCAGCTCGGGGACGCCGAACTCCATGAGGAGCTCCGCGGCTTTCCAGAAGAGGTCGGGATGCAGGCTCGCGCAGGACTCGAGGGAGGCGGGGTCCACGCGGCGGGCGTCCTCGGCGGCCGGGTAGTGGGAGAGGTCCGAGGCGGCCAGCACGACGGCCCGGCGTCCTTTCAGAGTCCGGGCGAGGGCCCGGCCCAGCTCGGCGGCCTCCTCGAAGCGCGACACGCTCGTGACGATGGGCAGCACCTTGACGGAGGGGAACAGCCTCTGGAGAAAGGGTATCTGGGTCTCGACCGAGTGCTCGCGCTCATGGGCCTCCGGGGAGAGCCGGACGCCGGGATGGGCCTTGCGGAGGGCCTCCGCCAGCTCCAGGTCGACCGGGACCGTCCCGAGAGGAGTGGAGTAGGCCTCGTGGTCGTCGACCTCCAGGCCCGGGGCGCGGCCGAAATGGGCGCTGCCGATCACGACCGCGGTCTCGACCTGGAGCCCCTTCAGGGCCCGGTAGGCCCGGGCCGCCACCCGTCCGGAATAGGCGTATCCCGCGTGGGGGACGAGGGCGCCCAGCGCCGTGCCTTGCGGCGTTTCGGAGGGCGATTCCCGCAGCAGGGCGTCGACCAGGTCGGAGAGCTCCCGGGCTCCGCCCGGATAGAAACGGCCGGCCGCGGCGGGACGGCGTAGGCTCGGCATTTGTCCCAGTATAGGCCCAATCCCGGCCGGCGTCAACATGCTCGCGTCCCATGTTCGCGGCCCTCCCCCGCGGGGAGGGCCGCGGAAGCAGGAGGGGGCAGATGCCGTGTCGTGCATCAGTGAGGAGTTTGAAGGGCTGCCCCCCCTACTGGAGCAGTCCCCCGCGGGGGGACTGCTGACATCCCCGCGGGGAGGGACGCGCAAGTAGGAGGGGGGAAGTCGCTGTGTCGTGCCTCAATGAGGCGCTTGAAGGGCAGCCCCCCGTAGGGGGGGCCGCCGGCACCGCGTCATTTGAACCGGGCCACCCATCTTGTTACAATGCATGGCTGGCGCGACCCGTCGGGGACCAGGGTTCCGGGAGACGGAGTCCGCCCCGTCACGGGCCGCCGGAGGTCTGGGAGGTTCTTATGGGTTACCGAGTCCTGATCGTCGACGATTCCCCCGTTCTCCGCATCATGATGCAGGAGATGCTGGAGTCTCTCGGCCATCAGATCGTCGCCGAGGCCGGCAGCGGGGAAGCCGCGCTCAATGCCTACCGCGCCAACAAGCCGGACCTGGTGACGCTGGACATCTCCCTCCCGGACATGAACGGCCTGGAGGTCCTGGAGAAGATGCGCCGGATCGACCCGTCGGCCAACGTGCTGATCGTCACCGGCAACAACCAAAAGGAGATCGAGCGAAGGGCCACCGCCTTGAGGGCCCTCGGCGTGCTGCACAAGCCGTTCGACGAGGAAGATCTGACCGCCTTGCTCGAGAAGGTCGCGGCCCGCATGCGATCACGTCCCACGACATGAGCCTGACCCTCCGGGAAAGAGAGAAGATCACCGGCCTCATCGAGGAAGGCGTGGTCATGAGCGCCGACCGCCTCGGGAAGATGTCGAGGACGGAATGGGGCGTCATGTCCTCGAGCACCAACGAGTTCCCGGCCGTCCGCCTGCTCACCCGCTTCACCCGCAGCAAGGAGCCCCACGTGGGGGCGAGGCTGCGCACCGAGACGGAGCTCGCGATGGAGATGCTGATCCTGTTCTCGGCGCGGAGCGCCCGGGCCGTGACGGACGTGGTGACGAAGCCGTTCTCCGACCGCCTCAGGCGCCTGCCGGACCTCGTGCCGCTGACGATCGCCGAGGTCTCCAATGTCATGGGCCAGAGCGTGGTCGGCGCCTTGGCCGACCGTTTCGGCCGGGCGCTGATCGTCTCGGCTCCCGAGGTGAAGACGGGGACGAAGGCCGACCTCCTGGGGGAGGCGTTCGACCGCTACGACGGCCGCAAGGACGTGCTGCTGATGTCGCACGTGGAGCTGTACTCCATGAACCTGGCCGCCGAATGCAGCATGGTCACCATCGTCGAGTCCGCCGCGATCCGCGACTTTCTCGCCTCGACCCCCGTTTGAAGACGGATCCGGCGTCAGGTGTTAAGTTCGTTGAGTAACTCGACAGCCGGTGCCAGGCACCGGGTTTGAGTAACTCGGCGATTAGCGGGGAGTAGCTGGCTCAGCTGAGATCAGTGACGCCTGTTTGAGCATGGCGGACACCAAAGACAAGGTCCATTTCGTGGGCATCGGCGGCTGCGGCATGAGCGCGCTGGCCCAGTTCCACGCCATGGGCGGCGGCGAGGCCAGCGGCTCGGACCGCCTGCTCGACCGCGGGCAGATCGCCGACCTGAGGGAGCGTTTGGAGGCCCTCGGCGTCCGGCTCGTCGCGCAGGACGGCAGCGGGATCGACTCCGGGACCCGGGAAGTCGTCGCCTCGACGGCGGTCGAGGACAGCAACCGCGACGTCGCGCGCGCGCGGGAGCTCGGCATCCCCGTCGTCCTCCGGGCCGACGCGCTCGCGCGGCATGTGGCCGGCCACCGGACCCTCGCCGTCGCCGGGACGAGCGGCAAGTCCACGGTCACGGCCATGGCCTACGAGATCCTGGAGGTCGGCGGGCTCGGGCCGTCCCTCATCACCGGGGCGCCGCTCAACCGGCTCGTGGACAAGGGCCTCATCGGCAACGCCTTCCGCGGGGATTCGGACCTTCTGGTGGCAGAGGCCGACGAGAGCGACGGGATGCTCCCGAAGTACGAGCCCTGGATCGGCCTGCTGCTCAACCTCGGCAAGGACCACAAGGAGGTCTCCGAGATCCGGGACATGTTCCTGAAGCTCCGGAGCCGGTCGCGGCGCTTCGTGGTGAACGCGGACGCCGCGAACCTGGCCGAGCTGCGGGAGGGAAGCGTGTCCTTCGGCTTCTCCGGGGGATCGGTGCGGGGCAGGGACCTGAAGACCGGGCCGAGGGGCTCGACCTTCAGCGTGGACGGCGTGCGCTTCGAGGTCCCGCTCCCGGGCCGCCACAACGCGGAGAACGCGCTTGCCGCGGCGGCGGCCTGCATCGAGGCCGGGGTCGCGCTCGAGACCGCGGCCGGCGCGCTGGCGCGCTACCGGGGCGTGGCGCGGCGCTTCGAGGCCGTCGGGACGAGCGACGGCGTCGAGGTGATCGACGATTACGCCCATAACCCGGACAAGGTCAAGGCCGCGCTCGCCGCCGCCCATCTGCGCGCGGGGCGCGTATTGGCCGTCTATCAGCCGCACGGCTTCGGACCGACGCGCTTCCTGAAAGCGGAGTTCATCGAGGCCTTCGCCGCGGCGCTGGGGCCTTCCGACGTGCTTTGGCTCTCCGAGATCTACTACGCGGGCGGGACGGCGGTCCGGGACATCACCTCCGACGACATCGCGGCGCCGCTGCGTTCCCGGGGTGTGGACGCCCGCTACGCGCCCGACCGCGAGGCCGTGGCCGGCGAGATCGCGCGCGCGGCGCGCCCCGGCGACGTGGTTCTCGTTCTCGGCGCCCGCGACCCGACCTTGGGCGCGTACGCGCGGAGGATCCTCGAAGCCCTGCGGCGCCGGTGCTGGCGGCCCGAAGAAGGCCGCGAGGCGTCGCCCACAAGGAGCGCGCCATGAGCCGGAGTCCCGTCCGAAAGACCTCCGCGAAGAAGAATCAGTCATTGAAGGCTTTTTTCCGCGGAGAGTGGGAGCACACGCTCCGCGAGCACCCGGTCCTGGCTTCGCGGATGGGGGACCGGCGCTACAACGACCGGTGGGACGACCTGAGCCTGGATGCGTACGCACGTCGTGAGGAGCACGAGCGGCGGGTGCTCAAGCACCTCTCCGGGCTCGATCCCGCGACGCTTTCCGACGCGGACCGGCTCAACTGCCGCCTCTTCCTCCGCGAGTGCCGGATGGACCTGGGGATCTACCGTCATCGCCTGCATCTGCTGACGCTCAATCAGCTCGGCGGCATCCAGACGGCCAGCCAGCTCGCGGACGAGTTCCCGCTCGAGACCGCGGCGGACTACCGGGACTGGATCGCGAGGCTGCGGGCCTTCCCGGGGTTCATGGACCAGATGATCGCGCTCATGCGCGCCGGCATCGAAGCCGGCGTCATCCATCCGAAGGTCGTCCTCGAGCGCGTCGCGGACCAGATCGAGACCCAGATCACCGAGGATCCGGAGCAGAGCCCGTTCTATAAGCCGTTCGGACAGATCCCCCGCGAGATCGGAAGCAAGGAGCGCGGGCGTCTGGCCGCGGACGGGAAGCGCGCCATCCGGGACGCCGTCGTCCCCGCGTTCCGCCGGTTCCGGGAGTTCTTCGGGGCTGAGTACCTGCCGGCCGGATACGACAAGGTCGGCATGTGGCAGTTCCCCCGGGGCAGGCAGGCCTACGCGCACCTCGTCCGCATGTTCACGACGACCGACTTGACTCCCGACGAGGTCCATCGCATCGGCAAGCGCGAGGTGCGGCGCATCGGCGCCGAGATGAAGAAGGTCATGAAGCGGACGGGTTTTAGGGGCGGGCTCAAGGGTTTTATGCGGTTCCTCCGCACCGACCCCCGCTTTTTTTATAAGACGGGCGAGGAGCTGCTCCAGGCCTACCGGGCGCTCGCCAAGCGCATCGATCCCGCCGTCGTGAGGCTTTTCCGGAGGCTGCCGTGGATCCCCTACGGCGTCGAGCCGGTGCCCAAGCACCTCGAGCCGCACATGCCGGCGGCCTTCTACCGGCGGCCCGCCGCCGACGGCTCGCGCGCGGGCAGCTTCTTCGTCAATCTCTATCAGGTCGAGACGCGTCCGAAGTACGAAATGGCGGTGTTGACGCTCCACGAGGCGGTCCCGGGGCACCACCTGCAGATCGCGCACTCGATGGAGCTCAAGGGCCTTCCGGAGTTCCGCCGCTACGGGGGGTACACGGCCTTCATCGAGGGCTGGGGGCTCTACAGCGAGTCGCTCGGCGAGGAGCTGGGCCTCTTCGACGACCCTTATTGGAAGTTCGGGCAGCTCACCTTCGAGATGTGGCGGGCGGTGCGCCTCGTCGTGGACACGGGTATCCACTACCACGCCTGGAGCCGCCGGAAGGCCATAGAATACTGCGTCGTCAACTGCGCGCGGTCCCCGCAGGATATGGTCAACGAGGTCGACCGCTACATCGCCATGCCGGGGCAGGCGCTCGCCTACAAGATCGGGGAGCTCAAGATCCAGGAGCTGCGCGAGCGCGGGCGCAGGGCGCTGGGCAAGCGCTTCGACATCCGGGCCTTCCACGACGCGATCTTGGGCCAGGGGGCGGTCACCCTCGAGGTGCTCGAGTCCCAGGTGAAGGCGTGGATTAGGTCCGCCGCTAAGGGCGCCTCGGGACGCTCTAAGCCGTGAGTCCCGGCGACTCCCGCAGGAACTTCCTGAGGATGCGGTAGGTGAGGCCCCAGATCACGTGCCGCCCGGCCCGGTAGGCCGCGACGCGCGCCGTCCGCTCTCGGACGAGCACCTCGGCCTTGCCGTCCGACTCCCGCAGAGCCCGCAGCCCGGCCCAGAAGGGGCGCTCGACCTCCGGGCTCGGACGGACCGCCGGCATCCGGGCGAGCCCGAACACGAACGGACGCACCACGATGCGGGGCAGTCCCGGCCCGCGGGGGCGGATGTCGTCGAGCTCGCCCAGGAGCGCCGGCGCCTCGAGCGCGATCCCCGTCTCTTCGAAGGTCTCCCTCCGGGCCGTGTCGAGAAGATCCCGGTCCTCCGGGTCCCGCCGTCCTCCGGGCAGGCCGACCTGTCCCGACCAGGGGTCCGCCGGATGGTCGGCGCGTTTGATGAAGAAGGCCGCGAGGCTCCCGGCACGCCGCGTGAGGATCAGAGAAACGGCGGCCTGGCCCGAACGGGGCTCGGCTTCGGCGGAGCGGCGCGGTTCTCGAGCGCGCAGGCGCGCGCGGATCGGTTCGAAATCGTGGGGCATATCGGGCAATACGGCAAAAACCCGCTCTCGGTGAGGCGGGCGTCTGTTCTCAAGCGCGCCGCGTCAGGTCAGAGCTTCTTGACGTCGGTCGCCCGGGGACCCTCATCCGGCTCACCCGACCGAACGGCTAGTGAGACGGAATCGCTGAGCCAGTATATCAGTTGCGTGATTCCGAATCAAAAGGACATGCCACGGCGCGGTTCGCGCCGGGAGAGCCGCTTATGTATAATGCGTGTCGCGATGACCGAAGCATTCGCGGCCGAATGCGAGGGAATGGTTGAGGCAAGCGGCCGAATACCATGACGAGACTGCTTCCCGCGGGACTCGCGCTCCTGCTTCTTTCGATCCCGCTGTCCCTTTCCTCCCAGGACTACCCGGCCCCCCGCGGCTGGGTCAACGACTACGCCGGGGTGCTGGACGCGCGTGCCCATCGGGTGCTCACCGAGGCGCTCGGCCAGGTGCAGCGCGGGGCCGACGCGCAGATCGCCGTGGTCACGGTCCGGGACCTCGGGGGAGGGTCGGTCGAGGACTACGCCAGCCGCCTCTACGAGCGCTGGGGCATCGGGAAGAAGGGCGGCGACCGCGGCGCCCTGGTTCTGGTCTCGATCGCCGACCGGAAGGCGCGCATCGAGGCGGGCTACGGCCTGGAGGGGATCCTGCCGGACGGGCGCTGCGGGGAGATCATCCGCGCCCGGATGATCCCCGCGTTCAAGGCCGGGCGGATCTCGGACGGGATCCTGCTGGGGACGCTGGAGGTCGCGCGGATCGTGGCGGTGGACCGCGGGGTGACTCTCCGCCTCGGCCAGGGCGGCGGTTTGGGGCCGGCGAGCCGGAGGATCCCCCTGCGCCGGGCCTCGCCTCTACAGAAGCTTCTGGCCGTGCTCTTTCTTGTCGTCTTGGTGGTGGTCGGAATCCGGCACCCGTGGCTGCTTCTGCTTCTGCTCTTCTCCGGGCGCGGGGGCTACGGCTACCGTCGGGGGGGATGGGGCGGCGGCGGTTTCGGCATGGGCTCGGGCGGCTTCGGGGGTTTCGGAGGGGGGCTTTCCGGCGGAGGCGGGGCCTCGGGAAGCTGGTAACATCTTGCGATGGATATCAGGATTTTCTTGAAAAAACCGCTTAGCGGGGCAGAAGGCGGAAAACGCAGGATCGGCGGGAGGGAGCGATGGCATACACGCCTGAGCGGCTGACAGAGGAGCTGAAAGCTATCTATAAGGAAAACCTGGAGTGCGTGCTGCTCTACGGCTCGGGAGCGGACGGGGACTACGTGGAGAAATACTCCGATTTCAACGTCCTCGTGATCCTCAAGCGCCTCGACCTGGGCGAGCTCAAAAGGATGTCGCGGACGGTGCGCGATTGGGTCAAGGCCGGCAATCCCCCGCCGCTCATGTTCACCTTGGAGCGCTTCCGCCGCTCCGAGGACGTCTTCCCGATCGAGTTCCTGGACATGCGCGACCGGCACAAGGTCCTCCACGGGCGGGACCCGTTCGTGGGACTTGAGATCCACCCGACCAACCTGCGCCAGCAACTCGAGTTCGAGCTCAAGGGGAAGCTTATCAAGCTCCGCGAGAGCTATCTGCTGGCGGGAGAGGACCCCGGCGAGCTGCGCGCGCTGCTGGTCAAGGCATCCTCGACGTTCCTCATCCTTTTTCTGGGCGCGCTCCGGCTCTTCGGGCACGAGCCGCTGCCGCCGAAGGCGGAGGCGGCCAAGGCGCTCGCCTCCCGCGTGGGCTTCGATCCGGAGGTCTTCTACGCTCTGCGCGGGCTCCGCGACGGGGACCCCGCGGCCGAGGCCGCGGACCCCGACGAGCTGATGGAGCGTCTCCTGGCCGCGGTGGAGGCGGCCGTCGACGCGGTCGACCAGTGGAAGCCGGAGAAGTAAGGAGGCAAGCGACATGAAGAACAAAGCACTTTGGATCGTCCTGGGAGGCTTCGTCCTCGTGGCCCTGATGGTTTTCGGCATGGCGGTCGGCGCCTACAACCGCCTCGTGACCCATCAGGAGACGATCGACGAGAGCTGGGCGCAGGTGGAGAACGTCCTGCAGCGGCGCTACGACCTCATCCCGAACCTGGTCAACACCGTCAAGGGCTACGCCAAGCATGAGAAGGAGCTGCTCGCCGAGGTCACGCGCCTGCGCAGCCAGTGGGGGGCGGCGGGCACCCGCGCCGCGAAGGTCAAGGCCGCCGGCGCGCTCGAGAGCGTGCTCGGGAGGCTGATGGTCGTCGTGGAGCGCTATCCCGACCTCAAGGCGAACCAGAACTTCCTCAAGCTGCAGGACGAGCTGGCCGGCACCGAGAACCGCATCGCCGTGGAGCGCCGCCGCTACAACCAGGCCATCAAAACTTATAACGTCGTCGTGCGGCGCTTCCCGAGCAACATCATCGCCGGGATGTACGGCTTCGAGAAGAGCGACGCCTACTTCGAGGCCGCGGCCTCGGCCAAGGAAGCGCCGAAGGTGGAGTTCTGATGCGCGGCCGGCTCGAGCTCACTCTGCGGGCGGTCGTCCTGGGGATCGTGCTGTCGGTCGTCATGGCGGCGGCCAACGTCTACCTCGGGCTGAAGGCCGGGATGACGGTCTCGGCCTCGATCCCGGCCGCGGTCATGGCCATGGCCATCCTGCGGATGCTGTCCAAGAGCGGCTCCATCTACGAGAGCAACCTCGTGCAGACTGCGGCCTCGGCCGGCGAGTCGCTCGCGGCCGGGATCATCTTCACGATCCCGGCCCTCGTCATCGCCGGCGTCTGGAAGACCTTCGACTTCTGGGTCACCTCGCTGATCGCGCTGACGGGCGGCCTTCTGGGGATCCTTTTCATGATCCCAATGCGCAAGGTCTTCGTCGTCGACAGCAAGGAGCTGGCCTTCCCCGAGGGGGTGGCCTGCGCCGAGGTCCTGCGCGCCGGGGAGAAGGGCCAGGAGACCGGCGCCGCGCTGGTCTTCCGCGCCATCGCCGTCGGCGGGATCTTCAAGTTCCTCGCGTCCTTCGCGGGGATCTTCAAGGCGACGGTGGAGTGGGCGACCGCGGTCGGCGCGCGGGTGTTCTACTTCGGGTGCGACGTGTCGCCGGCGCTGGTCGCGGTCGGCTACATCGTCGGCCTGCCGATCGCGGTCCTCATCTTCCTGGGCGGCGCCGGGGCGTGGCTGGTCGGCATCCCGCTCTTGGGCGGCGCGCACGGGGACGCGCTCGAGCACGCGGGGGCGCTCTGGAGCACGCAGGTCCGCTACGTGGGCGTGGGCGCGATGGTCGTCGGCGGCATCGACTCCATCTACAAGGTGCGGGGCGGCCTCAGATCGGCGTTCCGCGAGATGCGGAGCCATCTCCGGGGCGGCAAGAAGGACGTGGCCGAGACCGAGAGGAACATCGGCGGGAACGCGATCCTGGCGTTGACCGCGGTCTGCGTGCTGTCCATCCTGGGGATCTACTACCACCTGACCAAGGACTTCGGCGAGACGCTCATCGCGGCCGCGGCCATGCTGGTGCTCTCGTTCTTCTTCACGGCGGTGGCCAGCTATATCGTGGGGCTCGTCGGCAACTCGAACAGCCCGGTCTCGGGGATGACGATCACGGCCGTCCTGGCGACGGCCGGGCTTCTCTACGTGATGGGCTACACCGGAGCCCCCGGCATCCTGGCCACGCTCGGGGTGGCGGGCGTCGTCTGCTGCGTGGCCTGCACCTCCGGCGACGTCTGCAACGACCTCAAGACGGGGGCGCTCATCGGGGCCTCCCCGCGCAGCCAGCAGATCGTGCAGATCGTGGGGGTCGTGGTCGCCGCGTTCGTTCTCGCGCCGGTCCTCATCGCCATGCATGAGGGTTCTCTGCTCATGGGCGGGACCGGCATCGGGGGCCGGGACTATCCGGCCCCGCAGGCCAATCTCTTCGCGAACCTGGCGAAGGGGTTCTTCACCGAGGGCCGGCTGCCCTGGGACATGGTGGCGATAGGCGTGATCATCGGGGCGCTGATCCTGATCGTGGACTGGGTCCTCAAGACCCGCCGCTCGGCCTTCCGCATGCACCTGATGCCCGTGGCCGTCGGCATCTACCTGCCGTTCGGGCTGGCCGTCCCCATCCTCATTGGGGGGCTCCTGGCCCACTGGGTCGGCCTGGGCTCCAAGAAGGAGCGGAAGGACGCGAACCTAAAGCGCGGCGTGCTGGTGTCTTCCGGGATAATCGCTGGAGAGTCGCTCGTGGGCGTGGGCTTGGCCTTCCTGGCTTACTTCGGGATCAGGTCCTGGGGCCTTGGCGGGAGTTGGTCCAGCTCGACCTTGGACGTCCTGTCAACAGGCGGCTTGGTCGGGGTCTGCTGGCTGTTCTATCGGTGGTCATTTAAGAAGTAAAAAACAGTACTTTTCCCTATTTCTGTCGCCCACACGGCCCTTCCGGAGAGGTTTGCCGGGATAATCGTGGCGGCGGTGGGCTTCTTCATATTTCAAGACAATAGTGTTGGAATTTACGTCATAATTTACATTCCGCGTTGATATACCCACCCCCCTTCCCCCCTCGGAGGGGGGATTCGGCCCCCTGAACAACGCGCGACCCCTCCCCGTGGGGGAGGGGCGCGGGCACCACCCAAAACAACGCGCATTCCTCCCCGCGGGGAAGGAACGCGGGCAGCCCCGCGGGGGAGGGGTCGCGGGGTTGACCACGGTCAATGAGTATTCTCAATGGCGGAAGTCAACGGAGAGCGTTGAGCAATGTCATGATTGGAAATCAAGTTTTCTCGTTGATCGATGTCATCAAGGCCGGGGCGCGCGATGCGTACAATAGATACAGAAGTTCGATACAAAGAATTTAAGGAGAACGTAGATGATCGAGTTCCTGATGATCCTGACCCTGAGCCCCCTGAGCGGGCAGCCCGCGCTTCTGGCGCAGTTCCAGCCTTGCGTTTGGCCGAACACGTGCAACGTCGAGGAGACCGTCGAGGTCGCGCAGTTCCAGCCTTGCGTTTGGCCGAACACCTGCAAAGCCGAGGAACCCGTCGAGGTCGCGCAGTTCCGGCCTTGCGTTTGGCCGAACAAGTGCCGCGCGGAGGAGCCGGTGCAGCTCGCGCAGTTCCAGCCTTGCGTTTGGCCGAACACCTGCCGCGAGGATCAGCAGAGCGTATTGCTTTAGCGCCGACACCAAGCCGGTCGTTTCCGTGTCCCGAAGCCCCCTGTCCCGGGGGCTTCCTCTTTGCACTTGCGCGCCCGGAGGGGCGCTGTTATTATAGGGTAGGTGGCATCCGGAGCTTATCTCGCACTGGC
The DNA here is from genome assembly GCA_043819795.1 of Elusimicrobiota bacterium. Taxonomy (GTDB): domain Bacteria; phylum Elusimicrobiota; class Elusimicrobia; order UBA1565; family UBA1565; genus JBDREN01. Next base: position 13,611 of record JBDREN010000157.1, read on the forward strand.
CTTGATTGTCCTTTGCGGCGCCTGTGGGCCCCGGCAGGACGCCCCCGACATGGAAGCGCCGGCCGCCACGGGGGACCGTTTCCGGAGGGCGCGGGAGGCCATGGTGGACGACATCGCGAACTACTCGGCGATGCACCGCATCAAGGATCCGAAGGTCCTCGCCGCGATGCGCAAGGTGCCTCGAGACGCGTTCGTGCCCGAGGACCTCAAGCTCCACGCCTACAGCGACCGGCCGCTCCCGATCGGCGAGGGGCAGACGATCTCCCAGCCCTTCATCGTCGCCTACATGACCGACGCGCTCGAGCTCAGGCCCGGGGAGAAGGTCCTCGAGATCGGCACCGGCTCGGGCTATCAGGCCGCGATCCTGGCCGAGGTCGTGGACGAGGTCTACACGATCGAGATCGTCGAGACGCTGGGCCGCCGGGCTGAGCGGACCCTCAAGGACCTCGGCTACGACAAGGTCCGGGTGCGGATCGGCGACGGCTACCGCGGCTGGCCGGAGGCCGCTCCGTTCGACGCGGTCATCGTGACCTGCGCGCCCGACCACATCCCCCAGCCCCTGGTGGACCAGCTCAGGCTAGGCGGACGCATGATGATCCCGGTCGGGGAAGAGCTCTCGGGGCGGTCCTGGGCCGCCCAGGAGCTGGTCCTGGTGCGCAAGACCGAGAAAGGGATGCGGCGCGAGAAGAAGATGGACGTCCGCTTCGTCCCCATGACCGGCGAGGCCCAGGCCCCGCGGGAACGCTGATCCTTCTTCTTCCTCCGGTGTCCCAACCTGAGCGGCGTTAGAGACGTATGGAGGGGTTGCGGACCGGGCCGCATACCGGTACCATCATGGGTGGTTGTGTCCTTACCGGAGGAACCATGAACACGCGCAGGATCGCCACGACTCTCGCCTTGATCCTCGCCGCATCGCTGGCGGCCACGGGGGCGCAAGCCAAGCGGCTCGCCAAAGAGGACGTCCCCGAGCCGCTCAAGCCCTGGATCGGATGGGTGCTGGCCGGCCACGAGGTCGAGCAATGCCCGTTCCTGCAGGGCTCGCCCGGTCGGCGGATGTGCGCCTGGCCCGCGGGCCTGAAGCTCGAGTTGCACGGCAAGGGAGGCCGGTTCACCCAGCGCTGGAAGGTCTACGAGGAGTCCTGGATCGCACTACCCGGCGAGGCCAAGCGCTGGCCGCAGGACGTGCGGGTCGGCGACGCTCCGGCCTCGGTGATCCTGCGCGAGGATCGGCCGCAGCTGCGCCTCAAGGACGGCAAGCACACCGTCACGGGCTCCTTCCGGTGGGACTCCCTGCCGGAGCTGCTTCAGATACCTCCCGAGACCGGTCTCTTGGCGTTGACGGTCCGGGGAAAGCCGGTCCGCTTCCCGGTGCGCGACGAGTCGGGCCGCCTGTGGCTGCAGAAGGCGCAGGCAGATTCCAAGGAGAAGGCGCGCCTCGAGGTGGACGTCCACCGCCGCGTCACCGACGACATCCCGCTGCGGCTCGATACGCACATCCGCCTAAAGGTCTCGGGCAAGAGCCGGGAGGTGGTCCTGGGGAAGGCGCTTCCCGAGGGCTTCGCGCCCCTGTCCCTGACCGGGCCCTTGCCCGCGCGCGTGGAGCCGGACGGGCGCCTGCGGGTACAGGTCAGGGCCGGCGACTGGATATTGGAGCTCGCCGCGCGGCACGAGGGCCCGGCGGACGAGCTGACCCCTCCCGAGCCCCGCGGACCTTGGGACGCGGAGGAGGTCTGGGTGTTCGAGGCCCAGCCCGGGCTGCGGCTCGTCTCGGTCGAGGGCCCGCCGCAGTTGGACCCTCAGCAGACCGAGCTTCCCGGCCAATGGCGGGGGTTCCCCGCCTATCTGATGCGGCCGGGGGACGCCATGAAGCTGGTCGAGCGCCGGCGCGGCGACGCGGACCCGGCCCCGGACCGTCTCAGCCTCGACCGCACTTTCTGGCTGGATTTCGCCGGCAGGGGCTTCACGGTCCGGGACAGGGTCAGCGGGGACCTCAACCGGAGCTGGCGCCTCGAGATGGCGCCGCGCACGGAGCTGGGACGGGCGGCCGTGGGCGGCCGCGACCAATTCATCACGGCGCTCGAGCCCGACGGCCCCGCGGGGATCGAGGTCCGCCAGGGCCGCCTCGAACTCGACGCCGACAGCAGGATCGAGCGTCCCCTGCGCAAGGTCCCGGCGGTGAGCTGGAACGCGGACTTTGACAATGTCAACGGGCGGCTCAACCTGCCGCCGGGATGGCGGCTCATCCACGCGTTCGGCGTGGACAAGGCGTCGCCGACCTGGGTGACCCTCTGGACCCTCCTCGACATCTTCCTGGTGCTGATCATCGGCCTGTCGGTCGGCAAGCTGTGGGGGCGGCGCTGGGGCGCGCTGGCCTTGGTCACGGCGGCCCTCACCTGGCACGAGCCCGGCGCGCCGCGCTGGGTATGGCTCTTTCTGCTCGCGGGCGAGGCGCTCGTGCGCGCGCTGCCGGAAGGAAGGTTCCTGAAGGCCATGAAGGCGTATCGCGGAATCGTCTGGGCGGCTCTGCTCGTGATCGCGGTGCCGTTCCTCGTGCTGCAGGTCAAGCAGGCGCTCTATCCGCAGCTCGAGAGGCGGCAGGAGGGCGTTCGCCCCTTGGCGTCGGCCTCCAAAAGCGAGGCCGAGGCTTTCGATGAGCGCTTCAGGGGCAAGGGCCGAGCGGTCATGCGCAAGGCCATGGTTGGCGGCATGCTCGCGGAACAGGCCATGGACTTCGACGCCGCGCCGGAGGCTCCGTTCGAGGCTGAAGGAAAGGAGTTCGCGATGAGGCCCTCCAGTCTCATGGCCGCCGGTGGGGCCGCCCCGGCGCCGAGGCCGCTGTTCGCTCTCGACCCGAATTCCCAGGTCTCGACCGGACCCGGCCTTCCCACCTGGGACTGGCGCGCGGTGTCTCTTTCCTGGCGCGGGCCGGTCAAGTCCGGCCAGCAGTTGCGGTTTCTGCTGATCTGCCCGGGAATGAACTTCGCGCTCACCTTACTCCGGGTCGCGCTCGTCGTCGTGTTCGCGCTGCTGGTCTTCGGGCTCCCGATCGACAGGTGGGGTCGCGACCTTCGCTCCCGCGGCGGCTGGGCCAAGGCCGCCGCGTGGCTCTTCCCGGCCCTCTTGATCATCTTCGCGCAGGCCGGCGCGGCGCGCGCCGAGCCCGCGGGGTCGCAGGGCTTTCCCACGCCGGAGATGCTCAATGAGCTGCGCGGGCGCCTGCTCGAGAATCCCGAATGCGCGCCGCGGTGCGCGGAGAGCCCGAGGCTGCGTTTGGAGGTCTCCGGGAACACACTCCGCGTGCGCGTGGAGGTGAACGTCGCGGCCGAGACGGCGGTGCCTTTGCCGGGCGGGGTGAAGCAGTGGGTCCCGACGCGAGTACTCCTGGGCGAGAGCTCCGCGCCCGGGCTCAGGCGCACCCAAGACGGCATGCTCTGGATACCCCTCCCCAAGGGGTCCCACCAGGTGCTGCTCGAAGGTCCTTTGCCGGATCGCGACACCGTGCAGGTGCCGCTCCCTCTCAAGCCTCGGCGCGTGGTGGCGAAGGTGTCGGGCTGGATCCTCGACGGGATCCGCGAGGACGGGGTGCCGGAGGGGAACCTCCAGCTCTCCCGGGTGCGCGGGGCCAAGGGCCGCCCCGGAAGCGGGCTCGAGCCTGGGGCGCTTCCGCCCTTCGTGCGGGTCGAGCGCACGCTGGTATTGGGGCTCTCCTGGCGGGCCGATACGCGCGTCATCCGGCTCACGCCGGTTGGGACGCCCATCGTGGTCCCGGTGCCGCTCATCGCGGGCGAGTCGGTGACCACTGCCGACGTGCGGGTCGCCAAAGGAGAGGTCCTGGTCAACATGGGCCCCCACGACGCGACGGTCCGATGGACGTCGACGCTCAAGGAGAGCGACAGCATAACGCTCGAGGCGCCCGACAAGGTCCCCTGGGTGGAGAAATGGCGCCTGGACGTGGGTCCCCTCTGGCACGCGGAGCCGGAGGGCATACCGACCGTCCACTCGGCGGGCAGGCCTCAGGCCAAGATCCGCGAGTGGCGGCCCTGGCCCGGCGAAGCGGTCACGGTCGCGCTCACCCGTCCTGAAGGCGTCGGAGGGCGGACCCTCACTATCGACCACGCCGCGCTCACGATGAACCCGGGGCTGCGCGCGAGCGACGCGACGCTCGCCTTGAAGCTGCGCAGCAGCAGGGGCGGGCAGCATACGCTCACGCTTCCCGAGGGCGCGGAGCTCCAGCTGGTCCAGATCGACAACAGGGCTCAGCCGGTCCGCCAGGAGGACCGCAAGGTGACCCTCCCCATCCAGCCGGGGAGCCACTCCGCGCAGCTCGACTGGCGGCAGGACGGGGGGATCAGCCTCTTCTATCGCACGCCGGAGGTGGATCTCGGGGCCGAGAGCGTCAACGCCGACCTCACCGTCAAGATGCCCGCGGAACGGTGGACGCTACTGCTCGGCGGGCCGAGGCTGGGGCCGGCGGTCCTGTTCTGGAGCCTCTTGGCGGTCTTCCTGCTCGTGAGCGTGGGCCTGGGGCGGTTGCGACTGACGCCCCTTCGCTGGATCCACTGGTTCTTGCTGTCCTTGGGGCTCACGCAGGTCCCCCTGACGATCTCGGGGACCGTGGCCGTCTGGCTGGTGGCGCTCGGCTGGCGCAAGGAGCATGCTCCCAAGCGCCCATGGGCGTTCGACGGCCTGCAGGCTTCGTTGGGGCTGCTGACCCTGCTGGCTTTCGCCTGCCTGTTCATGTCCATCAAGCGCGGGCTGCTCGGCCTGCCGGACATGCAGATCGGGGGCAACGGCTCGAGCTCGCAGCTTCTGTTGTGGTACCAGGACCGTTCCGGCGAGGTCCTGCCGCGCGCCTGGGCGTTGAGCGTCCCGCTGATGCTCTACCGGGCGGCGATGCTGGCCTGGGCGCTGTGGCTGGCGTCGTCGATGCTCAAGTGGATCAAGTGGGGCTGGGCCTGCTTCACGGCCGGCGGGATGTGGCGTCCGGTGAGGGCCAATCCCAAGGCCAAGGAGAAGCCGGCGGTCCCGAAGCCGCCCGCCCCATAGTCGCGCTCAGGCGGGCCGCGGCCCGGCTACCACCAGCGGCCGCGGTCTTGGTAGGTCTTGATGAAGGTCTCGATGGACCGGTCGTAGGTCCGCTCCACGTCCTTGGGAAAGAGGCACCCGGGCAGCTCGCCTGAGCGCCAGTGGTACTTGAGGCACTCGCAGCAGATCCCCGTCCGGCTGCAGGAGCCGTAGGTGCAGGCGCAGCCGCTCTTGTTCTTCTCGACGTTGCATTCTCTCATGTCTTCGGCCTCTCGGTGGGTTGACCGTCCCTTGATAGCGGAATATCCCCGGCGGTGAAAGTCAGTCCGGCTTCTTGCCGCCTTCGATCTTGCGCAGCCGGCCGCCCACCCAACCGGCCTCGTCCTGGAAACCCGCTCTCTCATAGAACTTGCCGAGCTTCCGGTAGCGCTCCGCGACGTCGAAGCCGGCGCTGTGCTGGAGCTTGCGCAGGCAGACCGGACAAAGGTGGATGGGCCGGGAGTCCGATTCCGCGAGGTGGTTGGAGCCGTTTATGACGCACCGGAAGAATACGCAGTGCTTCAGCCCGAACATGTGGGCGGTCTCGTGGACGAGGACCTTAAGGCTCCTGCGCAGGAGGACCTTCTCGGAATCCTTCCCGCGCTTCAGGCCGTAGAAGGCGGGGACGTAGCGGACGAAGCTGAACACGCCGACTCGGTGCTGGAGGGATGCCTGGCCGAAGACGAAGTTCCAGTCCGGGCCGGGATAGAGGTCCTCCATAGTGACCGCCACGACGGCGAAGGCCTTCTCGGGAAGGCGCCCCCTCAGGAAGGCCAGGACGTCGCCCGTGAGCAGCTGCCGGGCGCCCGCGTGGGGGTTGTCCCGGGTCGTGATGCCGGTCTTCTTGAGATCGGAGGGCTTAAGGAGGTCCGTCTCCGTGCCGAAAAAGATCCCGGCGAACTCTTTGAGGCGCTTGAGCGAGGGGCTGCGCTTCTTCGGGAATTCTCCCAAAGGCTGGATGTAGAGCGTGCTTCTCGCCTCCTCCGGGCGGTTCGGCTTCGACTCCAAGAACTTCTCGAAGCTCTGCCCGAGCTCCCGATGCTCGGCCAGCCAGTCTCCGGGCTTGGGGTCCGGGACGGGCTCGAAATCGCCGCCCGGATCGAGGGCGCGGCGCATGTTTTCGGCGAGCCCTTTTGTGGGACCGATGGCGCGCAGCCTCTCTTTGGGACCCGGCGGTTCGAACGAGAAGGAATAGTAGTCCATGAAAGTCACTAGCGCGACCGCGGCGACGAGCGTGCGTTTCATCCCTGCCTCTATGATTCTAACCCCTCGCCGGCCGTTTGGCAACCTATGGCGGGGCGCCCCGGCGCCCCGACGCTGGCGTTGGGCCTCGCGGTACGCTATCATTTCCTACGCCGGCGTCGGTAGACCATCGGCCAGGGGGCTGAGCATGGATCAGATGGAGCTCATCAAGCGGATCTCGAGGCAGACCGATTCAAGGATCGTCTTCCTTATTATGGACGGCCTGGGGGGGCTCGGGGAGCCGGGCGGGAAGACCGAGCTCGAGACGGCGAAGACCCCCAACCTGGACGCGCTGGCGGCGCGCTCGTCCTGCGGCCTGGCCGACCCCGTGGCCCCGGGCATCACCCCGGGCAGCGGGCCCGCCCATCTGGCGCTCTTCGGCTACGATCCGGTCCGGTACAACATCGGCCGGGGCATGCTCGAGGCGCTGGGGATCGATTTCCCGGTGAAACCCGGCGACGTGGCCATCCGGATCAACTTCTGCACAGTGGACGACGGCGGCGTGATCACCGACCGGCGGGCCGGCAGGATCCCCACCGAGAAGTGCGTGGAGCTTTGCGCCAAGCTGGACAAGATCGAGGTGGACGGCGTCGACATCTCGATTCGGCCCGTGAAGGAATACCGGGCCGCCATGGTCTTGAGGGGAGGCGAGTTGGGAGGCGCCCTGAACGACACCGATCCCCAGGTGACGGGCAAGCGGCCTCTTCCCTTAAGCCCCGGCGACGGGCCGTCGGAGCGCACCGCGAAGATCGTGAACGCTTTCATGGAAAAGGCCGAGAAGGCGCTCAAGGACGACCGGCCGGCCAACATGATGCTGCTGCGCGGCTTCGCGCTCTGCCGGCCGTATCCCTCCATGGCCGATCTCTACAAGCTCAAGTCCGCGGCTATCGCCCAGTATCCCATGTACAAGGGCCTGGCCAGGATGCTGGGCATGGATGTCCTGGACGCGGGGGATAAGAAGTCCGAGCTCTTCGATGTCCTGGAAAAGCGCTTCAAAGACTATACGTATTTCTACGTCCACGTGAAGAAGACGGATTCGGCGGGCGAGGATGGGGATTTCGCCCGCAAGGTGTCCGTCATCGAGGAGACCGACGCGCTCATCCCCCGGCTCACGGCCCTTGAGCCCGACGTGATCGTGATCACGGGGGACCATTCCACGCCCGCGCGCCTCAAGAGCCACTCCTGGCATCCGCTGCCCTTCCTCCTGCACAGCCGCTACTGCCGGGTGGACGAGGTCAAAGAGTTCGGCGAGACGGCCTGCGCCCGCGGAGGCATGGGGCGCCTGCCGAGCACGGCGCTCATGCCCCTAGCCATGGCCAACGCCCTCAAGCTCGATAAGTTCGGAGCCTGAGTAGTCAGCGTATCAATCGCGGCGCGGTTGATGCGCTGATGCCTTAGCCGTGTATTAGGAGTTCCTGCCTGCCCTGCCGGGCAAGCCCCTTGTGACCACCTGGGTCTTGACGGACCCCTGGGTGCCCTATAAACTAACTAAAGATTCCCCTACCCTCAAATAGGGAATAGCCTGAAGCCTCGACCGGAGCGATTTGACAATTCTCGCGGGGCTTATTGGAGGCCATCCGATAGGGTCGGCTGCCGCCGGACCGACGGAGGCTGGCGCAAGGAGGAGACGGCCATGATGCGATCCCTTAAGAATAATACGCTGAGAATTACGGGAGCGACGATTTTTGCGTTCGCCGCGCTGGCCATCTTACCGTCCCTGCAGGCGCCTGCCTGGGGCGCGGCGCCGGCGGGCCTGTTCGGGTACTGGACCTTCGACGACGGGACAGCCACGGACAGCGCGGGGGACAACCACGGGACCGTGTTCGGTGCCACTCCGGTCCCCGGCATGGTGGACGGCGCCATGAGCTTCGGCGGCGGCGATTACATCCAGCTGCCCGAGGCGCCTGTGTTCGGTTCCTCTGATTTCACGGTCACCGTATGGGCCAGGGACGACCAGTCGGCCACCGGCGTGGAGGGTGTCTTCTCGAGCTTGATGGGCCCCCCCTGGAAGCAGGCATTCGTGTACATAAACAGCCAATTCTACACCCTCCTTCCGAACTCGGCCGCGTGCGTCTCGGGAGCCTTCGTCCGGACCGACTGGAACTACATCGTCCTGAGAAGGACGGGCGACACCTTCCAGTGGTTCGTGAACGGAGCTCCGAGCGGGGGAGCCTGCTCGTGCGCCGGCGTCTGGAACGCGGCCAACCCGGAATACGGGATGCGCCTGGGTTCCACGCGCAACAACTACATGTTCGAGGACCTGACCGGGGTGCTCGACGAGCTGGCGTTCTTCGACCGGGCCCTGTCCGATTCGGA
>JBDREN010000158.1:0-21438 GCA_043819795.1 Elusimicrobiota bacterium
TCCAAATGGTTGGAGACCAGGCTTGTTGGCCGACCAGGAAATCTACCATCATCAGAACTTCCATCCGACTCGCAACGACGACTGAGTGCGGCTGCACCACAAATTTGGCACACGCGCCAGGGGGGGTGGGGGCGACAAGAAACCCGCTCCAGGTTCTGGAGCGGGTTTCTCGTCGAGGATTCGGCCTTTTTGGGGCCTCTTAGATGGTGGACGTGAGGGGGATCGAACCCCTGACCTCTACCTTGCGAAGGTAGCGCTCTCCCAGCTGAGCTACACGCCCGTTTTCTCGTCGGAGAACCTTCCTCCAACTCCCCTCGCCAAGCCGCCAGTGTAGCGGTCTGGCAAGGGTCGATTTTCGGTCCGCTTCAAATATCAAAGGCCCCAGTGTGCTACCGGACACCCGAAGGCTCCGCGCCAGGACCCATAAAGCGAACCTCCCTCAGGTCTTGCCCGGTAGCAGAACCAGTATATCAGACAGGCCGGGGATTTCAAGAGCAGTGTAATATACGCGCGGGCGGGCGTGCCCCAACCGCCGGGACTATCCGATCGATTCCGCACCCCCACCTTGGCAGAAGTAGCGGGGGCGGGGGTCCGGGAGATAGGCAAGTGCCGGCGGGGGGGCGTTCTCCCTGGGCCGGGCGGCATCCCCTAATATTTTATGCCAATGCAGCGGGCATACCACGACCAAACCCACTGACCGCCGCCTTGTTTGCTGCAGGGGTGCGGCTGAGATTCGTGCCCAGACTCCCAAGCTGAGATGCATACCTCACCGTGGGACTGACACTCCGCGTCCCCGGAGGTTAGGTTTCCTTGGAAATTGCGGTTCGTCGCAGCCAGGCCAGCTGTAAAGTCTTCACCTGGGTCTCCCTTGTCGCCCTTATCTCCCTTGGGACCTTGTATGCCCTGTATGCCCTGGATGCCCTGTCCGCCTTGGTCTCCCGTGTCGCCCTTGTCTCCCTTGTCGCCCTTGTCACCCGTGTCGCCTTTCTCGCCCTTCAACCCAGCCAGTTGTTCCGGTGTGAAATCAGCGTAGGTGAATGCATCGCCTATATCTCCCTTATCGCCCTTTTCGCCCCTATCGCCTTGCGGCCCTCGCTCACCAACGTCGCCTTTTACTCCCTGAGCGCCTTCGCCTGTGTCGCCTTTTGCTCCCGGAGGGCCTTGAATGCCTTGATCGCCCGGGTCGCCCTTGGGCCCCGCAGGTCCGGCGGGCCCCTGCGGACCCTGGAATGCCACGTTCGACATTTCCAAGATCAGCTTCCCGTCGGTGTTTGTCCGCAGAACGTGCTTGGTACCGGTCTCGTCCTCTCCGCGCAGCACTCCGCTGCCCTCGGCCGCGGCCAGCCCCGTCCATCCCAGAATCAGCACTCCGGCTACGATCAGCTTCTTCATCCTCGCCCCCTGTCCAAGCGCCCCGGCGCCTGAATCCGAGATAGTGTAGGTCCCGAGTCGCTGACTTTTCAAGGACATCAGATGACTTTGATGCAGAAAAAGAGCTTACGGAATAAGCATGAAAAAATTATGTCAGCGAATTGCCCTGGTTCAGCCCAGGGGAATGCTCGCGCGGGCGTGCGGGTGGGCCCCCTCGCGTTCGGGAGGGCGGTCAGGGCGATTGGCGTCCCGTTCGGTTCAGGGGGTTTCGACCTTATGGAAAGTCCCAGCGGATAAGCATATCGGGCGCGGGATTTCGGGAGGGTATGCCCCTCGGCCCTCCCGCGCGACTTGAACATGGTGAGGGATTGGTCCCAGGACGGCGTCGCTGGCTTGAGGCTCTGGATGACGAGCGGTCCGCTCATGGTTTTCTCTCCCGGAAGCGGACCTGCATAGGTAGCGTTCCGGCAGGGGCTTTTGAACGCTATCCGGGTGTGTCGGAAGGTGGGTTTTCCGTCGAGAAATGTGGACGTGCGGGGGATCGAACCCCGGACCTCTACCTTGCGAAGGTAGCGCTCTCCCAGCTGAGCTACACGCCCGTGAACGCTTGTCCGGCCGAGCGGTCCCTCCTCGTGCCGGCCCGCTACGAATCGCGAGGCGATTGCCGCCGCCTCAGGGAGGATTTTAGCACATAGAGCGCGTCGCGCTCCAGGCTGGCTGGCGCCGAAGCGCCGATAAGGCTTGCACTGCTCGAGGCTGGGCCGACCGAAGGGAAAGACCGCGCGGACTACCAGCCGGCCACTTCGCCCCGCGAATCCACCACCAGCCTGTAGATCGGGAGGAATTCCTCGGACAGGCGCTTCCGCTTGTCTTCGTCTTTCATGAGCCTGGCCATGATGAGTCGGTTCTTCAAGATGGCCAGAAACGTGGGGGCCAGCTCTTGCGCCCGGTCATCCTGGAGACAGGCCTATATGCGTCGTCGCGTCCATCCGACCTTCGCGAGGCATGGTCCGGAATACTCCCGCGCGGGAGCGGCCTCGGCGGCGGTTCGCTCGTGTCATTTCTTTCCGGAGCGGCGCTGGCGGAGCCTCTCCCGCTTGACCTTCTCGCGGGCCCGATTGTGCTCCTTGAGGGTCCGGCTGAATATATGCCGCCCGTCGTTATCGGCCACGAAGTAGAGGGCGTCGGTCTCCGCCGGCAGCAGCGCCGCCCTGACGGCGTCCACTCCGGGGCTGCAGATGGGGCCCGGCGGAAGCCCGAAGTACAGATAGGTGTTGTAGAGCGAGCGCACCTCCAGATGCTTGTAGCGCAGGCCCTGCTTCCATTGTCCTGTCTCATTGCCGAGGGCGTACTGCACCGTCGGGTCGGCATCCAGGCGCATGCGCTTGCGGAGGCGGTTGCGGTAGACCGCGGCGATCATCGGCATCTCGTCGACGACGCGCGCCTCGCGCTGGATGATGGAGGCGAGGGTCACGACCTGCTTGAGCATGAAGCGCTCCTGTCGCACGGACGCGAAGACCGGCTCGACCCGCCGCCGGAACTCCATGTGCATGTGATGCGCCACGGACCGCGCGGGGAGGCCCTTGGCGAAGTGGTACGTCGTCGGGAAGAGGAAGCCCTCCATGTTGTTCGCCCGGACGTACTCCATGAACGGCCCCGCCTCCGTGACGGCGTTCGCCTCGAGACGGTCGGCCGTCTGCTTGGCCATGAAGCCCTCGGGGATCACGACCTTGACCGGGTCGATCCGGCCGCGATGCAGGCGCCAGAGCGCCTGCGCCGAGGACATCGGCCGCCGCAGCGTGTAGAGTCCGGGCTTGAGGCTGCGGTCGAAGCCCGAAAGCGTCCCGAACACCTTGAAGAGGGTGACGCTGCGGATGACGCCCCGGCTCTTGAGGAGGTCGGCCGTGCCGGCGGCGGAGAGCCCGCTCGGGACCTCGACCCGGATCCGCTCGGATCCCGGGCGCAGCCACCAGGCCATAACGCAGGCCATGCCCGCGGCGAGAACGAGGGCGATAGCGGTCTTCGCTCCGGGCCTGGGAGTCATCGTATCGGCTCAGGGAGCGGGGAGGGGAAAGCGCTCGATCGCCCGGTAGGAAGGTCCCTCCGAAGAGAGCCGGCTCTCGAAGAGCGCGATCCCTCCGGCCTCGAAAGCCGCCTCGTCCCAGAGCCGGGCGTCGCGCCAGCGCTCGGCCCGCCGGCGCAGCGGCCCCAGCCGCCTCGGCGAGCGGACGCGTCCGAGCGTGGCGTGGGGATGGAAGGAGCGCTTCTCGAGCGCGAAGCCCTCATCGGCCAGCGCGTCCTGTAGGATCCGGGCGGCCGCCGACAGAGGCTCGGCGCCCTCCCCGAGGCCCGCCCAGAGTACGCGGGGACTCCTCCAGTCCGGGAAGGCTCCCAGGCGGTCGAAGGCCATGCGCACGGGCCCCTGACGGCCGCGGAGCCGGCGCGCGGCGCGCGCAGCGGGCTCCAGCCGCTCCGCGGGCAGCTCTCCCAGGAAAGCGAGCGTCATGTGAAAAGTCTCGGTGCGCACCCATTTGACGTCGGGGCCGGCCCCTCTCAGGTCCTCCAGCGCCCCCCGAAGCGTCCCCGCGGCCGGCTCGCCGACCTCGAGGGCGAAGAACAGGCGCACGTCAAGCGCGGGCCCTTCGGCGGACAGCCCTCATCCGGGCCAGCAGGTCCTCTGCCTGGAACGGCTTGATGATGAAATCGTCCACCCCGAAGTGGAGGGCCTCGAGCTCGTCGTCGGCGGTCTGCTTGACCGTCAGCATGATGATCGGGATGTCCTTGTTCTGCTCATCGCGCCGCATCGCCTGGACGCACGCCTGCCCGTCCATCCGCGGCATCATCCAATCGACGAGGATCACCTCGGGACGGTACTCCTTGAGCGCGGCCAGTCCCTCCTCCCCGTCGGCCGCGACGCGGACATCGTAGCCCGCCGCCTCGAGAACGTCCTTGATGATGATCCGGTAATCCTCCTCGTCGTCCACGACCAGCACTTTCGTCGCCATGATTCCCTCCGAAATCAGACCATCCTCAGATTGAACAGAAACTGCGTTCCCTTCCCCGGCTGGGACTTCACGCTGACCTTCCCGCCGTGGGCCTCGACGATCGACTTGACGATGAACAGCCCGAGGCCGGTCCCCCGGGAGCCCGTCAACCGGGAGTTCGTGTTCTTGCCCTGCTGGAACTTGGAGAAAAGCTTCTTCCTGTCCTCGTCGTCCATCCCGCTGCCGGTGTCCACGACCGAGACCTCGATGAACTTGCTGCCCTCCTCGCGGTACTGCTCGCCCTGGATCCAGACGTTGCCGCCCTTGGGCGTGAACTTGAGCGAATTGGCGATGAGGTTCACGAAGACCTGGCGCAGGCGCTCGGAGTCGCCCTGGACGGGGCCCATCTGCCGGTCCAGGCGGTTGGAGACCGTCACGCCCTGCTCGCGGCTCTTGGCCTCGAAGAACTGCACGACCTCGCCCGCCACGTTCTGGACCTGGATGGGCTTGAGCGTGCACTCCATCTTCCCGCGCTCGATCTTCGCCACGTCGAGCAGGTCGCTGATGAAGCCCGAGAGACGCTTCACGTTCGTCTTGATCCGGCCGAAGTACTGCATGAACTGGTCCGGGTTGGTCGGCCGGCCGCCGACCATCTTGCCCTCCATGAGGTTCAAGAAAGACTCGATCGCGCCCAAAGGCGAGCGCAGCTCGTGCGTCACCGCCGAGATGAAATCCTTCTTCATCACGTCCAGCTCCTCGAGCCGCCGCGACATATGGTTGAAGCCGGCCACGAGCTCGCCGACCTCGTCCTTCGACTTCCACTCCAGGCGCACGCCGAGCTTGCCGCGGCCGATCTCCCCGGCCACTTCGGAGAGGGCCCCGAGCGGGCGGGTGATCTTGCGCGCGAACCAGACCGAGAACAGGATACCGACGAGGAGCGCGATCCCGAAGAGCCGCATGAGGTCCCGCTGCATACGCGAGACCTCCTCGTCCACCTTGGCCTTGAGGATGCTCTCGTCGATCCCGATGTCGAGGACCACCTGCCGGCTCTTGTCGGCCGGGTCCACGACCCGAAGCACGCGCGAGCGGACGCTGCCGGTGGTCGCCTTCGCCCCGATATGGTGCGTGCGCGTCCTCTCGCCCGCGACCCACGTCAGGTTGCAGTAGGTGAGCTCCTCGAACTGGCGCCTGAGGAACTTGACGTAGCTCAAGAGCAGGATGTCGTCGCGCTGCAGAAGGGCGTCGCTCGCCGCGCGCCGGACCGTGTTCTCGATGATCTGCGTCTTCTCGAGCGTCTCGGCCTTCACGCGCGCCTGCCCCACGCGCACGATGGAGTAGCCGAGCATCCCCAACGTGGCCGTGAAGAGCAGCGTCACCGACAGCGTCAGCTTCGTCCGGATGGTCATGCGACCGTCCTATGCTCCGTTCGGCGCAGCGCCCCGCCGGCAGTCGTCATCGTCACTCTCCCCGCAGGATCTCCGCCTGCACGCGGCTGAGCGCCCTCTGGGCCGACCGGTTCTTCGGATCGACCCGCAGTATCCTCTGGAACATGTTCGCGGCCTCGCTGAGCCTGCCCTGCGCGTAGAGGTCCACGCCCGCCTCGTAGAGGCGCTGGATCTCGACGGGCGCCACGCGCTTGGCCGCCGGCTGCACGCGCGGCGTGGGGGCCTTCTTCTTGGCCTCGCCCTCCATGAGCTTCACCAGGGCGTCGATATAGCGGCGGAGCGTCTTGCGCTCCTCGGACTGGCGCGTGTTCCGGTAGGCCAGGCGCAGGTACTTGAGCGCCTGCGGGTTGTCCTTCTTCGCGTAGTAAGAGGTCGCCGTGCGCTTGAGCGCGAGGGCGTTGCCGGGGTCGACCTCGAGGACTTCCCCGGCGAGTTTGATCACCTTGTCGTAGGCGCCCTCCCGGAGCGCGACGTCCATGAGCGCCATCCGCGCGCCCACGATCTTCTCCTTGCCGAGCGTCGGCGCGGGCCTGTCGGCGGGGACGGGGAGCTCTCGCGCGAGCCCCGCCTTCTGCTCGACGGCCTGCAGGAGCTGCTCGACCCGCTCGTCGGCGGGCTGCAGACTCTGGGCGTAGGCCAGCTTGCGCACGGCGCTCTTCTCGCGGCCCGCGATCACGTCCATGATGCCCTCGTAGAGCGCCGCCTGGCCGGGGTCGGTGCGGAAGTTCTCGAGCGCGGGGAAGATGTCGGCCGCCATCGAGACGCTCTCCAGGCTGCCCTGGATGCTGCGGTCCTTCGGGTTGAGCCCGAGGGCCTGGTGCAGCTTCTGCTTGGCCTCGGCGAACCGGCCCTCGCCGGTGTCCACCCGCGCCTGCCGCAGGAACTCCTGCTGCGCCGTGCGCTTGTAGAGCGCCAGCTGCTCGGCCTGGGCCCGGAACTCGGGCGTGCCGATATCGGCCAGCTCGCGGATGTTCTCGAGGATGGCCTCCGCGAACTTCGGCTCGGCCATGAGCGGGCGCCCGAAGCGGAAGCTCAGGCCCATGCGGTGCGTGCCGAAGGTCGAGTTGATCGTCCCGAGCGGGATCGCGAAGCTGTAGTCCAGCTGCATCCGGTAGATCCGGTAGGAGATGCCCGCCGTGAACTGCCGGTACTCGCGGTCGCCGACGCCCATCGAGCCGCGGACGCCGAAGGTCCCATGCAGGAGCGTGGGCAGCCATTTCTCGGCGGCGAGGGTCGCGACCCGGTCCGTCGAGCCGTCCGGGGCCTTGAGGAAGCCCAGCTCCCCGGAGAGGCTCGTCCACGGCGTCTGGTACGCCGCGCCGAGCTTGACGTTGCGGCCCAGCTTGTCGGTGTCGTTGTCGGAGAAGGCGATGTTCGGCTCGAGCAGGTGCTGGACCATCAGGCCCGTCGTGAAGCGCGGGCGCGGGCGGTAGAGCAGCCCGAAGTCGAAGTCCATGTTGCTCTTCGAGCCCTTCTGCAAGACCGGGTCGGGCACGCCCAGCCGCACGGCGCCGGTATCGCTGAAGGAGTTTTCGGCGGCGTCGGTGCTCCCGACCCCGCGGCTCAGGGACTTGAGCGTCGCCCCGACGTACAGGCCGTGCGGCGCCTGGTCGGGGAATATGCGCCTCCCGTACGACCCGAGGAGGCTCGACTCGCGGTACAGGCCGCTCAAGGTGAAGTAGTTCCAGGCCATTCCGTACGCGCCGTGGCGGCCGTGCTGGATCGGCTTTTCGAACGCGATGAACGAATTCTGGAGGTTCGAATTGTCCGAGAGGCCGGTGAAGAGCCTCGAGTACGTCGTAGCCAGCTGGGGACGGTCCAGCGTCCCCAGGCCCGCCGGGTTGTAATAGACGGCGTAGACGTCGTCCGCGATGGCGGTGAAGGCATTGCCCATCCCCGTCACGCGGGCGCCGACCCCGACGTCCTCGTACGCCGCGCGCGTTTCCGGAGTGTAGCAAGCCGCGACGAAGAGTGTCAACAGCGCTGAAATCTTCATGTTTTTGTTAGATTTCATGGCTATCACCTCACCACCAGCACTGTGCCGGTAACGACGACGTCCTCGGACTTGATCTGGTAGATGTAGACCCCGCCCGAGACCGGCGTTCCGTTGGAGCGCCCGTCCCAGGTGAGGGCCTCCGTGTTCGGTACCCCCGGCGGCGCGGGCGGGCACTGCGCGATGATCGCCGCTGCGTCCGTGTGGGCCATGCCGGAGACTTGGTGCCCGCGCAGGTCGAAGACGTCGCCGCTCACCCCCGAGAACCTCGGATTGTCGAAGCACACGATCGCGAGGTCGTTGGCCCTGTCGCCGTTGGGCGTGATCACGCGCACGAGCGCGCCCAGGAAGTGGAACCCCGCGCCCGCCTGCGCGTTCAGATGCCCCGTCCCCAAAACGGCCCCCAAGAGCGCCGCCGCGGCGGCCCACAGCGCGACCCACACCTTGCGCCGGGTCCCGCGCTCTGCGAAATTTATGCGAATTTTATTAAGCTTTTTCATGCCCGCTCTCCTTTATATAGTCATCACCTGGCCACCACGATGGTGCCGTTGAACGTCTTGCCCTCGCCCTTGATCTGGTAGATGTACACGCCGCTCGTCACGACCGTGCCGTTCATGCGGCCGTCCCACTGCAAAGTGTCGGGCTGTGGCCCGGCGGTCATGGGCGCCACGTACGCGCCGCGCAGGTCGTAGACCTTGCCTTCGACCGCCGACCCGGCGGGATTGTCGAACAGGAAGATTACCGCGTCGTTCTTGTTGTCGTTGTTCGGCGTGATCACCCGGGTCGTGATGTTCGAAAGGTCGAAGGTCACGCCCGCGTCCCGCAGTTGGCTCCGGATCTGGAACTTGCCGATGTTCGGCGTCTTGACCGTCAGCGTCTGCTCGGTCTTGTCGATCTTGCCGTAAAGCTTCTTGTACTCCTTGCCGTTGTTCCAGAACATGCCCAGGTGCGAGGTCTTGCCGTTGGCCTCTTGGGTCCGCATCGTGCCCCGCTGGGCGCGGGCCTGCTCCAGGCTGTAGGTCCGGGTCTGCGGGACCGGCTGGCCGTTCGCGTCGGTCACGAAGTGCACCTGAATGGACACCGGCTCGGGGAATGCGAAGCTCTTGAGCTCCTCGCGGCCGCCGAGCATCGGGATGAACTCGATCGCCTGCATGACCTTGCCGCCCGTATCGTCCGGCACGCGCCGGCCGTGGATCAGGATGTCCTCGTCATAGCCGCTGGTCTCCTGGTTGATCGCGGCGACCGCCTTGGCATCGAGCACGACCTGCGTGACCTCGTCATCGAGGACGATCTGCTGCTGGCCCAGGGTGGTCACGTAGAGGGTCGCGGTGGAGAAGCCCAGCTGGTTGAACGACCGGACCCGGTAGCGGTACGCCTGGCCGTTGGTGAAGTCGGTGAAGCTGCTCACGCCCACGTCCACGGCGCCCCGCAGCGTGAAGCCGGCCCGCGGGTTGGTCGTCCGCGAGATGGTGTAGCCCAAGAGCTCGTCCGCGGTCGGGGTCTTGGTGCTCACGAAGCGCGTGCCGTCCGCGAACTGCGTGGTCGGCGACCAGCGCACCGTGATGTTCCCGCCTCCGTTGCTCACCTTGAGCCCGAAGACCTCCTGCGGGACGATCGCGTAGGGCGCCACGCCGATCGAGGCCGAGGGCGCGCTCTCGTTGCCGCCCTTGTCGCGGGCCGCCACGCGGAAGTAGTAGGTCGTGAAGGCCTTGAGCGGCCTGTCGGTGTAGGACACGCCGGTCGTGGTGGTGACCGTCACGAAGCTCGCGTTGTCGGTCGAGCGCTCCAGGCGGTAGTGGCTGAAGTCCAGGCCCTTGCCGCCCAGGCCCTCGGGCAGCGCGTTCCAACTGAGCTGCGCCCGGACGAGTCCGGAGACCGCGCTCAGGCCGGTGGGCGTGGCCGGCGCCTTGTTGCGCGGCAGGGAGAAGGCCTGCTGGCGCGGCGCGGCCGGGTCCGCGCCGAGGTCCACGAATGAGGTCTCGCCCAGCGCGTCGATCGAGCGCACCGCGAAGTAGAAGGTGGTGAGCGGGTTCAGGCCGCCCACCGTCAGGGTCTCGAGCTGGCCGGGAGCCTTGGCCGGGCTCAGGACCCGCTGGCTCGAGGCCGCCAGGCTGAACCAGGCCGTGGCGTCGTTGCCCAGCGCGGCCACCGACACGGTCGCGAAGCGCACCTCGTAGCGGGCGATCGGGATGAGGTTCTTGTTCTCCGGGGCCGTCCACTGGAGCGCGACGTCGCCCTCGGCCGCGCCCTTGAGCGCGGTCAGGTCCGTGATCTGCTCGGGCAGGTTCGGGAAGAAGCTCGCGGCCGCGTAGTTGTTCACGTTCAGGTTGAGAGCGACGCTCCGCAGCCAGGTCCCGACGTTCGCGACCGGGGCCGAGGAGTCGATGATGCGGATGGCGAAGTAGTAGGTCGTGAACGGCGTCAGGCCGGTGACGCGCAGGGCCTCGGCCGTCCCGCCCGCCGCCACCGACGGCGCCTGCGACTTACTGAACGCCGACAGAGGCTGGGCGGCGTTGAAGGCCGCGTCGTCGCCGATGTTGCCGGCCGAGGACATCCGGATCTCGTAGCGCTCGGGCGGGACCGTGCCGGCGCGCAGGGGGGCCGTCCAGGTCAGGTCGATGGCGCCGGCGCCGCCGTTGGTCACGGCCACGAGGTCCGCCACGCGCGCCACGCCGTTGGCCCGGGCGCCGGCCTGGACGCCCGGCCGGGCCGGGTCGGCGCCGTCGTCGATCGGCGAGGCCTCGCTCACCGCGTCGTAGGACCGGACCGCGAAGTAGTAGAGCTCGCCGGTCGCCAGGCCGGTGACGGTCAGCGTTTCGCGGCCGCCGGGCTGCTTGGCCGGGGCCACGACCCGCAGGCCCGCCGCCGCGTTGAACCAGGCCGTCGTGTCGCCGCCGAGCTCGAGCACGGAGAAGGTGGCGAAGCGGACCGTGTAGCTCGAGATCGGCACGAAGTTCCGGTTGCGCGGCGCGGTCCAGCTCAGGTCCACCTCGCCCGCCGCCGCGCCGGTCTGGGCCGTGAGGTCGGTGACCGGGTCGGGCAGCCTGGCCTCGAAGCTGGCGATCGCCGAGTTGTCCACGTTGAGGCCCAGGGCCACGCTGCGCTGCCATACGCCGGCGTTGGCCACCGGCGCCGAGGAGTCCTCGACCTTGATCGCGAAGTAGTACCGCGTGAACGGCACCAGGCCCTCGACCGTGAGGGTCTCCACCGCGCCGCCCGCGCCGACCGCCGGCGCCGCCGTGATGCTCAGCGCGGTCAACGGCAGGGCCGAGGCGAAGGCGGCCTCATCCGCGAAGTTGGCCGCCGACGAGATCTTGATCACGTAGCGTTCGGGCAGGGCCGCGCCGGCGCGGTGAGGGGACGTCCAGGTCAGGTCGACCGCGCCGGAGGCGCCGTTGGTCTGCGCCCTCAGGTCGGTCACGGGCGCCACGCCGGTCGCCCGGGCTTCGGCCTGCGCGCCCGCCTTGGCGGGCTCGGCGCCGTCGTCGATGGGCGAGACGTCGCCCACCGCGTCGAAGGACTTGACGCCGAAGTAGTAGAGGACGCCGGGCTGGAGCCCGCTCACGGTCAGGGTCTCGACGCGGCCGGGCTCGCGGGCCGTGGGCAGATGCCGCTCGTTGGCCGCCGCGAGGTTGAACCAGGCCGTGGCGTCGCCGCCCAGCTCGAGCACGGAGAACGTCGCGAACCGGACGGTGTAGCTCGAGATGGGCACGAAGTTCTGGTTGCGCGGCGCGGTCCAGCTCAGGTCCACCATGCCCGCCAGAGGCCCGGGCTGCGCCGTCACGCCGGTGATCGGATCCGGGATCTCGCTGACGAAGCTCGGCAGCGCCCAGTTGCCGATGTTGAAGTCGAGGGCGACGCTGCGCAGCCAGCTCCCGGCGTTGGCCAGCGGCGCCGAGGAGTCCTCCACCCGGATCGCGAAGTAATAGGTGGTGAACGGCGTGGAGAGGCCGGTGACGCACATCGCCGCCGTGGAGCCGCCCACGCCGACCGCCGGCACCGGCGAGAGGCTCAGCGCGGAGAGCGGCAGGGCCGCGTCGAAGCCCGCGTCATCGGCGATGTTGCCGAGAGTGGAGACCCGGACCGTGTAGGACTCGGGCAGCGTGGTGGCGGCGCGGTACGGGGCCGTCCAGGCCAGGTCGATGGCGCCCGAGCCGCCGTTCGTCGCGGCCGCGAGGTCCGTGATCCGGGCCACGCCCGTGGCCCGGGCCCCGGCCTGCGCGCCCGCCCTGAGCGGATCGGAGCCGTCGTCGATGGACGAGGTCTCGCCGATCGCGTCGGCCGACTTCACCGCGAAGTAGTAAAGCTCGCCGGCCTCGAGGCCGCTGACCGTCAGGGTCTCCACGCCGCCGGGCTCGCGGGCCGGGGCCTGGACGCGCTCGCTCGAGGCCGTGGCCGTGAACCACGCCGTGGTGTCGCCGCCAAGGTCGGCCACCGAGAAGGTGGCGAAGCGCACCGTGTAGGTCGAGACCGGCACGAAGTTCCGGTTGCGCGGCGCGGTCCAGGTCAGGTCCACCATGCCCGCCAGAGGCCCGGCCTGCGCCGCCAGGTCGGTGATGGGGTCGGGCAGGTTCGCCTGGAAGCCCGGCACCGCGTCGTTCCCTATATTGAAGTTGAGGGCCGCGCTGCGCAGCCAGCTCCCGGTGTTCGCCAGCGGCGCCGAGGAGTCCGCGACCCGCATGGCGAAGTAGTGGGTCGTGAAGGGCGCCAGGCCGGTGATGGTCACGGACTCGGCCGCGCCGCCCGCGGCCACAACCGGCGGGACCGTCCCGCTGAAGGCGCTCAGCGGCCGGGCCGCGGCGAAGGCCGCGTCGTCGGCGATGTTGCCGAGCGTGGACACCCTGATCTCGTAGCTCTCGGGCAATACCGTGGCGGCGCGGTAAGGGGCCGTCCAGTTCAGGTCTACCGAGCCGGAAGTCCCGGCCGCCTGCGCGGCCAGGTCGGTGATCCGCGCCGCGCCGGCGGCCCGGGCCTCGGCCTGGACGCCCGCCTTGGCCGGATCGGCGCCGTCGTCGATGGGCGAGGTCTCGCCGATCGCGTCGGCCGACTTCACCGCGAAGTAGTAGAACTCGCCGGCCTCGAGGCCGCTGATGGTCAGGGTCTCCCGATAGCCGGGCTCGAGCGCCGTGCTCAGCACGCGCTCGCTGGAGGCCGTTGCCGAGAACCAGGCCGTGGTGTCGCCGCCGAGGTCGGTCACGGAGAACGTCGCGAACCGGACGGTGTAGCTCGAGATGGGCACGTAGTTCCGGTTGCGCGGCGCGGTCCACGACAGGTCCGCCATCCCCGCCAGAGACCCGGTCTGGGCCGTCAGGTCGGTGACCGGGTCCGGCGGCTTGGGCTGGAAGCTCGGCAGCGCCCAGTTGCTCACGTTCAATCCCAGGGCCGCGCTCCGCGTCCACACGCCCGCCTTCCTCACCGGCGCCGAGGAGTCCTCCACCCGGACCGCGAAGTAGTGGGTCGTGAAGGGCACCAGGCCGGTGATGGTCACGGACTCGGCCGCGCCGCCCGCGGCCACGGCCGGCAGGTCCGTCCCGCTGAACGCGGAGAGCGGCTCGGCCGCGGCGAAGGCCGCGTCGTCGGCGATGTTGCCCAGCGTGGACACCTTGATCACGTAGGTCTCGGGGAGAACGGTTCCCGCACGTCGCGGGGACGTCCAAGTAAGGTCGATGGCGCCCGAGCCGCCGTTGGTGAGCGCGACGAGGTCGGTGACGGGGATGATGCCGTTGGCCCGGGCGCGGGCCTGGTCGTCGAGCTTGGCCGGATCGGCCTTGTCGTCGATGGCCGAGACCTCGCTGATCGAGTCGTAGGACTTGAGCGCGAAGTAGTAGAGCACGCCGGGCTCCAGGCCCGTGACGGTCAGGGTCTCGAGTCCGCCGGGCTCCAGGGCCGGGGCCACGACCACCGAGCTCGAAGCCGCGTTGAACCAGGCCGTGGTGTCGCCGCCCAGCTCGCTCACCGGGAAGGTGGCGAAGCGGACCGTGTAGCTGGAGACCGGCACGAAGTTCAGGTTGCGCGGCGCGGTCCAGGCCAGCTCGATGGCGCCCGCAGCGTCGCCGGTGAGCGCGGTCAGGTCGCTGACCGGCTCGGGCGCCCGCGGCGTGAAGGCCGGGGCCGTCCAGTTGCCCGCGTTGAAGCCGAAGGCCACGTCGCGGCTCCACACGCCCGCCTTCGGCGCCGGCGCGCCGGAGTCCTCGGCGCGGATGGCGAAGTAGTAGGTGGTGAACGGCGCCAGGCCGGTGACGGTCAGGGTCTCGGCCGCGCCGCCCGCGGCCACGGCCGGCAGAGGCGTCCGGCTGAACGCGGAGAGCGGCTCGGCCGCGGCGAAGTCCGCGTCGTCCGCGATGTTGCCCGCGGAGGAGGCCTTGATCACGTAGCTCTCGGGCAAAACGATTCCAGCGCGTTGCGGGGACGTCCAGGTGAGGTCCACCGAGCCGGAGGCGGCGCCGGCCTGCGCGGCCAGGTCCGTGACCGGGATGACGCCGTTGGCCCGGGCCCGGGCCTGGTCCACGACGCCGGCGGCCCGCTCGTCGATCGGCGAGACCTCGCTCACCGCGTCGGTGGACTTGACCGCGAAGTAGTAGAGCACGCCGGGCTCCAGGCCCGTGACCGTCAGGGTCTCGAGGTCGCCGGGCTCCAGCGCCGGGGCCACGACCACCGAGCTGGAGGCCGCGTTGAACCAGGCCGTGGTGTCGCCGCCCAGCTCGCCCACCGAGAAGGTGGCGAAGCGGACCGTGTAGGTCGCGATGTCCACGAAGTTCTGGTTGCGCGGCGCGGTCCAGGCCAGCTCGATGACGCCCTCGGCCGACCCGGTCAGGGCGGTCAGGTCGCTCACCGGATCGGGCGGGTTCGGCTGGAACTGCGACGGCGAGGAGTTGTTCACGTTCAGGCCCTGGCCCACGTCCCGCAGCCAGCGGCCGATCAAGCCCGAAGAGTCCTCGGCGCGGACCGCGAAGTAGTAGGTCTTGAAGGGCACCAGCCCGGTCACGGTCAGGCTGACGGGGACTCCGCCGGTTCCGACGGCCGGGATCGAGGTGTCGCTGAACGCGTCCAGGGTCTGGGCCGCGTCGAAGGCCGCGTCGTCCGCGATGTTGCCGGTCGTGGACATCTTGATCACGTAGCCCTCCGGCGGGGTGACGCCGGCGCGGAACGGAGCGGTCCAGGTAAGGTCGATGTCGCCCGGAGCCGAGCCGGCTTGCGCGACCAGGGCGGTGACGCTCTCGATGCCCTTGGCGTTCGCCCGGACCTGCACGCCGCCCGCCTGGGTGTCGATCGGGCTGGCCTCGCCGGCCCGGTCCTCGGACTTGACCGCGAAGTAGAACCGGCCGCCGGAAGCCAGGCCGGTCAGGATCAGGCTCTCCTTGGAGCCCGGATCACGGATCTGGGTGACGGCGGCGGAGGAGGCCGCGGCGAACCAGACGGCCGTGTCGCCGCCCATGTCCACGACCGAGAAGGTGGCGTAGCCCACGTCGTAGCGCACGATCGGCGTGAAGTTCGCGTTCTTCGGCGCGGTCCAGGCCAGGCCGATCTCGCCCTCCGCGCCGCCCGTGAGCGCGGTCAGGTCCGTGATCGCGTTGGGCAGGTTCGGCACGTGCAGCGGCGCGGTGGAGTTGTACACGTTGACGTTCTGCCCCACGTTGCGCCGCCACTCGCTGACCTCCGGCGGGGTCTTGGAGTCGAGCTCGCGGATCGCGAAGTAGTAGGTCACGGTCGGCGTCAGGCCGTTGACCACGAAGGAGCGCGCCCCGCCGCTTCCGGGCGTGGGGAGGGTGGACGGGCTGAACGCGCTCAGAGGCTGGGCCGCGTCGAAGTCCGCGTCGTTCTCGATGTTGGCGGCGCTCGACACCCTGATGTCGTAGGACAGCGGCGGCGCGAGCCCGATATTCTGGGGCTCGGTCCACTCGAGCCGGACGCTGGCGATCGTGTCGCCCGTGTTGGCGACCAGGTTCTGGATGGGCGGGATCGGCTTGGGCCGCGACCGGACCTGGTTGATCACGCTGGCCGCCTGGAGGTCCTCGGCGGAGACCGCGCCCGTGATGTCCACGGACTTGACCGCGGCGTAGTACGTCAGGGCGCCGTTGAGCCCGGGGACGACCAGCGTCACGAAGGCGCCCGGGGCCTCCGCGGCCGGAGCCATGGTCGTCGAGTCGGCCAGGCTGAACCAGTTGCCGAGCTGCTCCTCGGGGCTGCCGCCCGGCATGTCGGAGACGCTCTTGGTGTTGACCTTGACCAGGTAGTGGTCGATGGGCACCCCATTGGTGTTCTCCGGGGCGGTCCATCTGAGCTCCAGGTCGCCCACGAGCCATCCCTGCAGGGCCGTAAGGTCCAGGATGCGCTCGGGGTCGCGCAGCTCGAAGTAGGCGGTGGCGTAGGCCTGGCCGGGCGGCACGAGGGGGTCCGCCGGCTCGTCTATCGGCGAGATCTCTCCGGTCCGGTCTATGGACTTGATTCCTACATAGTAGACCATGCCGGGCACCAGGCCGGTGACCGTCACGGTCTCGAGGCTGCCGGGCTCCAGCGCCGGGTAAGCGACGCGGGATGTCGAGACGGCCGCGTTGAACCAGGCCGTGGAGTCGCCTCCCAGCTCGGCCACCGAGAAGCTGGCGAGGCGGATGTCGTAGCCGTTGATCGGCACGAAGTTCTCGTTGCGCGGGGCCGTCCACGCCAGGTCGATCGTCCCCGGCAAGGAGCCGATCAGCGCGGTGAGATCGGTGATCGCGTTCGGCGGGCCGGGCGCGAAGGCCGCGGCCGCGAAGTTGCCGGCGTTCAGGCCCCTGCCCGCGTCGCGCTGCCAGAGGCCCGCCCGCGCGCTCGGCAGGGAGGAATCCTCGACCCGGATGGCGAAGTAGTAGGTCACGCTCGGGATCAGGTCGATGACGGTCAGGCCCTCGATGGCGCCGCCCGCGGCCACGGGCGGGACCGACGTGGCAGGGCTGAAGACGCTGAGGTCCTGGGCGGCCTCGAACTCGGCGTCGTCGCTTATGTTGGTGAAAGACGATGCCTTGATCACGTAGCGAAGCGGCGGCGTGAGCGCGCCGGTGCGCAGCGGCGAGGTCCAGGACAGGCTGACGGCGGCGTCCTGGAAGGCGTGGGTCGCCGCCACGAGGTTCGTGACCGGGGCGATGCCTTCCGGCACCGCGAAGTTGGACTCGTTGACGCCGGTCTCCACGACCCACCGGCCCTCGAACCGCGGCGCGCCGGAGTCCACGGCGCGGACCGCGAAGTAGTAGGTGACGCTGGAGGCCAGGCCCGTGATGGCAAGGGACTCGGCCGCATCCTGGCCGCCCACGACCGGGACCGGCGAGCCGGAGAAGATCGTCAGAGGCTCGGCGGCCTCGAAGGCGGCGTTGTCCGCGATCTGGCCGCTCGTGGAGGCCCGCACCTCGTAAGAGAGCGGCGCCGTTTCGCTCTGGCGCCTCGGGGTGGTCCACGCGAGGTCGATCTCGCCGTCCTGAGCGCCGGCCTGGGCCGCGAGGTCCGTGATCCCGGCGATGCCGGCCGCAAACTCCCTGTCCTGCTGGCCCGGCTGGCCGGGATCGGCCTTGGTGTCGACGGGCGAGGTCAAGCCCGCGTCGTCGGTGCTCTTGACGGCGAAGTAGTAGAGCAGCGTGGGCTCGAGGCCGGTGATGGTCAAAGTCTCCGGGCTGCCCGGAGGCAGGGCCTGGGCCAGCACGCGCTGGCTCGAGGCCGTGGCCGTCCACCAGGCCTCGGCGTCCCCGCCGGACCCGGTGACCGAGAAGGTGGCGAAGCGCACCGTGTAGCTGGAGATGGCCGCGAAGTTCTGGTTGCGCGGGGCCGTCCAGCTCAGGTCGATCTCGCCCTCGCCCGAGCCCGGCAGGGAGGTGAGGTCGGTGATCGCCTCCGGCAGCGAGAGCACGAAGAACGGCGTGGTGGAGTTGTTCACGTTGAAGAGCGCGTCCACCGTCCAGGCCCCGAAGAGGCCCGCGCTGTCCTCGACCCGGACCGCGAAGTAATGGGTGGCCGCCGGGTTGAGCTCGCTGAGCGTGACGATCACCCGCTCGCCGCCCGCGCCCAGGGCGGGGGCCGTCGTGGCGCTGAACGCGGAGAGCGGCTGGGCCGCGTCGAACTCGGCGTCGCCCGTGATGTTCGCGGTCGTGGAGACCTTGATCACGTAGGCCTCGGGCAAAGTCGCGGCGGCCCGGTACGGCGCGGTCCACTCGAGCTCGATGTCGCCCGCGCTCGAGCCCTGGCGCGCCGCCAGGTCGGTCACTCCCTCGATGCCCCTGGGCCGCGCCCGGACCTGCGCGCCTCCGGCCTGGGTGTCCAGCGGGCTGACCTCCTCGGCGCGGTCGATGGACCGGACGGCGATGAAGTAGAGCCTGCCGGGCTCGAGGCCGGTCAGGGTCAAGGTCTCCAAGGAGCCGGGATCGCGCGCCTGGCCCAGGCCGCTGGAGTAGGCCACGTTGAACCAGGCCATGGTGTCTCCGCCCAGGTCGGCCACGGAGAAGGTGGCGAAGCCGACTTCGTAGCGGTCTATGGGAGCGAAGTTCAGGTTGCGCGGCGCGGTCCAGGCCAGGTCGAGCTCGCCCTCGGCCGAGCCGGTCAGGGCCGTCAAGTCCGTGACCGGTTCGGGATCGTTGGGGATCAGCTTCGGCAAGGCGAAGTTCGTGGTGTTCTTGTTGAGCGCCGGATTGCGGTCCCACGCGCTCACGTCCGGAGGATCGTTGGAGTCCTGATGCCGGATGGCGAAGTAGTATTTCACGGTCGGGATCAGGCCCGACACCGTGAAGGTTCTCGCCCCGCCGCTTCCGTGCGCGGGCAGCGAGGAGCTGGTGAAGGCCGTCAGCGGCAGGGCGGCCCCGAAGTCCGCGTCGTTCTCGATGTTCGAAACCGTCGACGCGCGGAATTCATAGCTCAACGGCAGCACCAGGTTCGCGTCCGAGGGCTCGGTCCACTCGAGCTTGATGCTGGCGATCTGCGCGCCGGTGGTCGCCGTCAGATTGGATATGGCCGGGATCGGCCGCGGCCGCGACTTGGCCTGGGTCAGCACGCCGGCCGCCTGGTCGTCGACGTCCGAGACCCGGTCGGTGACGTCCACGGACCGGACCGCCACGTAGTAGCTCAAGGCGCCGTTGAGCCCGGGGACCTCGACCGTCACGTCCGTGCCCGGGGTCCGGCCGGACACCACCACCTCGGTGGAGTCCGCCAGGTCGAACCAGGCGTAGGGGTCGAAGCCGGTGTCCACGATGGTCCGGGTGTTGATCTTCACGATATAGCGGTCGATGGGCACGCCGTTCTGGTTGGCCGGCGCGGTCCACGTCAGCCTGAGCGCGCTCACCTCGGTCCCCCGCAGGGCCGAGAGGTTGGTGACCGGGTCCGGATCGCCCGGCTCGTACAGCGCCTGGGCGAAGTTCGTGGCGTTGAGGCCGAGGGCCGCGTTCCGCTCCCAGGTCCCGTCCATCCCGAAGCCGAAGGAATCGCTGGCCCGCGCCGCGAAGTAGTACGTCACGCCCGGGGTCAGGCCCGCCACGTTCATCGATTCCAAGGTTCCGGACGAGCCCACGACCGGCGGAGCCGAGACCGTGAAGGCCGTCAGCGGCTTGGCCGCGTCGAAGTCCGCGTCGCTCGCGATCTGGCCGGTCGAGGAGACCCGGATCACGTAGGCCGTATTGGGCTCGCTATTCCCGATCCGGTTCGGGGCGGTCCAGGCGAGGTCCACTTCGCCGACCGACACGCCGGTCGCGCCGATGAGGTCCGTGATCCCGGCGATGCCTTTGACATCCACGTACGCCTGGTTGCTCACCGACCTGGCGTTGTCGTCCAGGTCGGAGGTATTGCCGTTGTCGTCGGTGCTCTTGAGCCCGAAGTAGTACCTGATCGCGGGATCGAGCTCGGTCAGGATGCTCTGCGGGTTTCCGGGCGCCAGCGCGGGCGGCGGCCCCGTAAACAGCGTCGCCGCCTGGAACCAGGCGGTGGTGTCCCCGCCCAGGTCGGATATGCTGAACGTCGCGTAGCGGACCGTATAGGACGACACCGCCAGGGTGCTCGGCTCCAGGAGCCCCATGTCCTCTATGGGAGCGGTCCACTGCAGGTAGACCTGCCGCTCGAGCCCGCTCGGGATGCCCACCAGGTCCGCGACCGGGACCGGCGGGAAGGAGTCCCTGATCCGGATCGTGAAGGTGACGCTGTCGCCGTTGTTGGACGGATCGGCGTTGGCGATGGCAAAGCGGGCGAGCGCGGCGCCCGCGGCGGCCAACAGGCCGCCCAGGGCCAGCGCTTTGAGCGCCGCCGTCCACGTGCCGTAGCGTTTCACGACCTTATCGAGACTCATTCTCCGTCAACCCTTCACGAACCCTCCGGGTACGGTCTCCGGATACGGCTCATCCTCCTTCTCCGTCGTTTCACGCGTGCTCGCCTGCGTCACGGAGCGGACCCGGGTCCCTCCCCGGGGGGATATCCTCCCCCCGGGAAAGGGACAAGGCCGCAGGGGCTCGATGTCAGCCCGCGCTGTTCTCACGCGCCCCTCGCTTCATGACGCTCTTCGTCGGCGGACATATCGTCCTCCGCCACACCCCCTTACGACGCGTCCGCCGCCGTCAGGGTGAATGTCACGTTCTGGTCCGACGCCGTGCTCGTCCAGTTCGGCAGCCGGAAGAACAGCCACATATGCACCTGGTCGTTCGGCGCCTTGTTGTCCATATCTACCGTATCCGTCTGCCACTCGTACTTCGTGCCGTCTCCGCTATTGCTGCCCGCACGCTGCGTGCCGCTGATGTAGCTCGCCGCGGCCGTTACGTCCGCGAAGTCGGCCGCGCCCGGAGCCGCGGAGGTCCACGGCGTATCGCCGAAGAGTACGTACGCGGCCAGCTTGTCCGTCTCGCCGCTCGTCTGGTCCGTCGTCGGTGACGCGTCGAACGTCCAGGGGGTGCCCCCCGACGTGATGGCGCCGGTCAGGTCCAGTTCCTGGCCCGAGAGCGTGCCCAGGATCGTCACCGTCGCGGGCGACACGGTCTGCGTGGACGCGTACAGGTCCAGCGATCCCAAGTTCAACACCACGGTCGCCGTGTCGATCTCGACCCCGCGGTCGATATTCGGCGTGATCGTGATGATGACCTGATCCGTGTCGTTGGTCAGATTAGCGTCCGCCCACACGTTGCCCGCGTATCCCAACATCAGCCCCATCAGGGCTATCGCTGCCCACGTCTTCTTCATGGCCTTGCCTCCTTTCCCGGGATTCCCCGGTTTGTCTGTTCCGCCGGCTTTCGCCGGCGCGTTCGTCCTCGTGCCGGCCGGGGTAGTCCCCGCGCCGGCTCGCTTCACCGTCATATCCTTCACGCCGGCCTTGACCGGCTCGTTCTCTGTGCGCCTGGTCAGGTTATCGCCCATACCGTTCCCTCCGAGTCATGTCCGTCCCGCCGCGCGGCCTCACCGCGCCGCCGGCGCATCGCATCGTCAAATCGGTCATATCACCCGCATCTCATCATCCGTCCGCGCCTCCGTCCCGGGGCATTCCGCCCCGCCGGTCCCCGCGAGCCCGCGCCCCTTTCCCGGGGGGAACCGAATCCCCCCGGGAAAGCAGGCAAGGCCACAGGGGCTCAGGCAGAAAGCACATCGCTCTCACGCGCCCCTCGTCTCATGACGCTCTCCTCTGGCGGACCCATCGAGCCACCGGTCCACCGCCTTACGA
>JBDREN010000159.1:0-14164 GCA_043819795.1 Elusimicrobiota bacterium
CCGCCGCCTTCGGTACCATGCGGCGTCGCGGAGTAGCCCTGGTCCATCATGTCGGCCAGCGGGGAACCTGGGGGGCTTAGGTTCGCGTCCACCCACATCTCGGCCGAGCGCTGGTCGCCGGACGTGTTCATGACCACCAGGACTTCCTGCCCGTCGTGGACGCGGCTGAAAGCGTAGATGCCGGCGCCGTGCATGTCCGACCAGCGCACGTACTGGTCGCCGCGGCGGAGCGGGCTGAGCGACTTGCGCAGTCCCAGGAGCTTGCGCATCAGGCCGTACGCGGGAGAGCTCTTGTCGAACTTGTCACCCCGGGTGCTCTCCGACACGTACTGGCCCTCGGCGAACATGTCCTCGCGGTTGCGGGGGTCGGCCGGCCGAGACGGGCCTTCGGGCTCCATGGTCTCGACCGCCTGCCGGAAGGCCTGCTCGGTGCCGTAGTAGACCATGGGCATCCCCGTCGAGAAAAGCAGGTACGCCAGGGCCACCTTGAGCATCGCGAACGGCGTGCTCGTCCTCATGAAGCGGTACGTGTCGTGGTTGTCGATGAAGCGCAAAAGTCCGTTGGCGAGGCCGCCGTAGGCCTCCTTGTTGCGGCTCAGGCTCTCCTCCAGATTCTTGGTCGGGGCCTTGCCGTGGACCGCCGCGTTGTCCGCACGGTAGGCGGGATAATTGAACGCGCTGTCGAGCTTGCCGGGGCCCACGTGCGGCGCGACGTCCCCGTCCCACCCGGCCGAGATCTCGCCCAGCATGAGGAAGTTCTTCTTGCCGAGCTTGCCCGCGTATTCCCGGACTTCCTTATGGAAACGCGACCAGAAGCCGGGATGCACGTGCCGGTAGGCGTCCAGGCGGAAGCCGTCGAGGTCGGCCTCCTTGATCCACCACTGCGAGATCTGGATCAGCAATTTCTGGGTCTCGGGGTTCTCGAAATTGAAGTGGCGCAGGTCCGGGGGGAAGTCGCCGCGCAGGGCCTGGTCCGCGTCGTCCCAGTTGTTGATGACGCCGCGCCTGTAGAAATGCTCTTCCTTGGCCAGCTCCCGCGGCCTAAGCTTCTTGAGCCAGCGGATGATCTTCGGCGGGCCCTTGGCTCTCCAGCCGGGGCCGTCGTCGTACTTGAATACCTTGCCCACGTGGTTGATCACCAGGTCGAAGACGATCCGCATGCCCCGCTTGTGGGCCTCGCGGACAAGCTCCTTGAACTCGTCCATGGTCCCGAAATGGGGATCCACGGCCATCGCGTTTAGTGGCCAGTAGCCGTGATAGCCGCCCGGATTATTGAACACCACGGGGGTCATGAGTATCGTGGTGAAGCCCGCCTCCTGGATATAGTCCAGCTTGTCCATCACGCCCTTGATGTTGCCCCCGTGCCATGTGTGCCCGTTCTGCGGGTCGCCGTAGGGGCGAGCCCCCTTTCCACGGGAGAAGCGGTCGATCATGAGGGCGTAGATCGTCTGGTCGCGCCAGTCCTCGGGGGAAGGCGTGTACTCGCGATCCTTGGGGACCTCGAGCGAGACGTCGGCCAAAGCCTCCGGAGCGTCGGCCGGGGGCTCCACCGGCTCGTCCCACTCCTCGGGGGGCCGGTACTCGTCCGATCCGTCGAAGGTCCGGTTCAAGGACGGGGAAGCGTTCTCGGGGCCGCGCGCGAGGGCCCGGGCCAGGCCGCTCAGGCGCGCGAACAGGCCGGTGCGCGTCGAACGCGCGGGGGCGGCCGCGAGCCCGCGGGGGGCGGCGTTCGGGGCGGCGCTCGCCGCGCCGCTTTCCGTCCGGATAAGAGAGGCTTTCGACTGGACGCGGACCGCGGGTCCGGCGTTTTCGGAAAGCGCCGCGCCCGAAGCGCCGGCGGCCGGCGCCACGCGCGACGTGCGAGCAAGCCCGCGGACTACCGGCAGGCCGCCGGGCGTCGGCAGCGCGCTGCCGAGGCCGGTCAGGCCCGCCGAGGGATGGAGGGCGAAGCTGCCCGGAGAAACCGCGGAGACGCCGGATGCGGCGCTCCCGGCGGCGCCCGCGCCCTGGGACGCGGCGGCCCCCTGGGAGGCGGCCAAGCCGGCCACGGTCTGGGCGACCGCGACCCCCTGCTGGGCGACAAGCAGGGACGCCGAGAGCGTTACGGCAAGCGCCTTGCGCAGAGTGGGAAGCGCCATCATTCTATTGTTAACGGACATCTTCATGTACGCATGGGCCCTGGAGGCAGCCGGCGTCGGCCAATCGGCCCAGCCTTTTTTAGGCACTTAGGCGGCCCCCCCCGCCTTCGGCGTCTTGCCCATCCCGGTCAGCACGCGCCAGACCCATTTGGCGATGACGACGACCGGCTTGAAGAGCGGGTTGTTCAGCAGGGCTTTGAGCGCCTGCTTGAGGGGATCCTCCTCGGGGCCCGGCTTCACGGGATACATGCCCTGGAACTCGCCGGTGGCGGCGATGTGCTCGTCCGCTACGTAGACGGTGGGCCGCCTCTTCGCCTTGCGGCTCACCAGGTAGATCGAGAAGTCGAGGACCTGCTGGATCCCGAAGAGCACCCAAAAGGCGCCCATCGAGCCCGTGCCGAAGAACGTCCCGCCCAGGCAGAAGAACAGGTCGCGCATCTGCTGCACGATGGAGCGGCCCCACCGCGGGATGCGGCCCTTGTCGTAGAGCCCGTTGAGCCCCTGATATCCCAAGGTGCCGAAGAAGGTGCCGAAGAGGGTGGCCACGCCTATGTCGCGCCAGTAGCTCGGGGCCCACGGCGGGATGGTCCCCGCGATGACGGCCCAGGTGATGATCCGGAAGATCGCTCCCGTTCCCTGGACGTAGAAGATGTTGAAGACGGTCTGGTATTGGATGCCTCGCTGCTTCCCGATGTTGTTCTGGAAGTTCGCCCAGGTGTTGATCCAGATCCCGTGGAACACGTTCAATGCCAGCGACGCTGCGAAGGCTGCGGCGAACGCGCCGGGATGCAGGGGAAGGAACGTCTTGCTCCACCAGATTACGCCAAGGGCCATGGCCGGCCCCTTGGACGCGATCCCGCCGATCACCTCGCCCCACGTCGGCCTGGTGAGGGAAGCCGCCAGAGTGCGCAGAAGATAGGCCGCCTCCCGGACGGGAGAGGTCAGGGGGGCGATCACATAGCGCCAGAAGAAACCTCGCCGCTTGCCCTGCGCGGCCCCCGCGTCTTTACCGCCGGTATTCTCCGCCGAGGCCCCGGCTCGCTCCTCCTTGCGCTTCCAGTCGATCGGGATGTTCTCGACGTCTATCTTGGCGGTGAGGCCGTAGGACTCGAGCGTGCGGCGGAGCCCCTCCACGTCGGCCTCCTTCAGCCCGCCGTGAGGGCTCTGGCCGTTGATGACCACGCGGACGCGGCCGCGTTCGTTGAGGCTCTTGACGTACGCGGGATCGGACGCCAGCGCGTCCCGCAGGGACCGGAGGTCCGTGGAGACCGGGTCCTTCCCGTGCCGCGTCAGATACACCCGGATCTTGTCCGACGGGACCGCGGCGCGCTCGGACGAGACCGAGGCCTGGCCCCCGGAACGGGCGGCGCCGTCGAAGAACCGCCGCGACGAAGCGGCTTGCGCGGAAACCGGCGCCAGGCGGCCGAGACTGTCGAAAACGGGTTTGATGCCGGACCGAGACGGGGCCGCCGCCGACGCCGACTGCCCCGAAGGCTCGCCGGCGACGGGGGCATGGGCGTTCCGAGGCGCGGCCTGGCCTGATGAAGCGGCCCCCTCAACGCCGGACGCCGGAACGCCGGACGCCGGCGCGGGATCGGCCGCGGCCCGCGACGCGGCCGAAGCGGCCGCCGGAAGCGAGCGGCCGGCCGCCGCCGCGGGCCGAAGCGACGGCAGGGAAGGCAGGGCGCTGTTGAGCGACGAAAGCCCGGCGCCGGGCGAAATGGACCGCGCGGAGGTTCCCGCCGGGGAAAGCCCGGCCGCCGAGCTCCCCGCCGAGCCCAACTGCCCCAGCGAAACGGACACGCTCTGCGATACGGGCGCGACCCCGGCCCAGGCGCTCAATGCCGAGAACCCCGGCTGTGCGACGAGCAGGGACCCGCTCAACAGAACGGCTAGAGGCCTACGAAACATGAGCCACAGCTTCATATATACTCAATGGGTCGTTACTAAATTATAGGCCGCGACCCATGCCGGCACATGGGCCAAGCAGGGAACGGATCGGAGGCAATGGACCCATCCGAGAATGGGCCCTCGGTTCGAAGCTTACAGGCGGCTGGATCGGCGGGGTTCGGCCCCCGGATGCCCTTTTCCCGGATGCTCCGCGGGCCGGCGGAGCTGAACGCGCTGGGCGACCGTCAGGTCCCGGAACCCGCCACGGGGCAGCTTGCGCAGCCAGATGTCGCCGTAGAGGCCGCTGGAGCCGTCGAAGCGGGTGAAGGCCGCTCCATCCCGGTGGACGACATCGTTGCCGCGGCCGTCGAAATTCTCGACGAGGTAGACGTCTCCCCGGGAAAGGGCGATCTCGCGGATGCCGGCGTCCTCGAGCGTGACGAGCTCGCCGTTGAGCCCCCCGAGCCTCACCATCAAGCCGTAATGCCGCTCGAGATCGTACAGGGCCAGCGGCGACAGGACGCCATGGACTAGCTCCTCGCGCGCGATCAGACCGTCTTCCGCGGCCCTCTCGGCCAGGGCGCGGAGCGCGGCGAACCCGTCCCGGTGACCGTCGCGCTCGCCGTCGCCGTCTATGTCCGTGACCTCGCCGAAGATCTCCATACCGTCCTCGCCCGGCACGCCGTCGGCGTCGGCGTCGAAGACGAGGATCGCGTCCCTGGCGGATACATCGGTGACCGATTCCCGCCACCCGTCGCCGTCTATGTCGAACCAGACCCTCCTGCGGAGCGTCCGCACCCCGTCCCCGTCGAGATCGAACACCAATGGATCGGCCGTGCGCGCGCGCTGCTCCGGGAACTTGCCGTAGGCAGTCAGGAGCCCGAAAGCCCGCCGTTCCTCGCGCGAACCGCTGGACCAGGCGCTGACGCGCATGCTCGCTTCGGGTGAAAGGTCCCCTATCCGCCGCACATCCCGGAGATCCCTCCGGTCCAAGCCGCTCATGCGCAAAGACGCGTCAAGACCGCGGCCCGGCCCAGCTCCGAGAGACGACCGCGCCGTCCCGGCGGATTGCGCGGTTCCCCTCCGCCCTCCCGGCCACCCGAAGTACGGCTGGATCCGGATGCGGTCGCCCCGCGATGGATCGTCCCAGGGGATACCGAGTCCGGCGACGCGGCCGGCGGTATCCCCCGAAGGCCTCGGCGGGAAAAGACCGTCGGCGGCGGCATTCGCGGAGCCGCCGTTCAAGCGCGCAAATACGGCCTTGCCCGCGCCCAGGACGGCGCCGAAGCCCCTGCGAAGCGGCCCAAGCAAACGGGACGTCAAGGAAGGCCCCGAGGGCGAGGGCTGCTCCCGTGCATCCTTCCGGGCCGGCACGCGGCCCGGGAGCCTGGAGAGCGGCAAGGGCGCTCCCATGAAGGGCGGGAGCATCCTTCCGGCCGCGGACGGGCTCATGAGAGGGGCGGCGTGAAACGCCGCCAGGTCGTAGGCGGCGAGAGAGAGTACCAGGGCCCCGGCGAGGAGCTTCTTCAGGCGCTTGAGTCTCATGGGCCGATTTTCCTCCTTCATCGGCATCGTAGCCCATGAGCGTGTCGCCGCTGTTGCGGGCAGGTAAAACTAGGGTAACGTGACTGATTGGTGGAGGGGGAGGACCTGCCGCCTTCTTCAGCCGGCCTTCGCCGACCCGACGACCTTTCCGACGGTCTCGACCAGCGGGTCCAGCCCCATCGTCTTGGCGCAGTAGCCGTCCGCTCCCGCCTCGGCCGCCTTCTCCGGGTCCAGGGCGTCGACGAAGCCGGTCACGATGACGATCCATGGAGCCTCACGGCCCCGGGCCTCCTTGATCCGGCGGCAGGCCTCGAAGCCGTTGATGCCCGGCAGAACGGTGTCCATGACCACTACATCGGGCCGCTCGAGCCCGGCTTGGCTCACGCCCTCCTCGCCGGTCAAGGCCGTGACCACCTCGTAGCCTTCCTTCTCGAACTTCCTCATCAACAGGATGTTAGCCGCGTGGCTGTCGTCGACGATCAATATCTTCATGGAAGCACCTTCCCCTATATGGCGGCCCGGCTCATACCGAAAACGGCCGATGTCTCGCCGTCCTGCCCGATGGTCCCGCCTCCAGCGCTCTTGACGGCGCGCAGCCCCTCGAACCCATCGTCCCCATGCCGGCCAGGATCACCTCAAGGGCCCCCGGGCCGAACGCCGCAATCCCCCGCTCTATTGCGCGGGCGCCGGGGAGGGACCCCCGCGCCCGTCCGCGCCTTCAGTATGGCCGGCGGCGTTCACACCGCCCTCATTGGTTGTTCAAATATTCCTCAACTCCCCCGCGCGGCTTCAATTCAAGGAAAAGCCGGTTCGGATGCTCCCGGATTAAAAAAATACCTTATGAGATTGAGTTTTTTAAATCAGCCGAGTGGAGGTACGGCCAAGAGTTACTCAAAATAGCGGATAGCGGTGCCTGGCACCGAATCCGCCGGATGTTTGAGTAACTTGGTGCCTGACGCCTAGAGTTAGGCCGCTTCCGGCTCCGGCTGTGAGCCGGACTTGGCGGCCTTGGAACCGCCGCGGAAGACGCCGGCGACCGCTCCGAAGATGGCTTTGATCGGCGCGAGCAGCAGCCCGATCAAGCCGAAGATCAGGCTTCCGATCCCGACCCCGGCGGCCACAATAGGGTTGGGCTTGGAGATGGGCTTGCCGTCGTTCTTGGGAGGCGGCATATCGTTGATCGTGAGCCCGTGGCGGAGGCCCGCGGAGGGGACTTCGGCGCCCTCCGGATCCGGGATCTTGTCGAGACGGGCGTGCAGATCGCCCGAAGGCGATGAGCCCGGATCTCCGGCCGTGTCGCCGACGACGACCGCGTCCGCCGGCTCCTCGCGAGGAGCGTCGTTGTCGAAGGCGCCGCCCGACTGCTTGGCGTCCTCCAGGGATCCGGCCCCGCCCTGCTCGAGAGCGGCCTTCGCGCTGGCCAGCGTCAGCTCGATCTCCTCGAGCTGCTTGCGCACGGTCTTCGAGCGGGGCATGAAGTCCCGCTTGGCGATGGAAAAGTCCTTCCCGAACTGGCGGCGGGTCTGCCCGATGACGTGATCGACCACCATCTTGGCCGGATACTTGTCCTTGGCGCCGGCGAGTCCGTCGAGCAGCTCCTTCTTCTGCTCCGCGGTCCACGACCGCAGCGACCCGAGGGTATAGCCCAGCTCATGGGGGTTCATCTTCTCCAGGAAGCCCGCGAGGAGTTCGCCGCCCCAGTCCCGGTCGTCCATCTCGGTGAACCACGGGATCGCCTCCCGCGCCTTTTCGAGGGACGGCTTGGGCAGCTCAGCCATCCTGGCTTGGAATTCCTTGCTGTTCTTCTTGTACTTGGGCCGGAAATCGTTGATCTTGGAGAGCCACTCGAGCTGGAACCGCCACTTGGCCTGCTCGAACCCCTGGGCGTCCCCTTGGGCGGCCAGGACGCGCTCCAGCCCCGACCCGAAGGCCTCGTCGGTCTGCGGATCGGCCGTGACCGCGAGAAGCAGCCGCTGCTCCTCCCCGGTGAACAACTCGTTCCAGATTGTCGCTATATCCGCGCCGCCTTCGGCCCGGGCCGGGCCGCCGGCGGTCAGGATGAGGCCGAGAGAGACCGTCGCGATCATCGTTTTCATGACTCTGCCGATAGGATAACAGGATAGCTCCGCATAAACAGGGACCGGGGACCTAGGCCCTTCCTAGGACCTTTGCCGGGCGGGGAAAGGGGTTTTACGTCCTTTTCAGCGGTGGAAACAGCGCCGGCAGCGGGCCTCGTACTTGTCCCCCGCGCCGACGTTGATGCGCCTTCGGGTCTGGGTGAGCCTCTGGCTGCGGTTGGCGGGGTTTCCGCACACGACGCAGATCGCCAGGTTCTTCGTCACGAACTCGGCCACGGCCATGAGCCGGGCGGTGGCCTCGAAGGGGCGGCCCTTGTAGTCCTGGTCGAGGCCGGCCACGACGACCCTGCGGCCCTGGTCCGCGAGCTTCTCGCAGACGTCAACGACCGCCGGGCCGAAGAAATGGGCCTCGTCGATGCCCACCACCCGCGTATCGTCCTCGACGCCCGCCAGGATCTCTCGGGCGCTCTTGGCCGGGCGGGAGGGGATCTTCAGCTTGTCGTGGGAGGTGATGTGGTGGCGGCCGTAGCGCGTGTCGAGCGCCGAGTTGAAGGCCTGTACCTTCTGCCGGGCGATCTTCGCCAGGCGCAGGCGCCGGATGAGCTCCTCCGTCTTGCCGGAGAACATGCTCCCGCAGACGACCTCGATCCAGCCGCAGGTCTTGCCCACGGACGGCGTCCTGAGAGAGGATTCGTTGGCCATGAAGGTCGCGGCGTTCATATCGACTCCACTAGGCTCGGCGGACCTTGCCGGCGGACAGTTTCTTGTACTGCTTGCGGTAATACTTCCGGTACTGGCCCTTGCTCTTGAGCCCCCGCCACCAAGACGAGTTCTCACGGTACCAGGCGATCGTGCGCGCGAGGGCCTCGTTGAAGGGGACCGAATGCCTCCAGCCCAGGGCGCGCAGCTTGCGGCAGTCGAGCGCGTAGCGGCGGTCGTGGCCGGGGCGGTCGGACACCCGGCGCACCAGGCTCTTCGGGACGCCCATGAGCCGCCGCACCCGCTCGACGAGCTCCCGGTTCGTCGAAGAAAAGGCCCCGCCGACGTTGTAGATCTCCCCGGCGACGCCCCGGCGCAGGACGAGGTCGATGGCCCGGACGTGGTCGATCACGTGGATCCAGTCGCGCACGTTGAGCCCGTCGCCGTAGAGCGGGAAGGGCTCGCCCTCCAGCCAGTTCGTGATCATCAGCGGCAGGGCCTTCTCCGGGTACTGGTAGGGACCGAAATTGTTCGAGGCCCGGGTGACCACCACCGGCAGCCCGTGGGTCACCCGGTAGGCGCGTACCAGGAGGTCCGAGGCGGCCTTGGACGCGGCGTACGGGCTGTTGGGGAGCAGGCGGTCTCCCTCCCGGGAGCGGCCCCGCGAAACGCTGCCGTAGACCTCGTCGGTGCTCACGTGGACGAAGCGCCGGACACCGTGGCGCAGGGCCGCGTCGAGCAGGACCTGCGTTCCGGCGACGTTCGTGCGCAGGAACGCCGCCGCGTCGAGGATGGACCGGTCCACGTGGGTCTCGGCCGCGAAATGGACGACGGCGTCGACTCCCTTCATGCACCGGCCGACGACCTTGGGGTCGGCGATGTCGCCGCGCACCCAGCGGTGGCGGCTGCGGCCCTCCATCCCCTCGAGGTTGGCCGGGTTGCCGGCGTAGGTGTTGAGGTCCAGATTGACGATCGAGTCCTTCTTGTCGCGGGAAAGGCGGTATCGGACGAAGTTCGAGCCGATGAATCCCAGGCCTCCGGTGACCAGAAGCCTCATGCGCGCCGGGGACCGCCCTTGAAGTAGACCTTCTCGAAATAGCGCCAGGTATCGTGGAGGCCCTTCTCGAAGTTCATGACCGGCTTGTAGCCCAGAAGCCTCTTGGCGCGCGAGATGTCGGCCCAGGTCTTGCGCACGTCGCCCTGGCGCATGGGGGTGTGCCGCCGCGGCAGCTTGCGCCCGAGGATGCCCTCTAAGACGTGGATGATGTCCAGAAGCGAGTAGGTCTTGCCGTTGGCGATGTTGAACGCCTCCCCGATGCCGGTCCGCGTCTTCGCCGCCCGGAGGTTGGCCTGGACCACGTTGGAGATGTGCGTGAAGTCGCGGCTCTGCTTCCCGTCCCAGTGGACCTCGAGCGGGCGCCCGAGGTGTGCCTGCTCCATGAACTTCGGGATGACCGCGGAGTAGAGCGACTCGGGGTCCTGGCGCGGGCCGAAGACGTTGAAGTAGCGCAGGGAGACCGTCTCGAGCCCCATGACCTTGGAGAAGAGGATGCAGTAGTGCTCGCCGCAGAGCTTCGAGGCCGCGTACGGGCTCACCGGCTCGGGCTTGTAGGCCTCCTTCTGCGGGAAGCGCTTCGCGTCGCCGTAGGCCGAGCTGGAGGAGGCGTAGACGAAGCGCTTGACCTTCGCGTCGCGCGCGGCCAGCAGCATGTTGAGGGTCCCGGTCGCGTTGGCGTCGTGCGACGCGGTCGGGCGGTCCACCGACTTCGGGACGGAGCGGAGCGCGGCCTGGTGGATCACGTAGGTCGCGCCGCGCACCGCCCGGCGGCAAGCGGCCGGGCTGCAGATGTCGCCGCGGATCAGATCGATGCGGTCGCGGAAGCCGGCGATATGCTCCTTCTTGCCGGCCGAAAAATTATCGATGACGCGCACCTTCTCGCCGCGCCGGACCAAGGTCTCGGCGATGTGGGAACCGATGAAGCCCGCTCCGCCCGTCACCAGCCAGATCTTTTTAGCCATGTAGCCGCCTTTACGCCGCAGTTTTTCGAAAACGCGTCCGCTATTCTACCAAAATCGGGCTCGCCCCTATTTCACCAGGCCGTAGACGAACACCGCGGCCACGGCCAGGGGACAGACGTAGCGGACACAGCGAATCCAGACCGGGAACCACCGCGCGTACGCGGACCCCTCCTCGAACTCGCGCCGGACCCGCTCCGGGTCCATGCGGAAGCCCACGAACAGAGCCACGAAGAGCCCCCCGATCGGGAGGAACCAGTTCGATGCCAGGTAGTCCATCGAGTCGAAGAAGCTCCGCCCCCCCGGCAGCGTCAAACCGGAAAGGAGGCTGCCGGAAAGGGCCGAGGGGACGCCGAACAAGAAGATCGCCAGGCCCGGGATCAGCGTGGCGCGCCGCCGGTCCCAGCCGAGCGTGTCTATGAAGAACGCGGCCACGACCTCCATCAGCGACACGGCCGAGGTGATCGCCGCGAAGACCAGAAGCAGGAAGAACACCGTGGCGAAGACCATCCCCGCCGGCAGCTGCCGGAAGACGATGGGCATGCTCTTGAATACCAGCCCCGGCCCCGCCTCCGGCGACATCCCGTAGCTAAAGAGGATCGGGAACATGCACAAGGCCGCCAGCAAGGCTACGCCCGTGTCCATTACCGAGACCAGCACCGCGGACTTGCCGATGTCGGCCCGCCGGGAGAGGTAGCTGCCGTAGGTCAGCATGGCGCCCATGCCCAGGCTCAGGGAGAAGAAGGCCTGTCCCATAGCCTCCAGGACGGCGGCCGGCTTGACCCCGGAAAGATCGGGGAGCAGGATGAAGGATACGGCCTTCCCGAAGCCCGGCATGAACATCGCCCGAACGAGGAGCACCAGGATCATGACGAAGAGCGCCGGCATCAGCACGCGCGCGGAACGCTCGATCCCTCCTTTCACGCCTCCGAGCACGATGCCGACCGTCAGGCCCATGAACACGGCGTGCCAGAGCAGGTTCGCCCCCCCGCTCGCGTAGAGCGCCTCGAAGCAGCCCGCGATCGCCTCGGGATCCTCGGCGCCCCCGAAACCCGTCAAGGAAAGCCACACGTAGTGCAGCGTCCAGCCGGCGACGACGCTGTAGTAGGACAGGATGACGAAGCCCGTGAGTATCC
The DNA here is from genome assembly GCA_043819795.1 of Elusimicrobiota bacterium. GTDB lineage: Bacteria > Elusimicrobiota > Elusimicrobia > UBA1565 > UBA1565 > JBDREN01. Next base: position 11,503 of record JBDREN010000159.1, read on the forward strand.
CGAGCCATCCGACCAGCTGCCAGACGCTGCCCCTCGAGGTCAGGTCGCGGAAGGCCTCCACGGGCGAGCGCTGAGCCGAGCGGCCGATGGCGAACTCGCAGACCATGATCGGGATGCCGATGAGGGCGATGCAGGCCAGATAGATGGCCACGAAGAACCCGCCCCCGTTCATGCCCGCCACGTACGGGAACTTCCAGATGTTCCCGAGGCCGATGGCCGATCCCGCGCAGGCCAGCAGGAAGCCCATCCGGGTCGCCCACTGTCCGCGCTCCTTCGTCCCGTTCGTCATCGAGCTCTCCTCGGTCCGCCCCGGGGTCTTAGGTCACGGCTGCAGCCACGACGGAGGCGCCGAGCCGTGGTCGAGCAGCCAGTCGTGGAAGCGGCGCAGCGAGTACCGGCGGCCCCAGCGCACGCGCGCCGCCGAGCGAAGCTTCAGGATCTCCAGCTTGCCCATCGTATAGCTCAGAGGCTCGGTCGGGGTCCCGCAGTAGCGGTTGACCTCGGCCGCCGCGTTCGGCCGCTCCAGCAGGGCCTCCCGCACGAGGAGGTCCGCGGCGCGGCGGTGCGGCCAGCCGCGCACGTGCAGGCCCACGTCCGCGACCACGCGGCAAGCGCGCCAGAGCTGGTCCTTGAGGCGCATGAGCCGCATACGATCGTCGTTCAGGTAGCCGGTCTCCTCCATCATCTGCTCGCAGTAGTGGGCCCAGCCTTCATACATGGCCGGCGTGTAGAAGACGCGGCCCGCCTTCGACCGGACGCGGTTGCCCCGGCTGAGCTGGATGTGGTGGCCCGGATAGCCTTCGTGAAGGGCCACCAGGGGGATGACCCACACGCAGTGCTCCCTCAGCCGCTCCGCCTGCTTGCGCTTCGACGACTTCCCGTCCACCGGCGTCACCCAGAACGTGCTGCGGCGCCCCTTCTCGAAGGCCCCGGGCGGGATCATGGCCGCGTAGGGGACCGTGCCCCATTCGAAGCGCGGCGTGGGAAGCACCCGCAGCGACTCCCCTTTCGGAAACCGGACCAGCCCCTCGCGCAGGCAGAAAGCGCGCAGCCGCCGGCTCTCCCGCCGGTGATGCGCGACGACGTCCCCGGCCGAGGGATGATCCCTCTTGAGCCGCAGGACGACCTCCTGCCACGCGGCGTTCGGATCGAGACGGCGGGCGAGCCGCGCCATCTCCGCCTTGGTCCGCGCGATCTCCTCGCGGCCGATCTCATAGAGCTCGTCGGCGTCGTACGGCAGGCCGTGCTCGAGGCGCAGCTTGAGGTCGAATATCCTCCGGCCGAGGGGGAAGGTGCGCCGGGCCTTGGGCAGGACCGACTTCCGAAGGTGGAGCGCGTAGCGCCGCATCGCGCGCACCGCGGCCTCGGTCCGCACGGGATCGAACGGCCGGATGGCCCCGCGAAGGAACCCGACCCCGGCCTCGGCCGCCGCGATGGCGACCTCCGTGAGGGTGCGGTCGGGATACCGCAGGTTCTCGACGCCCTGGCGGAGCACCCGGGGCACCTCGGCGAGGCGCGCGCGCACCATCTCGCGGCGGTAGCGCGCCGGATGATCCCTGAGGAGAAGCAGATGCAGCGAGCGGATCGCGTTGAGCGAATAAAGGCTGGGGTCCTTGTGGATGCGCCCCCACCCCTCGATCTCGGCCACCTGGACCCGGAGGTGCCCCTCGAGCAGGCGCTTGTCCCAGGCGCCCGGAGAGCCGTTGCGGAACCGCAAGCGCGCGAGCCGGGCCAGGAGGGCCTTCTTGACGCGCAGGCGCTCCGCGACCGCCTCCGGCGAGAAGTCCCCGATCGTGTGGTCGTAGCCGCGGACCCCGGCGTAGGTGGCCAAGACGGGCAGGCCGAGCCAGCGGTCCACGAGCGCGTCCTCGACGATGTCCTTGAGCCTCTCCGGCATGGCCCGAAGTCTACCAAATCTGCCCAAGGGGTGTTATCCTTTCCGTATGCCGCCGCCCGAGGAGTACTACCGCGTCCTCAACCTCGACCCCGACGCCTCACTAGCGGACATCAAGCAGGCCTACCGGGAGCTGGCCAAGGAATGGCATCCCGACCTCTATCCCTACGGACCCGAGCTGCGCCGGCGCTGCGAGACCAAGATGCGCCGGATCAACGAGGCCTACGAGCATCTTCGGCGATACGCGGGGGAGCAGGCGGCGACCGCGACCGAAGACGAGGCCGGCGACGACGCGGGAGCGGAGGACGCCGCGGAGCGGGCCGGCTACGGCCCCGAAGGCGCCGGCGAAGAAGCCGGACCCGCCGATCCGGAAGCGGAGCCCTCGCTGGAGCCCTGGCGCGAGCGCCCCGGACACGCGCGCGGGCCCGGGTGGGCGCCCTTCCGGCAGCACGTCCCCATGGACCGGCCCGACTACGCGGGCCTGCTGCAGGCCGGCGCGGGCTTCGTCGCGGCGATCGCCGCGATGGCGGCTATATTCGCCCTCGACGACCCGACCCGGGAGGGCTACTACCGGATCCTGCGGACCGCCGTGAGCCTCTCCTCCGTCTACGGGGCCTACTACGCGCTATCGAGGGCCTACCGGGAGATCGCGATCGGGCTGGTGCTGCTGGCCTTGGCCCTCAACCCGCTTCTGCCGGTCGCCATGTCGCTGGACGAGTGGCGCGTCTTCAACTTCGTCTGCCCCCTGGTCCTGGTCTACATCTGGTT
>JBDREN010000160.1:0-26033 GCA_043819795.1 Elusimicrobiota bacterium
CCGTCGTCCAGCTGGAAGTGGATGTGCGCCTCGCCTTTGCCGCCGACGGCCCAGTTGGCTGTCTCGAAGTCCACCGTCACGTTGGAACTCGTCGCCGTCTGGCCTTCGGTCGGGGAGAGTATCCGGACGGTCGGCTGCGGCCGGCACTTAGCCGCGCCCCCGGCCGCGTAGGCGGCCTGGACCTCTTCGGGACTCAGGGCCCTGTCATAAAGGACGACTTCGTCTATCGAGCCTTTCCATAAATCGCCGGGAGAATGGGGGCTTCTCTGTCCGATAGTCACATCCGAGCCGGGGTTCGGGTACTCGATGGGGCCCGATACGGCCAGGGTCTGCTTGAGCTCCCCATCGACATAGAGGCTCATCTGCGCCCCGTCGTACGTCCCCACGGCGTGGTGCCATGCGTTGAGCGTCACGTTCTCGTCCGAGAAGCAGTCTCTGATCACCCCCCCGGTCGTGACGTTGAAGCCGGGCCGGGACGAGTTGTCGACCAACGTGAGACCGTAGGACAGATACGGCGCGGACCATGACCCATCTGCCCGGTAGTCCTTGCTGACCATTTTGGGCCATCCGCCGGTGGACGACGCGAAGAACCAGGCTTCCAGAGTCATCTGCTGCGCCGGCTCCAAGGAGCTCGCGCCCGGGACTCTGAGGTAGTCGTCGGCCCCGTCGAAGCCCAGGGCGCCGCCCGCCCGGCCGGAGGTTCGGACCGGGTAGTCGGCCACGGTCGCGTGATGGGTCCCGTAAGAGTCGTATGCCGTGTCCGACGGCGCGTCCACGACGACATCGTCGAAATGTACGGTATCCCAGGTCGCCATGATCCCGGCCACGCCCGAGGCGAGGGACGTGTCGACGGTCTCGAGCACCTTGGCCCCGCCGGCGTAGAGCCTCAGGACGTCGCCGCGGACCTCGAACGAGACGTCATGGGCCTGGCCGAGCGTCAGCTCCGTGTCGCTCCCCGTGCCCGCCAGCTCGGTCCAGGTCCCGCCGACCTTCTTCCCTATGTGGTACCTGCGGCTGAACCCGCCGATCCCGCCCGCGTATAGGTTGTCCTCGTCGGAGGCCCGCAGCACGAGCGAGGCGTCGTCCGCCGCGCCCCCGGTGAACACCTTGATCCTGGCCCTGATGCCGGCGTCCGCCATCGCGCCGCCCGGGGCCGGCGCCAGCGAGACCGCGTTGACGCTCCCGCCGGTCCCGCGGTACTCGCCCGCCGCGACGCTCCAGGAGCCGCTGATGGGCGTCCAGTCTTGAGCGTCGCCGGACTCGAAGTCGTCCGAGAAGACGGGGGAGCCCTCCAGGGCCCAATAGGCCACCATCCCCGACGGGGCGTCGGGATCGTGGCAGGCGTCGACGCCGTCGGGGACGCCGTCGTCATCCGGGTCGGGAGAGCAGACGCTCGGCTGTCCGGCGCAGATATAGCCGGCCTCGACGGCGCAGGAGGGGCCGCAGCCGTCCCCGGCGCCGGTGTTCCCATCGTCGCAGACTTCGCCGGTGAAGGCCCAGAGGCCGTCGCCGCAGACCGGCGCGACGGTCTCACAGCAGCCCTTGGCGGCCCTTCCTTTATAATATCGTTCCAGGACCTCGCCGGCGTCCAGGACTTTGCTCCAAAGGGCGACTTCGTCGATCCTGCCGGGGAAGAAATCGCCGTGGGAATAGGCGCTTCTCTGTCCTATGGTCAGGTCCGAGCCGGGGCTCGGATACTCGATGGGGCCGGATACGGCGAGGGTCTGTTTGATCTCACCGTCGACATAGAGCTTCATCCGGGTCCCGTCGTAGGTCCCCACGGCATGGTGCCAGGCGTTGAGCGTCACGTTCTCGTCCGAGAAGCAGTCCCGGATTACCCCGCCGACCGTGACGTTGAATCCCGGCCTCGCCGTGTTCTCGACAAGGGTGAGATCGTAGGACAGATAGGGCGCGGACCAGGAGCCGTCGGCCCGGTAGTCCCTGGCGACGATCTTGGGCCACTGGCCCGTGGAGGTCGCGAAGAACCAAGCCTCCAGAGTCATCCGCTGCGTCGGCTCCAGGGAACTCGATCCCGGGACCCGGACGAAGTCGCCGGCCCCGTTGAAGCCCAGGGCGGCGCCCACCCGGCCGGAGGCCGGGCCCGGGCTGCCCTCCAGGGTCCCGTGAGCGCCTCCGTAGGAGTCGTAGGCCGTGGACGACGGGGAGTCCACGACCACGTCGTCGAAATGCACGGTGCCCCAGGTCGCCATGACCCCGGTCATCCCGAAGGTGAGCGACGTGTCGTTGGCCTCGAGGACCTTGACCCCTCCGGCGTAGAGCCTGAGCACGGCGCCCTGGACCTCGAACGCGACGTCATGGGCCTGGCCGAGCGCCAGGTCCGCTTCGCCCCCGGTCCCCGCCAGCTCGACCCAGGCCCCCCCGAACTTCTTCCCGATGAAGTACTTCCGGCCGAAGCCGCCTATCCCGCCGGCGTAGAGGTTGTTGTCGTCGGAGGCCCGCAGCACGAGCGCCGCGTCGTCCGGCGCCCCCCTGGCGAACACCTTGATCTTGGCCCTGATGCGGGCGTTCGACGTCCCGCCCCCCGCGGCGGGCGCCAGCGAGAGCGCGTTGACGCCGCCGCTGATGCCGCGGTACTCGCCCGCCACCACGCTCCAGGCGCCGCTGATGGGCGTCCAATCCGCCGCGTTGCCGGATTCGAAGTCGTCCGAGAAGGTCGGAGCGCCGTCGAAGGCCCAGTAGCTCACCAGCCCCTGCGGCGCCCCGGCGTTGTCGCAGGCGTCAACGTTGTCGAGGACGCCGTCCTGGTCCAGGTCCGCCACGCAGACGCTCGGCTCCCCGCCGCAGACGTAGCCCGCCTCCACCGCGCAGGCGGCGCTGCAGCCGTCACCGTTGGAGGTGTTCCCGTCGTCGCAGGCTTCCGGCGCCTCCAGGGCCCCGTCGCCGCAGGGGGGGGTACACATCCCCGCGACGCCGGCCTCGAAGACGGATCGGATCTCTCCGAGGCTCAAGGCCTTGTCGTAGACCGAGACCTCGTCGATCAGGCCGTTGAAGTACTCGGTATTCGAGCTGCCCTGTTTTCCAATCGAGAGGAGATGGAATTTCGCGCTCAGAGAGCCGCTCTTCGCGGCGACGAGGTCCCCGTCGACGTAGAGCTTCCTCGAGTTGTCGCTTCCGTCATACGTCGCCGACAGGAACGTCCACCGGTTCATGGGAAGAACGGCGCCAGTATCCTGCCAGTCGTCGCCGTAGCGCAGGACATGGCTCCCCTTGGCGGGCCCCAGGAACATCCGGTGCTGCCAGGGAAGGACGCTGGGGTCCCACCAGCCCACGACCTCCTGATGGGCCCAACTCGTGTCTCCCCGCCAATACACCCAGGCGGATATGGTGTGGCTCTGGTCGTCGGCGAATGTCTGGCCGGTCTCTATGTAATCGTCGTCCCCGTCCAAAGAGAACGCCTGACCGACCTTGCCTTGCGCGAACGCGGCGCCGTTGGCCGGGGCGCCGTCATCCGAGCCCCAGATGTCGCCGGCGTCCCCGTTCGCGGGCCACCAGCTCACCAGGCCGGATGGAGGCTCGGCGCAGTCCGGGACGCAGACGTCGCCGGTCCCGTCGCCGTCCGCGTCGGCCTGGTCCGCGTTGGCGGTGTCGGGGCAATTGTCGTCGGCGTCGGCGATCCCGTCGCCGTCGGAGTCGGGCGAGCAGACGCTAGGCTCTCCGCCGCAGACGTAGTCCGCCTCGACCGCGCAGGCGGCGTTGCAGCCGTCTCCGCCGCCGGCGTTGCCGTCGTCGCAGCCTTCGGGGGATTCGACGACCCCGTTGCCGCAGGGGGGCCTGCACGTCCCCTTGCCGGCCAGGCCGTCCGCGTGACGCGCCTGGATCTCTTCCACGGTCAATGCCCTGTCGAAGATCGCGACTTCGTCCAGCAGGCCCTTCCAAGTCTTGTTGGTCCCATCGGTATAGATGCCGATCCCAGACCCGCTGGTCGCCGCTCCTATATAGGCGTCTTTGCCGCCGACCACGGTGCTCGTCACATAAAGGCCGTTGGAGGCGATCAGGCTCCCGTCGAGATATATCTTCGTGCCCTCAAGGCTCGTGGTGACGGCGATGTGATGCCACGCGCCGGTGAGGGGCGCGGCCACGGTGTGCTCTATGATAAGGCCGCCGCTCCAGTGGCCGTGCACCGTGATGGTCCTCTTGTCGGGCGAGAGCCATAGGATCCAGCTTTGACGCGTCCCTCCCCCGCCATAACCCAGTATTGAGCCGCCGAACTGGGTGTCATCCGTATAGAACCAGGCTTCCGTCGTCCGTTGTCCCGTCGGCAGGCCGTCCGCGGACATCTTCACGTGGTCGCCGGCCCCGTTAAAGCTCAAGGCGCCGCCGACTAGCCCCTCGGCCGCCCACGTCGCCCCGGCGACGACCCCGGGATTCGCGTCCATCGAATCGGAGGCCGCGGCCCCGCCTCCTTCGTCAAGGCCCCAATGACTCACCGTGCCGGAAGGGCAGTCGCCGCAGGCGGCCGTCTCGATCGCGGCGCAGCCGGCTCCGCAGCTCAAGCTTCCGCCCACGAACAGGTAATCCGCGCAAGTCTTACCCCCCAAGTCGGCCCCGTCGCACGCTTCGTCGGCGTTGGCTACTCCGTCGCCGCAAGCCGCGATCCCGCAGTCCGTGGTGCATTGACCCGCCACCGCGTCGGCCGGGCCGACGTTGGCGGCGCCATCGTCGCATTCCTCGGTCCCCTCTTGAGCCCCGTTCCCGCAGACATAAGGGGACTGACAATAACCCTTCCCGTTCAGTCCGCTTTGATAGTCCTGCTCGATCTCCTCCGGGGTCAATGCCCTGTCCAAGATCGCGACCTCGTCCAGCAGGCCCTTCCAAGTCTTGTTGACCCCGTCGGTATAGATGCCGATCCCGGATCCGGTGGTCGCCGCTCCAATATAGGCGTCTTTGCCGCCCACCACGGTGCTCGTCACATAAAGGGTGTTGGAAGCGATCAACTGCCCGTCAAGATATATTTTCGTGCCGTCGGGACTCGTCGTGACGGCGATGTGATGCCACGCGCCAACGAGGGGGGCGGCCACAGTATGCTCTATGATAAGGCCGCCGCTCCAATGGCCGTGCACCGTGATGGTCTTCTTATCGGGCGAGAGCCATATGATCCAGCTTTGACGGGATCCTCCGCCGCCGTAACCCAGGATGGTGCCGCCGAACTGCGTGTCGCTCGTGAAGAACCAGGCTTGCGTCGTCCGTTCGCCCGTCGGAAGGCCGTCCGCGGACATCTTCACGTGATTGCCGGCCCCGTCGAAGCTCAAGGCGCCGCCGACCCGACCCGTATCCCATGCCGCCCCGGCGATCGTCCCGGGGATCGCGCCGAAGGAATCGGCCGCCGTGGTGCCCGCGCCCTCATCCAAGCCCCAGTAGCTCACCAGCCCCTGCGGCGCGTCGGCGTTGTGGCAGGCGTCGGTCCCGTCTTCGATCCCGTCGCCGTCCGTGTCGGCGGCCCTGGCTGTGCCCGGGCCGGCCATCAAGGAAATAACCGCGAAGATGAGGAGGAAGCAGCGCGCGGCGATGCTGGGGAGCCGCGACTCAATCACGTGAGGTCGATCGCTGGTGTCAGCCACCATGGTGCTCTCGGCGAAAATATGACAGCATGCGCTGCCAAAGGCAACGCACCTACAAAGATGTAACGGGTATTCCGGGAAAAGTCAATGACAACCCGCTGACTTTTATAATGAAAAAAGTATTCAAAAATATACACTTTTAATTTCGGTCAGGCGGATGGGCTGGATTCCGACGGAGCGGGTGTCAGGACTCCGGGGAAACGGTGTGCGCGTCGCAGGGCGAGCCTGCGGCCGGACAACGGAAACGGCGTCGCTCTAGCGGAGTTCCCCAAAAAACGCGGGGTAGTAAGCGCCGCAAGGCGAGCTTGCGGCGCTGATTACCGCACCACGGCGAACTTGCCGGCCTTGCGGATGGACGCCTCCCCGGACTTATCCGCGACGACGGTGTAGAGATAGACCCCGCTCGGGATGCGTCCGTCCCAGGCGTACTCGTAGGCGTACTTGGGCCCGCTCCCGTCGTCGATCACGGGCGGGGCCGATTCCATCGTCGCCTGATGGACCTGCTGGCCCGCGACGTTGTAGATGCGGATCGTCACCTTGTCGGCGACGCCGACCGCGATGTGGATCGTCGGTACGGACCCGCCCACCGCCGGGTTCGGGAACACGTAGAGGTCGCGGAGCGCGAATGTCGGATCGGCTCCGCCCGCGGACACGGACGGAGACCCCGCCGCGGCTGGCTTCCCTCCCTTGCTCTTGCCTTCCGTGACTATGTCCGTGGGCACCGTCGCGCTCGAGAGCGAGACGGCGTTCCCGTTCACGTCCAGCGTGCCCGCGAAGAGGCTGCCGCCGAACTTCGCGGAGCCCGTCACCACGACCCTCGCCTCCGGCGCGTACAGCAGCGCCCCGACGCGCCCAGAGCCGGCCAGGCGGACGTCATCCGCCTGGTTCGAGAAGAGCGCCAGCTGCTCCGCGTGCTGGCCGTCCTCGGTGGTGTCGATCGCGTTCACTTCCGCGCTGTTGATGGTGATCGGGCCCTCCACCAGTATGCCCACCTGCCCGATAATCTTGAGTTCCGCGCCGGCGGTCGCGCGCAACCCGCTCAATAGATAGTTCCCGGAGGGCAGCGTCAGGCTCGCCCCCGCGTTGAGCGTCAAGACGCTGTTATTGAGATACTCCGCGATCGGGTTGTCCGGGTCCTCCGCCAGGTTGTTGGCCAGCACCTGCTCCTTGATGGCCGTCAGGTCGAAGGGCGCGGGATGGAGCGGGTTCGCCACGATGGTCTGGGTCCCGGTGATCACCGCGCTGCCCTGCACCGTGATCTCGGGCCCCTCCACGTCGCCGTCCATGAAGGCGCTCCCGAACACCCGGATCGGCCCGTTGCTGATCGCGTCGCCGTAGAAGTCCATGTTCCCGCCCATGTCGATCGACTTCTTCTTGCCCGCCGCCGCGCGCTTCTTCGGGCTCATGATCTTGCTCACGCCGAAGCTCGCCACGTGGACGAAATAGTTGTCGACCCGGTCCGGGCTCCAGTAGGCGAGGGTGTGCGTGCCCTCCGCCAGGCTGAACTCACCCGTGTAGACGATGGGCGCCCCGTCGTCGATCCGGTACAGGATCTCCCGAACGCCCGAGGCCACGCCGCCCGAGACCGGGTCCGCGGCGTCCAGAGCGAGCTTGCTCTTGGGGCTGATGAAGGTCTGCCCGAATTCGTACTTGACGGGGTTGCCGATGGTGAGGGTCGTCTGGGGCGGCGTGTGGTCCACCCCGATCGTGATGAACTTGTGGCCCGCCTCGTCGTCGAGCCGGTAGCCCTCCTCGTTGCCGCGCTTGTCCACGCTGAAGTACTCCAGCCGGTGCACTCCCTCCTGCGCCAGGTTGAACGGCACGGCCTCGTGCTCCACGTTCTGGCGGATGAACGGCGCCTCGGGCCCGTCGATCGTGAGGTCCCTGTAGAACGTCCACTGCACGTCGAAGGCGATCCCGTTGATGACGGGGTCGACGGCGCCGAGCGAGTTCATCGCGGTCTGGTTCAGGAACACCTCCGTCTCGACGGGCGTCCCGGGCGCCGTGCTCGAGCTGGCCGTGTGCGAGATCGTGGTCTGGGGCGGCTCGATGTCCGCCTTCACGAGCAGGCTGTCCGAGCCCGACGCGCCTTCGTCGTCGGTCACCGTGGCGACCAGCGTGTAGATGCCGTTCGCCGTGTACTGGTGGAGGCTCTTGATCGTGCCCGAGGAGCCGGTTGTCGACCCGGGAGGACCCTGCGGGTCCTCGTCGATGTCCTCCGACAGCACGTGCTCGAGGGCGGTCCCGTCGCCCCAGTCGATAGAGGCGGTGTGCGTGTCCGCTGTGCCCATGTCGTGGAACCGGATGAAGTCCGCGGTCACCGGGTGCTCCGCGTCGGGACCGATCGGGATGGTGGGGGTGCCGGGCTGGCCGGGGATGCTCACCACCATCGTCCGCAGCTCGATCGTTCCGCCGATATGTATCCAGCCCTCCGCCGCCGCGGTATTGTCCGCGCCCGCCTTGACCGTCGGCGCGGCGTTCTCGACGGTGACGCTCAGGTCTTCGCAGCGCTCGGCGTCCTCGTCGTCCTTGACGCAGACGTTGACCGTGTAGCTCCCGTCGTCGGCGTAGACGTGCGAGCCCGCGATGGCCCCGTCGGCGCCCGCGGTCGAGCCGGGCGGGCCGGAGGGGGACTCGGTGACGGCACCGGCCTCGACCGGGCTGCCGTCGCCCCAATCGATCGCGGCGGTATGGGTGTCGAGCGTGCCCTTGTCGTTGAAGGTCGCGGGATCGAGGCTGACGACGCCGCCCTCCGGAGCGGTCTGGTCCGCGCCCGCGTCCAGCGTGGGCGCGGCGTTGTCCGCCGTCACCGTGAAGGTGTCGGTCGCGGAGGCGCCCTCGTCGTCGGTGACCGTCACCGTCACCGTATAGGCGCCGTTGTCCGCGTACACGTGGCTGCCGGCGATCGCGCCGTCGGCCCCCGCCGTATCGCCCGGCGGGCCGTGCGGCGCCTCGATCACCGCGGCGGCGTCGATGGCGCTCCCGTCGCCCCAGTCGATCGTGGCGGTATGGGTGTCGAGCGTGCCCGGGTCATTGAAGGCGGAGGGCGCCAGGCTGATCGTCATGCCCTCGGTCGCGGCCTGGTCAGGGCCCGCGTCCAGCGTGGGCGCGGCGTTGTCCGCCGTCACCGTCAAGGTGTCGGTCGCGGAGGCGCCCTCGTCGTCGGTCACCGTCACCGTCACCGTGTAGGCGCCGTTGTCCGCGTAGACGTGCGAGCCGAGGGCGACGCTGCCGTCGGCTCCCGCCGTGTCGCCCGGCGGTCCGAACGGCGTTTGCGTCACCGCGGCGGCTTCGGGAGCCGTGCCGTCGCCCCAGTCGATCGTGGCCGTATGGGTGTCGAGCGTGCCCGGATCATTGAAGGAGGAAGGCGCCAGGCTGATCGCCATGCCCTCGGTCGGGGCCTGGTCGGGGCCTACGTCCAGCGTGGGCGCGGCGTTGTCCACCGTCACCGTCAAGGTGTCGCTCGCGGAGGCGCCCTCGTCGTCGGTCACGGTCACCGTCACCGTGTAGGCGCCGTTGTCGGCGTACACGTGGCTTCCCGAGATGGTCCCGTCCGCCCCCGATGTGCTCCCAGGCGGTCCCGCGGGAGACTCGCTGACCGTGCCCGCTTCCGTCGGCGTGCCGTCGCCCCAATCGATGGCGGCCGTATGGGCGTCGAGCGTGCCCTTGTCGTCGAAGGTCGCGGGATCGAGGCTAACGACGCTCCCCTCCGGCGCCGTCCGGTCCGCGCCGGCCGCGATGGTGGGCGTTACGTTGTTGACGGTGACGTTCAGTTCGTCGCAGAGCTCGGCGTCCTCATCGTCTTTGACGCAGACGGTGACGGTGTAATCGCCGTCGTCGGCGTAGACGTGCGAGCCCGCGATCGTGCCGTTCTGTCCCGCCGCCGAGCCCGGAGGACCGAACGGAAATCCGGTCACAGCGGCAGTCTCGGCCGCCGTGCCGTCGCCCCAGTCGATGGTGGCCGTATGCGTATCTAGCGTGCCCTTGTCGTTGAATACCGCGCCGGCAAGAGGACTGCCTCCGCCCGCGGCATGACGGGTCTGGATCTGCTCCGGCGTCAGCGGCTCGTCGTAAACCACGGCCTCGTCGATCAGACCCTTGAAGAAGGTGTGGAAGCCCGCGTAGCCGATTGTCAGAGGATCGTCGGTAACGACGGGCGTCAGGGTGCAGGGGACGTCGACCTGCAGAACGCCGTTGACGTAGAGCTTTGCCCGCGCCCCGTCGTAGGTCCCGGCCACGTGCGTCCACTCCCCGACCGGCGCGATCGTGGCGGGCAGGTTAAGATCATAGGCGTGGCAGCCCGCGTTCCGACTGTCAAACACCTGGAAGAGCAGGCCGCCATAACGTTCACGCCACAGCCCGTAATTGCGGCCTGCGTGGCTCCGCCCCTTTCCTGCCAGACGCACCCAGTCGCCGGAGTTGGCCGTCGGATAGATCCAAGCCTCGACGGTCTGGGATTTCCCCAGCCGCAGATTGGCGCTGTCCGGGACGCTGACGTAGCCGCTCCCGTCGAGGCTGAAGGCCCAGCCGGCCATTCCGGGGGCGAAGGTCGCGCTGTTGATGAGCGTCCCGTGGTTGCCGTCAGCGGAATCCCTCGCGTCGTCCTCGCCGCGCCACCAGCTGACCAGCCCGGAGGAGGCCGCCCCCAGGCTTACGACCGAGCCTTCGTTCGCGGTCAAATCCGCGCCCGCCGCGATCGTCGGCGCGACGTTGTCCACCGTGATCGCGAGCGCGGCCTCGCCCGAGTCGCCGTCGTTGTCCGTCACCGTGATCCTCACGGCGTAGACGTCGTTGTCCGCGTACACGTGCTCCGCCGCCAGACTCCCCGAGCCGTTCTCCTCCGTCAACGGCGCCGCGGACGTCGTCCCGTCGCCCCAGTCCACCTCGGCCGTATGCGTGTCCAGGATGCCCGCGTCCGTGAACGTCGCGCTGATGCCCACGACCGAGCCTTCCTCGGTCCGCCGGTCCGGCCCCGCAGTCACGATCGGAGGAGCGTTGGTCACCGTCACCATCAGGGTGTCCGACGCGGCGTGCGCGGCGTGGTCGGTGGCGGCCAGCGTGACCTGGTAGATCCCCTCGTCGAGATACGTGTGCCCGGGCGTCAGGTCCCCGCCGGCCGTCCCCTCGTCGCCGAAGTCCCAGCCGTACTGCACGGCCTTGTCGAGGTTGTCGATCACGGTGCCCGAGAAGCCCAGCTCCGCGCCCTCCTCCGCCGCCGCGTCCGCTCCGGCGTCCACCTCCGGCGCCGTCTTGTCCAGGTTGACGGTCACCGTCAGCGCGGCCTCGTTGTTCACGTTGTCCACCGAGCGGCCGATGCAGTCGGTTCCCTTGGCCTCCACCGTCACACCCGTCGGTCCGTCAAGATGCGCCACGCCAGATCCCGCGCCGTCGTCCGCGGACCAGATGATCTGGAAGTCCTCGGCGAACCACTGCTCTTCCTTCGGCGCCCGCACGACCGGCGCGATGCTGAACGCGTGGTTCACGGTCGGCGGAGTGTTGTCTATCTGCAGGCTCAAGGCTTGGCCCGTCTCCTGGTTGTCCAGCGTGTCCCTTGCCTCCGCCAGCAGGCTCAGCTGGCCGTCCGCGTCGTCGAGCGTGAATGTGTTCTCGAATACCGCGCCGATGGCCGGCTCCGGGTTCTCGAAGAGGAGCCTCGGAGGCTCGGCGCCGTTCACCTTCACCGTCTGGGTGGCCACGCCCAGCCCGGTCCCGTCCTCGTCGGCCACCAGGTCGTCTATGGAGGAAGCGGTCACGGGCGTCGTCCCCGTCAGGTACACGAGCTCCGGCTCGGGCTCGCCCTCGGCGGGCGCGGGCGGATGCCTGGGCGCCCCCACCGTCACGCTTGTGCGCGGCGCCCGGATGTCGTGCACCACCTCGAAGGTGGCGCCGGCGGCGAAGGCCGGGTTGTCCGCCTGGTCCGTGGCGCTCAGCGTCAGCCGCCACACCCCGGCCGTCAGGTCGAGGGGCTCGAGCTTCCGGCCGTTCTCCACCTCCACCGGCCCGTTCAGCTTGCCCGGGGCTCCGCTGCCCGCGGATTCGAGCTCGAGCCGCGCGGTGAGCTCGGGATCCGCGTCGAAGTTGTCGAGCGCCGTGAAGTCGATCCCGATCTCGTCGCGCGTGGCCACGTACCGCCCGCCCGCCGGGCTCGTGATCGTCAGGGCCGGCGGGGTCTTGTCGAGCTTGATCCCGGTCTCACGGAACGCGGTCGCGTTGCCCACGTTGTCGACGGCTAGGGCCTCGGCGGTCCAGCCGGCGCTCTCCTCGGCGAGCGTGTCCTCGCCGAGCTCGCTGGCCTCGGCGTCCAGGCCCGAGCCGGGCAGGCCGTCGGCCGATGGCGGGTCCTCGGCGGCATAGATGAAGGTGACGTCCCGGTTGTGCCAGCCGTTGGCGTTGGCCGCGGGGCTCGACACGAACAACAGGGGCCCCGTCGTGTCCACGATGAATTCGGCCGAGTCCTCGGCCCCGGCGCCGGTCTCGTCCGTCACCGCGACGTCGATCCTGTGCGCGCCGTCGGAGAGCCCGCTCAGCTGGTAGACGGCGCCGTTGCCGGAGACTTCTCCCGGCTGGGCGGCGTCGTCCAGCTTGAAGGCGACGGACTCCTGCGTCCCGGCGCCGCTGAACGCCACCGCCACGGTCGTGGACGGGGAGGTCAGGTAGGTCCCGGCGATCGCGTTGAGGATCGACACCGTCGGAGGCGCGCTGCCTAGAGTCGTGTATTCGGTGGGGATGCCGTCGCCGTTCGCCGCCTTCACCCGGAGGTGATAGGTCCATGTCGGGTCCAGGCCGGAGAAGGATTCGCCCAGGCTCCGCGTCGCCGAGGAGACCCCGGTCCACCACGGGTCCGTGGTGGTGGACAGCTCGAGCCGGTATTCGGTGTCCGGCGGGTTGTAGCCTTCCGACCAGGTGCCGGACGTCCAGCTCGCCGTGAAGCCCGTCTGCGTCACGTCCGTGAAGGTCGGGGCCTCTGCGCGCGTTCCGGGCTGGGCCGCAAAAGTGTGTCGGGAGCCGAGAGAGGTGTACTCACTGAACCCGGATATGGAGGTCAGATAGACCGCCACGCGCGCGTGATAGGGGGTATTGACGTCCAGACCCTCGAAGGAGGCGCGCAGGTCGTAGGTCTCGCTGGAGCGCTCCACCACGGCGAAGTCCTCGGTCCTGGACAGCTCGGCCCGGAAGAGCGACCCGGGCGGGGTGCCGTTCGCGGTCCAGCTGGCCGCCAGAGCGTGCGTCGCGGTCGCCTCCAGGGGGGGCTCTCCGGGGGCGGGCGGCTCGAAATCCTTGGTCAGGATGTGGCCCAGCGTGGTGTAGGCCGTATCCTCGCCCGCGCTGTTGCGCGCCTTCACGCGCACGTAGTACGTGGTCCGCTGGGTGAGCCCGGTGAAGAGCGCGCCGACGTCGTAGGTCCCCGACGTCACGTCGATAGACGTGAACTCCTCGGAGACCGACGCCTGCGCCTCGTACCAGGTGCCTTCCGGATTGCCCGCGGCTCCCCACGACGCGCGGAAGCTTCCGACGGTGGGGTCGGTGAGCTCGCCCGGCGCGGGCTGCTCCGCGAAAGTGACCAGCGAGCCCATCTCGGCCTCGGGTGAGGCGACCTGCGTGTCCGGGTCGCGCGCGGCTCCCTTGAAGAAGTACGCGGTGTTCGGCGCCAGGTCCGCGAACGTGTGCTGGAGCGTCAAGGTGTCGAGGAACGGGCTCGATTGCGCGGCCGGGCCTCCGGGAGCCAGCGCGAGCGATACCTGGTACTCGATCGGGAGCTGGTTGTTCCCGGGCGCCCAAGCCGCGGTCAGCGAAGCGGGGCTCTTGGACGCCGCCGTCAGCGACTTCGGCGGGTTCGGCCGCGCGTACGCCGTCGCGCGGTTGGAGGGCTCGGAGACGGAGCCTCCCGTGTCCTGCAGGAATACGTTGATGTGATGCGTGGCGTTGCCCGGGAGACCCCCGAGCAGGAAGGCCTGGGGGGCTCCGGCCGCCGTGTTCGTCGCGAACGAGACCTGGGCGGTCCCGGGGTCGGCCGTCGCGTCCGGGAGGCCTCGCCAGATGAGGACCCGGCCGCCCAGCACGTCGCCGGTCGAGCCGTCCTCGCCCGTGGCGCTCCAGGTCAGGTGGACCGAGCCTCCGCCGGGGCCCGTCGCGGCGGCCAGGTCCCCGACCGCGTCCGGCGCGGCGTCGAGGCCCTGCTGCTCGAAGGTGAGCCGGTAGCCGGTGGACTGGGGGTCGAAGTCCAGCAGGTGCACCCGGTGGGAGACCGCCAGCGTGCCCGTGTTGAAGTGCTTTGCGGTCCAGAAGTTGCGTGCGTTGAGCTCCCGGCCGTCCTCGCGTACGACGGATACGAGGCTGGCCTGGCCCCCGGTCGGGTCCGGGACCGAGGTGTGGATCCACTGGTGCGCCGGGATGCTGCCCGAGATCCGCAGGGTGACCGTCGGGTCCGTGCCGCTGAGGACCCCCTCGATCCCGGACGGAAGGGTGACGACGGGGATGGGCTCCGGCTGGTCGGTCTCCAGGATGATGTCGGGGTCGAGCGGGTCGCCGTTGTCGAGAAGGTGCTTGATCTCGGCGCGCGCGGTCGTGGTGTTCACCAGGAAGTCGAACTGCTGGTCCCGGCCCGGCAGGTCCACGAGCACGTCCTTTATCAAGGTGTGCGTGGCGACCTCCTGCAGCAGCGAGGTCAGCTCCCCGCCCAGCTCCGCGCTGTGTGTGAAGCTGGCCTCGAACTCGAGGAAGCGGCCGGACAGGGTGCTCGACATGAGCCAGGCGCCGGTCTTGGCCTGGTCGGGAGCCACGTCCCCGAAGGGGATGAGCAGGGTGTTGTCGATCTGCCGGTCCTCAAGGTAGGTCCCCAGCAGCCGGAAGTCGACGGCCAGGCCCTGCTTGTTGTCCACGATCCTCGGCTGGCCGGACTCGATCTGGAAGTTCCGGGCGGGCCCGTAGCCGATGTTCGTCACCCGGACCCCCAGCGGGAAGGGCTCGACCGGCTCGATCTCCTCGGTGAGCGGCTCGTCGCCGAACACCTCGAAGGGCAGGACGTACTCGAGCCGGATCGACGGCTGGGGCTTCACGGTGATCGGGACGTCGAAGGTCCTGATGAAGCGCGGGGAGTCCGCGTTCATGAAGAAGATAGTGGCGCTGACGTCGTAGCGCGTCCCGAGCGCGCTCGTCCCGCCCGCGCCCGTCGAGGGGATGATGAGCCAGCTGATGTCCGCGGTCGAGGCGGGCTGGACCGTCCCGGTGCCGTCCACCGCGCTCGTGCCCGAGAGGTTGGCGACCTTGACGAAGAACAGCTGGCCGGCCGGCTGCCCGTTGGCGAAGATGTTGATGTCTATATCGAGGTACTCGAGCGGCTGGCCGCTCATCGAGTTGGTGAGCTTCAGGTTGGCGTCGAAGGCCTCGCGCTCCAGGGTGACCTTCTGGAGGATCTCCAGCTTGACCACGGCGCAGACGCCCTGGGCGTCGGCGCGGGCCGTCCCGAACGACAGCAGCAGGGCGGCGAGCGCCGCGACCGCCCGCGCCCTCAGAGCCCCTCCCGTCGTCGCTTCGCCGCTCATTTGAGCAACCACCCGAAGATGAAATCGTGGACCTTGTCGCAGGTCGCGTTCGCGTTCCCGTACCATGCCGCCGACGTCTTCATGTCCGGAGCGCAGGTGTACCACGGGTCGAAGATCAAGTCGCAGCCCATGGGCACGTTGACGACCCGCACGGCGTTGTGCTGGAAGGGGAATATGCCGTCGGTGCACTTGCGCGTGACGCCCTGGACCATCCAGCCGTTCTCTTGGTGGGGCTCAAGCGCGGAGCCGATGTCGGTGCGCCAGTCCACGCAGGCGCCCTGGATGTCGTCCCAGATCGCCGCGCCCGTGGCCTTTCCCGCCAGCCAGTTCCTGAAGTCGTTGAGGCCGATCATGAGGTTGCCAAGGTATCCGCACTTCCACCCGGACTCCACGTTCTGTTTGACCCTCTCGGCGTAGCGGTCCAGCAGGTTCTGGAATGACGGGTCGCATTGCGGGCTGCCGTCCGGCCCCGTGTCGCTGGCGCAGGTGATGAGCTCGGCCGGCTGGGACTCGCCCGAATAGGCCGCCTGCAGGTCCGCCCCGTCCACGGAGACCGCCAGGGGTCCCGAGCCGTCGGCGCGTACGGTCGCGCTGCATCCGTCCGCGCTGACCCCGGTCACTTGGCCGCCCGTCGCCCGCCAGTCCACCGTGCCGCAGGTCGGCTCGCAGCCGCAGTTGCTTCCGCTGAGGTTCGCCGTGTAGGTGACCTCGCAGCCCGGGGCTACGACGCTCGGGCCCGAGATGACGGGCGTGACCACGCAGGGCTGGGGCGGCGGGTTGGGGATGACGATGCTGACGTAGCCCTCCCCGATGAGTCCGAACTGGGTATCCCCGCCGAAGCCGCCGCCGTCGTGCGGTTTCGACGACCCGGAGGACGACGACGGGCTTCCCGGGCAGTTGGTGGTCACGGAGAACGACTGAGCCCGGGCCGGGACGTCGGACCCGGCCGCGCACTCGTAGTGATACGCGTGACCGACGCTGCTGCTGCACCCCTCTCCCCGCGTGACCTTGGCCGCGATGACCACGCTCTCGCCGGGACCCAGGCGGGGAATCTTCGTGAAAGGAAGCTGGATGTTCGGCGGGGGGCTCATCTCCACGTCGTCGGCCGCCACCTGCCCCCGGTTGGTGATGACGTACTGCACGTACGCGGTCGTGCCGGGCTCCAGGTACAGGTCGACGAGGGCCGGCTCGATCACGAGCGCGGGGGCCGGGACGTTCGTCTGGAAGGTGATGTCCAGCTTGACCTCGTACTCGTCCTGGATGGTCGTGGGCGTGACGGTCCATTCGTAGGACACGTAGTCCCCGACCATCAGGGCCTCGACGCTCTCGGTCAGGCCCGGCTGCACGTTGAGGGCCCGCGTCACCGGCTGGAATCCGGCCGCTTCCACCTTCAGGGTGTACGCGCCCGAGGGGACGTCGGGGAACTGGGCCACGCCGTTGGCGTCCGCGTTCTTCTGGCGGGTGAGGCCGGCCACGTCGAGGCTGGTCAGCGTGGCCTTGGCCCCGGGCACCCCCACGCCCGCGCCGAGCGCGTCCCGCGGCTCATCGGCGTTGACGGCGTTCACGGCGACCGCGCCGTTGCGGGAAGAGGTGAAGGTCACGCCGACGTTGATCGGGATCGCGCTGGCGTTGGCCGAGCGGATCTCGAAGAGCGGGTTGGCGGCGACGGCGCCGGTCGGAAGGTCGGCCGGGGGCTCGAAGACCACGGTGATCTCGGCCAGCCCTCCGGGCGGCAGGGTCCCCATCGAGGAGCTGCCCTCGATCCGCGCGAAGTCCAAAGTCGGCTCGGTGAGCGTTATGTTGACCCAATCGTCGAAACCCTTGTTCCGGATCTCGATCTTCTGGGAGCGGGTCTCGCCGGCCAGCATGCCGATCTGGAAGGCCTGGGGCGTGGCCACGGGGAGCGCCTGGGAGGGGCTCACGTCCAGGAACACCGTCATGCTCCGGCTGAAGCCGTTGGCCTCCGTGGCGGTCACCACGAAGGCGGAGCGGCCCACCGGGCCGGCGGGCTCCACCGCGGCGGTGAAAGCCAAAGTCGCCTTGGAGCCGGCGCCGATCGCGTCCGGCAGGCTGCCCGGCTGGATGGCCAGGCTGACGCCCTCCGCCTCGGACTCCTGCGAGACCGTCGCCGCGAGGCCCTCGACGGGGGTCTCGCCGAAGTTGGTGAGGTTCACGCTGAAGCGGAACTCGGAGTTCTGGGACATGCGCGCGGTGAAGCCCTCATACTGGAATCCGAAGTGCTGCACCGCGAACTGGGCCTGGATGCCGCCGGTCAGGACGTCCGGGTGCCTGGCGCTGACCGCGTACTGTCCGGGCTCGTTGCTCGCGGGAGTGAAGAGGGCCTCGTAGGTGCCGTCGGGGCCCGTTCCGGTGCTCAGCTTCCGGTCGAATCCCCGCGAGGAGAGGCCCAAGGCGACTTGCCGGTCCGGGAGGGGGGAGCCCGCCGGGTCCACGGCCCGGCCCTTGATGCGCACCGTCTGTCCCCGGTCGAAGACGGCGGTCGGGTTCGTCCCGTCGAGCGAGATGAGGTCCACAGTGGCGGTATAGGCGGGCTCCTGGATGGTCCCGGCGGTCTGCGAGCCGCTGAACGACCGCTCTCCGGGGATCGGACTGTAAGGAAGGCTGTGCGTGATCTGCGCGACCGTGGCCGAGGCCGCGACCTCGCCCGAGGCGGCGTCCGGCACGAACAGGGTCACCGGGTCGAAGATGAAGCTGGACCCGCCCGGTATCGTCACGAAGAAGACCTGCTGGCCGGAGACGATCGTGGAGTTGGCTCCGTTGCCCGTCTGCTCGAGCCTCGCCTCCGAGAGGAGGGTGCCCTGCGGGGTCTCGATGCGCAGGAACACGTCGTCGGAAGGATAGGTCGACCCGCCGGAGGCGCGCGCGGTCCGGATGTCCAGCGGCGCCGAGCCCCGGTTGTTGAACTTCATGCGGACCTGCGCGTTCGTCCCCCGGATGAGCGCCTCGGGGAACACCTCGACGACCGGCTCCTGGGGGTCGCGCACGGCCAGGGGGAACTCCCGCGCCACCCGGGCGGTGGTGCCGGGCTCGGAGGCCACCCTCAGCACGGCGCGCAGGGACACCTGGCCCGAGGAGCCGGGGGCGACGGCCACCACGCCGCTCAGGGTCTGCGCCCCGCCCGCCGCGAGCGTGGCGCCCTCGAACGGGTGGGCCCCGGAGCCGAGATCGAGCTCGAGCGGCCCAACGCTCAGCGCTTGGGAGGCGCGGTTGGTGACCAGCAGACGCACCTCATCGAAGAATCCGCGGGTCAAGGACTCCTGGCCCCCGCTCAGGACTCCGAAGCCCGAGAGAGCGATCTCGACGGGCCGCACGGTGACGGTCGCCCGGGCGCCTTCCTGGCCCCGCGCGTCCATGGCGGCCACCTCGTAGACGTGAGCGGCGTCGTCGCGGTAGCCGGTGTCCTTAAAGGAAGGAGTGGAGAGCAGGCTGCCGCTAATCCGGACTCCGTCCCGGAAGACCCGGAAGCCCGCCACGTCGGGGTCCTCGGGGGCCGCCTGCCAGGTGAGGCGCCCGCCGACGCCTCCCTCTCCCAGGAACGAGAGGGCCCGCGGGGCGTGGGGCGCCGTGTCGACCCCGAACGACAGGCTCGCGGAGGCGGAGTTCCCCGCCTTGTCGGCCGCCTCGCAGAGCACGGTGTACCAAGCGTCGGCGGCGATCGCGGCGCCCGCGGAGTACGGGGCCTGGGTGCCCCGCGTGTTGTCGATGAGAGCGCAGCCGTCCGAGACGAGGTTCGCGTCGCTGACGCTGGTGCTCAGCGAGACCGGAGCGAAGTAGGTGTAGCCGTCCTCGACGCCGCTCAGGGAAAGCTCCGGGTCGGTCCGGTCGATCGTGAAGCGGATCGTCCCCTCCGACCCGTGGCCCCCCGTGTCGGAGGCCGTCACGGTCAGCGTGTACTCCCCCTCCGCGCCCACCGTGGCGCCCGACTCGAAGGGCTCCCCGTTCAAGGCGGCGTGCACGCTGGAGGGGTCCAGGTTGTCGTCGGCCGCGGAGAAGGAGATGGTGAGCTCCTCGTTCGCGAAGTCCCCGTCCGAGACCCCGGTGACGCTGATCACGGGCGCGGCCTTGTCGAAGGCCACCGAATCCTCGTCCGACGCGGGGCCCTCGTTGCCGGCCGCGTCCAGGGCCGTCGCCGCGTAGTGGTAGGTGCCGTCCTCGAGCGGAGCGTCGATGAACGGCGAAGCCGCGGGCCACGGGGTCAGGCCCGCGATGCCCGTGATCGGCGCCCGGGAGCGGTAGATCCTGAACTCGGCCGCGGCCTCGCCGGCGCCCGCCTCCCAAGAGACCTCGATCTGGCCGAACCCGTTGATGGAGGCCTGCAGGTTCGCCGGCGCGGGGGGCGGGGTCCCGTCCGCGGAGGCCGAGGCGGGGTCGGAGGGAGGCCCGTCGTTGCCGGCCGCGTCCCGAGCTCTCACCTTGTACTCGTGGGGCCCTTCGGCGGGCTGGTCCGCGTAGGCGCCGCTCCCGTCGGGAGCCGGCGCGGCGGTGGCGATCTCCATCCCGTCGCGCAGGATCGCGTAGAGGACCACGTCGCCCGCGCCCAGGGGCGCGCTCCAGGAAAGCTCCACGCGGCTCTCCGGCCGCGCGTTCGCGCGCAGGAACTGCGGCGGTCCCGGCGCCGCGGTGTCGATCGTGAAGAAGGCGGCGCCTCCGGACAGGGTCGTGCCGGCGTTGCCCAGAGCGTCCGCGGCCGAGTACGCGAAATACGCCCGGCCGTCGCCGGTCGTCTCGTCGACGGCGGCGCCGGCCTCGAAGGACCGGCCGTCTCCGGAGAGGGGAGCGAGGCTCAAGGCGACGGGGGCGCGGCCTTCGGGCGTGAAGGAGAGGGCGGGGGTGGCGGCCGCGGGCTCGTCGAGGTCCAGCCGGAGCGAGAGGGTTCCGGCGCTCAGGACCTCCGCCGACAAAAGCGTGACCGTGCCCACGGGTCCGCGCGTGTCCAGAGTCACGGAGCCGCCCGAGGTGATCGCCGTGCCGGTGTTCCCGACCAGGTCCTCGCCCTGGAAGCCGAAGAGCGCGGCGCCCGGGGCCATCGCCGAAGTCACGGTCAACGTGCCGGTGAATCGGGTCGGGCTTTCGGCCTGCACCGGGATGGAGACCGGGCTTTGGCCCGGCGGCTTGAGGGTCACCAGCGGCAGGGCGGCCAGGGTCTCGGTCACCGTGAGCTCGATCGCGTAGTCCCCGGGCCCCAGAGGGGGGACGGCGCCGGGCAGCTGCATCTGGGCCGAGGGCGCGCTCTGGTCCGAGACGCCGAATACGGCCTCCGAGAGGACGCTCTCGTTTCCGGCGGTGTCGAGCGAGCTGATTCCATAAAAGAACAGGCCGTCCTGCGGAGGCAGGTCCGCGTAAGAGGTCTCGGCCACGTCGTCCGTGATCCGGAAGGCCGCCGGCGGGGACCCGCCCGCCGGCAGGTCCGCGCTGTCCAGGCTGCGGTAGAGCCGGTAGGCCGACGGCGTCTCCCCCGCGGGCAAGGACCAGGAGATGCGGATCTTTCCGCCGGGCAAAGTGGCGGCCTCGGGCGCGTCGGGGGGCAGGGGGGGGCCGAGGTCCAGAGTGACGTCCACCGGGTCCGAGGGCTGGCTGACCCCCTTCTTGTCCGAGGCGACCATGGTCAGGGTATAGAGCCCCTCGCTGCCCAGGTTCACGTCCGCGAAGCTCGCCTGGCCGTCCTGCGTGAAGCGGGGCGCGGATCCCCACGAGCCGTCGATCAGGAGCTGGACGGTGGTCCCGGGCTCGGCCGAGCCGGTCACGGACACCAACGGCTCATGGGTGATCCAGCCGTCGTCGGGGGAGAGGATCGTCGGCTTGGCCGGCGGGGCGTAGCTGACGACGGCCTGGATCGAGACCTCCGCCGAGTTCCCCCGGGTGTCGAAGGCCCGGGCCGTCAGCGTATAGCCGCCGTCGTCGTAATCCCGGATGTCGAAATAGAAGGTGTACGGCGGGGCCGTGGCCGACGCCGCCGGCTGGCCGTCCACCAGGAACTCGACGCGTGCCACGCCCCGCGGGTCGCTCGCCGTCGCGCTCACCGTGACCGGCCGCGAGACGACGGCCCCGTTGGCCGGCTCCGTGATCGCGACCGAAGGCGGGACCGGGTCGTAGACCACGTTGTTGGAGGTCGGCGAGAGGTTCCCGAGCGAGTCCTCCGACCGGATGGCGAGGTGCAGGTCCTGGGCGGGAAGACCGGAGACGGTGAAGGTTTCCGGGGTCCCCGCCTCGGAAGGGGCGAGAGCCCCGAGCGGCGTGCCCGCGTCCCAGTTGGCGTCGCTCAAGGGCACGGGGGAGGATTTCAGCCTGTAGCCGGCCACCGCGCTCAGGGCGTCGGCCGGCGCGGTCCACGCGATGTCCGCCTCCCCGTCGGCGGGCCTCTGCTCCGCGAGCGTCAAGTCCTGGATGCGCGCGGGGCCCGTCTTGTCGATCGTGAAGGAGACCGACGCGGTCGCGGAGTTGCCGGCCTCGTCGGTGGCGGTCAGCGTGACGGTCCTCGGGCCTTCCTGAGCGAACGTGAACGGCGGGGCGTCGTGGCCCTGGTCGTCGCGCAGGGCGATCCCTCCCTCCGGGCTGAGGTCGTCGAACACGGTGAAGCCGATGGTCACGTCGGCGTTGGTGGCCCAGCCGTCGGCCGGGCTCGTGATGGCGACCGTCGGAGGATCGGTGTCGAGCAGGACCGAGAACTCGTCGGCTCGGCCCTCGTTGCCGAACCCGTCGATCGAGATCGCGCGTAGATAGGCGCGGGTATGGACGGCGAGCCCGCCCACCGTGACCGAGTGCTCGGTGGACAGCTGCGCGGGGTCCTCGTGGTCCACCTGGGCCGGGACGGGGTCCCCGTAGGCGCCGGACTCCGCGCCGAAGGCGACCTGGGAGGTGGCCGGCTCGTCGGTCACCCAGGTCACGGTGACGCTCGTCTCGTCGGCGTGCACGAGGCCGGCGGCCTCCGTGAGCTCGGGGGGCGTCCGGTCCGGGGCGGTGACGGTCAGCTCGGCCGGGTCGGAGAGGTTCCCGGCCGCGTCCAGGGCGAAGACCCGGTAGTCGTAGGTCACGCCCAGGTCCAGCTCCTCGGTGTCCGAAAAAGTCAGATCGGCGGTGTCGCCCAGCGTCGAGAAGTCCGCGCCGCTTCCCGAGACCCGGCGCGAGACCCGGTAGGAGGCCGTCCCGGACGGCGTGGGGCCGTCGGCGTCGGCCGAGGCGTCCCAGGCCAGGTCCACGCGGCGCTCCTCCATGAACGTGGTCCGCGGGTTCCCGGGAGCCGCCGGCGCCAGAAGGTCGATGCGCAGGGTCAGCGTCTTGGGCGCTTCCGCGTTGTCGAGCAAGTCCGTCGCGAAGAACGAGAGCTCATGGGTCCCTTCGCCGGCCGCGGGCTCGGCCGAGGCGCCGGGCACGACGGTCGCCGGGCCTCCGTCGAGACTCCAGGAGATCTCGCGCGCCCCGATCCCCTCCCCGTCGTCGCCGGAAAGCGTGAGCGCGGGGAGGGGGGACTTGTACCAGCCGTCGGAGCCGTTGGGCTCCGGGCTCAGGGAGGTGACGGGAGGGGCGTTGTCGACCTTCAGCGTGACGACGGGGCTCGCGCCGATGTTCTCCGACGGGTCGAACGCGGTCAGGTAGATCTCGTGCGCGCCGTCGGGCATGAGGCGCGCGCCCTCCGGGCTCTCGGCCAAAGTGTCCCACGTCATCTCGTACACCGGCGGCTCATTGAGGCCCTGGCCGTTGCCGTCGATGAAGAACTGGGCTTTCTGGATACCCTTCTCGTCCGATGCCGTCCCGCTGATCGCGACCACCCGGGCCACGAAGGATTCGTCCGCGGGCGCGGTGATCGCGGCCTCCGGGGCGACGTTGTCCACGCAGTCGGGGTCGGGCGTCCCCACCTCGATGCAATACTGCTCCCTGGAGCAGTGGCCGTCCGCCTCGCAGCCGCCGCAGTCGGGTTGAGGGGGATCGTAACGGATCACCACCTTGCCGTCGCCCCCTTTGCCTCCGCCCGAGCCCCCGCTGGCGATGCCGCCGGAATAGTCCGGGTCCGACGTGCCGGGCGGCGACCCGGCGTTGCCTCTGGACGTCACCGCGTCGGTCACGCCCGTGCCGCCGATATAGCCGCTGCCGCCGCCCCCGCCCTGGTGGTCGTCGCCCCCGCCTCCTCCGTAGTAGCCGTCGCCGCCCCCGGTCCCGTTCCAGCTGTCGCCGTAGCCTCCGTAATGGAAGCCTCCGCTCTGGCTGCCGCGGCCCCCTCCGGAGCCGCCGCCGGTCTGGGTGCCCCCTCTTCCCGAAGAGCTGAACCAGGAGCTGCTGGGCGCGTTTTGCCCGTTCGATCCTCCCCCTGCTCCTCCCCAGAAGCTGGAACAGCAGCCGTGGGACCCCGTGCCGCCTCCGCCGCCGGCCACGATCAAGTCGCTGGAGCCTCTGACGACGGAGGACCTGCCGCCTCCTCCCGCTCCGTAGTAACCTCCCCGGGTGCTGCCGCCCCTGCCTCCGTTCGGCCAGCCGCCCGGAGCGTTATAGGACCGTCCCGCGCCGCCTCCGCCCACGGTGATCGTCAGCGTCTCTCCCGGCGTGACGGTCATCGTTCCTTTTGAGTAGCCTCCGGCTCCGCCGACCGCGACGCCGCCTCCCCCGCCGGCGCCCCACATGACGGCGGTGACGGACTCGACGCTTTCGGGCACCGTGAACTCCTGGATAGCGGCGGTGAATGCGAATTCCTTTACGCCGGTGAGATCGAGCGGGAGGATGAACGCCGAGCAATCGAAGGTGCAGGAAGATCCGTCCTCGGCGATGTTCTCATTGCAGTACGTCTCGGTGATGATGTTGCCGTCGTCGCACACCTCGGTCAAGGTGACCGTGCCCGAGCAATCGGAATTGCAGAAGGTCCCGTTCTCCACGACGCTGTTGCCGCAGATCTGCGTCTCCGTGATGGCGTTCCCCTCGTCGCACGATTCGACTCCCGCCCACAGATGACCATCTCCGCAAACCGCGATCTCGCATTCGGGATACGTGCAGCCGTCGTTAGGGTCGGCGTTGCCGTCATCGCATTGTTCCGCCAGCCCGGCATCCACATTGCCGTCACCGCAATAAGGTCCGGTAGGCACCAGAGCAACGACTACTACTCTGCCGTCGCCCCCTTTGCTGTACGCGTTCCCGACGGCGACGCCGGCAGCATAGTCGGGCTCCGCCGTTCCGGGCGGGTTCCCGCTTGAGCCCCGGGTCGTTACCGCGTCCGTCACGCCCGCGCCGCCGATGAAGCCGCTGCCGCCGCCCCCGCCCTGGTGGTCGTCGCCCCCGCCTCCCCCGTAATAGCCGTCGCCGCCGCCGGTCCCGTTCCAGCCGTCACCGGAACCTCCGTAATGGCGGCCTCCGCTCTGGCTGCCGCTGCCCCCTCCGGAGCCGCCGCCGGTCTGAGAGCCCCCTTTGCCCGAAGCGCTGAACCAGTTGCTATTGGGCGCATTCTGCCCGCTAGATCCCCCGCCGGCTCCTCCGTAAGCGGAAGCGATGGAATGAGCCCCGCCTCCTCCGCCTCCGCCGGCGACGATCAGATCATCGGAGCCTCTGACGACGGAGGACCTGCCTCCTCCGCCCGCCCCATAATATCCTCCCCGGGTGCTGCCGCCCCGGCCCCCGTTCGGCCAGCCGCCCGGAGCGTTGTAGGATTGGACCGTGCCTCCTCCGCCCACGATGATCGTCAAAACCTCTCCCGGCGTGACGGCTATCGTCCCCTTGGAATACCCTCCCGCTCCGCCTCTTGCGCCGGTCCCTCCTCCAGCCGCGCCCCACATCGTCACTGTAACGGAGACAACACCTCCGGGCACGGTGAATTCCTGGACCGCGCCGGTGTATGAAAATGTCTGCTTTTCCTCGATTGTCACAGGAGCGGCAGCCGTCGCCGCGCCGGCGCCAAGTGAGAAGAGGTACACCCAGACAGCTATGCTGGATATCAAATTGGTAATTCTCGATTCACCTCGCGGGAGCCGTATGGACTCCCGCGGGGTGAAAGCTTCACGCCGATCCATGCCTGTGATAGCCGCAACCTCGCCCGCCGATACGATAACAGGGGCCCGCTGACAATTCAAGGACACGTCCCTGACATTCGCTATTGAATAACGCTGCAAAAACAAGCATCTTTAAAAAAGGTCAGGGGATGTCGGCTAGTGAGGATTAGGTCAGGCGCAATACCGGTCCTGACTTCCGTGCTGGGATACCCAGCCTCAAACCTCTCCGTCCCACACAGAGGGAACTGAATCTCGACTTGATACGTATATCCCTATATCCCTTCCCCCCTTGCGGGGGAAGGTTAGGATGGGGGGATTGGGTCCATGTCGAGATTGATTCCGCGCTCCCGCGCCTTACGTAGATCCATGACAAACGCGGAAAAGCTGATGTGGCATCATCTCCGGCTGCGCCAAGCTGGCGTGAAGTTTCGCAGACAGACGGTGATGGGACGATACATCGTTGACTTCGTCTGCTTCAGCGAGAAGTTGGTCATAGAAATCGACGGCGGCCAACATTGCGAACAGAGCTGCTATGACTCCCGCCGTACCGCTTGGCTTCGGAGTCAAGGGTTTACGGTTCTCCGGTTCTGGAATCATGACGTGTTAAGACATATCGACGCGGTCAAACAGGCTGTCTTTGCGGAACTCACCCCCCACCTCAATCCTCCCCCGCAAGGGGGGAGGAGGCGCTAAGCGATCGGATCGATGGTTGGAGCTCATTGCGTCCGTATCTGACTCACGGGACACCCGAATCTCAACACCGCTCAGTCGAGAGGAGTCTCGTTCCGGCCGCGCCCCGCTTGATGGGCAAAATACGAAAAGCGTAACCTCTGGTTGAGAAAACTCAAACCCGCCAGTGACAGCTGGCGAAAACCAGGAGGCTACGCTCGTATGAATGATACCAAAGCTATCACCGTGAGACAAAC
>JBDREN010000161.1:0-18974 GCA_043819795.1 Elusimicrobiota bacterium
ATCCGGCAGAGGCCAAACCGTGGGCCGGTAATCGTCCGTCGGCTGATACCACGAAATCCACCAATGGTTCACCTCGGCACCTCCCTCAGCCGCTTCGGGCCCTCCGCACACATCCATCCAAAACACTTACCGCACAATGGCGGCGTTTCCTTGCCCCCCACGAGCGTGGGAGGGGGCGGGGGGCGGCTGACGCCGCCCCCGGCCCTTCTTTTTTTTCCGCTCTTTTCACGGACCGAGAATTAGCTAGAATACCCTGGCCGATCATCCCTACGCCATCCCCCGGAAGAATCCATGACCGCTGAAGCCGACCGTCTCCGAGACAAGGTTTCTCCCATCCGCCGCGACGGCGACGCGATGCTCCTACTCGACCAGCTCGAGCTGCCCCACCTCGTCGTCTACCGCCGATACTCGACGCCCGCGGCCGTGGCGGACGCCATCCGGCGCATGGTCCTGCGCGGCGCCCCGCTGATCGGCTGCGCGGCCGCCTACGGCTACGCCTTCGGCGCCAAGGGAGCCCGCAAACCCTCGGCGGCCGTCCTCAAGCGCCTCGAGACGGGCGCCCGCCTGCTGTTGGCGTCCCGCCCGACCGCCGTGAACCTTTCCTGGGCGGTCGCCCGGATGCGTTCGAAGGCCCGCGCCCTGGCCTCGGAAGGCTCGAAGGACTTCTTCCGGGAGCTGCTCGCCGAGGCCGACCGGATCACGCGGGAGGATATCGCCGCCAACCGGCGCATGGCGTGGCTCGGCGCCAAGCTCCTGGGCCCCCGCTCGACGGTGATCACCCACTGCAACGCGGGCGCCCTGGCCACCGCCGGCATCGGCACGGCGCTCGGAATGATCCGGGCGGCCCACCTGTGCGGGAAGATCCGCCTCGTCTACGCGCGGGAGACCCGCCCCTACCTGCAAGGCAGCCGGCTCACGCTCTGGGAGCTCATGAGGGAGGGGATCCCGTCGAGC
Organism: Elusimicrobiota bacterium; assembly: GCA_043819795.1. GTDB lineage: Bacteria > Elusimicrobiota > Elusimicrobia > UBA1565 > UBA1565 > JBDREN01. Next base: position 955 of record JBDREN010000161.1, read on the forward strand.
CTGATCACCGACAGCATGGCCGCCCACCTGATGAAGACCGAGAGGATCGACGCCGTCATCGTCGGCTCCGACCGCATCGCGGCCAACGCGGATGTCGCCAACAAGATCGGGACCTACGGCCTCGCGATCCTGGCGCGCGAGCACCGCGTCCCGTTCTACGTCGTGGCCCCGTCGACGACGGTCGATCTGAATATCCCATCCGGAAACGCCATCCCGATCGAGGAGCGCTCGGCCCGCGAGGTCCTCGAGGTGCGTGGCCGGCGAGCCGGACCCGGGACGCGGGGCAAGGCGGTGTTCTGCGCCGTCAGCATCGCCCCCAAGGGCGCGCTCGCCCGCCATCCCGCGTTCGACGTGACTCCCCACCGCCTCGTGAGCGCCATCGTGACCGAGAAGGGCGTGGTCCGTCCGGCCGACGGCCTGCGCCTGCGCAGGGTGATGCGCCGTCCATGAACGCCGCGAGAAAGAAGCCCGCGGGGAGCCAGCAGACGCTGATGCTGGCCATCCTGGCCGGCGCGGTCATGGGCATCCTCTGCGGCTGGTTCATCGGCGAGCCCATGGCCTCCTGGGACTGGGTGGGAGAGTTCTTCCTGACATGCCTGAAGATGCTCATCGTCCCCCTGGTCATGGCGTCGATGGTCGTGGGCATCGGCAAGCTCGGGGACGTCCGCGACGTGGGCCGCACCGGCCTCTACACGGTGCTCTACTACATGGCGACCACGGCGGTGGCGGTGGTCATCGGCATCGTCCTGGTCGTCGCCCTGCAGCCGGGGGCCGGGGTGGACATCTTCGGCGCCGAGGTGCCGGAGCGGGTCCGCGGAAAGCAATTCGGCCTCCCGGATTTCTTCCTGAGCTTCATCTCGCCGAACATCGTCGAGGCGATGTCGGAGATGAAGCTTCTGCCGATCATCATATTCTCCCTGGCGTTCGGCGGCGTCGCCAGCACTCTCGGCAAAAAGGGGGAGATCATCTTCGCTTTCTTCACGGCCGTCAACGAAGTCATCATGAAAATGGTCGGGCTCATCCTCTGGCTGGCCCCCGTCGGCGTCTTCGCCCTGATCGCCGCGCGCCTGGGGACCGCCGGGGGCAGCGAGGGCATCCTCAACATCCTGCAGAGCCTCGGCGCCTACACCCTGGTCGTCCTGCTCGGCCTCGCGACGCACGCGTTCGTCGTCCTGCCGCTGCTGCTCGTCACCCTGGGCGGGCGCCAGCCCCTGCGCTACGCCTTAGGGCTCACCGAGGCGCTCCTCTCGGCCTTCGCCACCGCCAGCAGCTCGGCGACGATACCGCTAACGCTCAAGTGCCTCAAGGAGAACAACAATATCCGCGAGGAGGCCGCCGATTTCGTCATCCCGCTGGGCGCCACGATCAACATGGACGGGACCGCCCTCTACGAGGCTGTCGCCGCGGTCTTCATCGCCCAGGCCTGGGGCATAGACCTGTCGGGGGGAGCCCTGGTCCTCGTGTGCCTGACCGCCACCTTGGCGTCAATCGGGGCCGCCGGCATACCCCAGGCGGGGCTGGTGACGATGGTCATCGTCCTGCAGGCCGTCCATCTTCCGCTGGAGGGGATCGGCCTGATCCTGGCGATCGACTGGTTTTTGGACCGCTGCCGGACGACCGTGAACGTCTGGGGCGACTCGGTGGGCGCGGCCTTCATCGACCGCCGGACGGCCGCGGCGCGCGCCGTTCGCTGAGGGATCGCGTGGGGGGGGCGTCGCCGCCTCCGGACGTTCTTAAGGGGGAGGAGTATATGAGAAGCTTCATGCTGGGGCTGAGCCTGGCCCTCAACGCCGTGCTCGTATGGACGCTGATCCATACCGAAGAGCGGGCCAAGCCCGCCCGGAGGAAACGGGCCGCCCGCGCGGGGGGCCGGAAGCCCGGCACGCGCCGCTCACGCCGACTCAAGGAGGACCAATAATGGCTTCTGTCTACAGCATCGCCTACCTCACCGTCCCGGACCGGAAGACCGCCGACGCCCTGGCCGAGGGCATCGTGAAACGGCGCCTGGCCGCCTGCGTAAACATCGTCCCGGGAGTCTCGTCCGTATTCTGGTGGGATGACAAGCTGGACCGCTCCGAAGAGCTTCTCCTCGTGGCCAAGACCCGGACCGCGCTCGTGGCCGACCTCACGGAATACGTCCGTCGGAACCATCCCTACTCGCTGCCCGAAGTCATCACCGTCGACATCCAGGAAGGCAACCAGTCCTACCTGGACTGGGTCGGCGCGAACACCGTGTTCGGCAAGCCGGGGAGCCGCGAGGACCTGGACCTCGGCGAGTTGAAGGAGCCTTGATCCCGGCCGTGAGATCCTTCGACGCGACGGTCAGCCAGATCATCCAGGAGGGCCGCGACTCCAAGACCTTCCGGCTCGAGCTGCCGGAGGGGGCGTCGTTCGACTTCCGGCCCGGCCAGTTCGTGCGCGTGGCTTTCCCGGAGGAACCGGAGGCCCGGCGGCCCTACGCGATCGGCTCCTCTCCACTGGAGAAGGGCTTCGTGGAGATCACCCTCGAGCGCCTCGGCCTCGGCAGCCCCACGCGGGACATTTTCGACCTTCGCGGAGGCGAGACGCTGCGCGTCCACGGCCCTTACGGGGACTGGCAGTACCGCGACGAGGACCGCCACGCGGTCCTGATCAGCTCCGATACCGGGATCACGCCGCTGCGCTCGATGATCCGCTACGTCCTCGACAAGGGGCTGCCGAACAGGGTCGCGCTGTTCTACGCGGCCCGCACCCCCTCCCGCATCATCTTCCGCCGGGAGCTCGAGGACTTCGCCCGCAACGGCATACAGGTGCACGTCACGATCACGGAGCCCGGGGGCATGCTCGCCGACGAGCTCTGGGACGGACCGACCGGGCCGATCACGGTCCCGGCGATCCGCATGAGCGTCCCCGGATTCCGCGAGGCGACCTACTACTTGAGCGGGTCGGGCCGGGACATCGAGAAGCTCCGCGACCGGCTCGCGAAGGCGGGCGTGGCCCGCGAGCGGATCCTCTACGAGAACCACGGGGAGAGACGGTGACCGGGCTCATCCTCGCCTCGCAGTCCCCTCAGCGCAGGAAGCTCCTGCGGTCTTTGCGCATCCCCTTCCGGATCGTGGCCGCCAACGTCTCGGAAGCCTCGCGGGAGACCCGCCCCGGGCGCCTCGTGGCCCGCCTCGCGTTGCGCAAGGCCCGTGCCGTCGCGGCCAGACACCCGAAAGCGCTCGTGCTGGGCGCCGATACGATCGTCGCCCACCGCGGCCAGATCCTCGCCAAGCCGAAGAGCGAAGACGACAGCGCGCGTATCCTCAACACGCTCAACGGCCGCTGGCACCGCGTCTACACGGGCGTCGCGCTCATCGACGGCCGGACCAAGAAAGCCTGGAGCGACGTGACCGTCAGCCGGGTCAAGGCCCGCCGCCTGCCGGCGGGTGAGATCGGCCGCTTCGTCGGCAAGCACATGGACAAGGCCGGCGCCTACGCCGTTCAGGACCGCGGGGACCCCTTCATCGAGCGCATCGAGGGCCCCCTCGACAACGTCATCGGGCTGCCGCTAGACGGCGTCCGCCGCCTGCTGCGGCGAGCCTCCCGCGCCCGCGCCGCGAAATGACCCGGCTGCAGGCTGTCACTCTGCTCCGCGCCGCGAACGTCCTCCTTTACCTTCTCTGGCTCGACCGCATCCGGGCCGGCGGGCTTCTCGTCTCGCTGGGCGTCCCCTCGGCCGTCTTCTGCGCGTACGTGGTCGCGAACGTCGCCCTGGCGTGGCTCCGCCGCGAGATCCGCCCGGCCCACGAGGCGGGGCTCCTCGTCGGGGACCTCGCGCTCCTGACATGGGCGACGGCATGGTGCCACGCCTGGACGGCCGAGTTCCACCTGGCGTCGCTGATCCCCGTAGTCTTGGCCGTCAACCGCCTGCACCCCGGCGCGGCGGCCGGGATCACCGCGGCCGCGCTGGCCGCCAGCTTCGGCTTGGCGAGCCGGGCGCCCGGTCCCATCCCTCAGGAGCTCCCGTTCCGGCTCGCTGTCCTCGCGCTGGTGCCTTGGGCTGTGTGGATGTTGGCAGCTCAGGCGCGGCAGAGCGAGAACGCGGAGGCCGCCCCCCGGAAAGCTCCCCACCGCAGCCTGCTTTTCAACGAGTTCCTCAGCCACATCCTTTTCCAGATGCGCGAGTACCTGACCTCCATCACGACGGTCAGCGCCCACCTCGAGAGAACGACGGCCGACCCCGGGGGCAAAGGACCGGCCGCGAAGCTGCGGCGCATGATCGGCGAGCTCAACGAGAAGATCGCGCGGATGTTCGCGACGATCGAGTCCCACACGACGATGCTGCGGCCCGCCACGCGGCCCGAGTTCCAGCTCGAGCCCCTGCTGCGGGAATGCCTGAAGACAGCCTCCGCCGCCTGCCCCATCCGCTCGGTCAAGACCCGCATCTGGTGCGACCCGCAGATGGGAGCGCTGCAGGGAGAGCGCGACGCCGTGGCGGCGATCGTTACGGCCGTCCTGGAAAACGCCCTCGAAGCCTTCGCCGAAAGCGGGCGCGGCGCGGCGGGGGGGGGCTCTCTCGCGGTCTCGGCGCGCCGCCGGGGCGACTACGCGGAGATCGAGATCGTGGACGACGCCGGCGGCATCCCGCCCGCCGACATCATGCGGGCGCTGCAGCCGCTGTTCACGACGAAATCGGCCCGGGGCGGCCTCGGGCTGGGGCTGCCGATGTCGCTGCGCATGCTGGAGCGCATGGGCGGCTCGCTGCGGCTGCGCAGCGAGGGCGGCCGGACCCTCGTCCGCCTCGAGATCCCGGTGCGTCCCCTCCTGCCCCAGATCCGCAACGAGGACTCCACCTGGGCCGCGCGCCGCGACCAGTACTAGCCCGAATTCCCCAGTTGGATCGCTGTATTCGACGCAAGATGCCGGGCGCTGCGCGCCCGTCCTGGCATGCCTTTTCAGGGAAGGCTGGCGCCCGCGGAAGACGTCCGCTCCTGGATCATCAGCGCCGAGCGGACCGCGGCCTTCCGGATCCTGCCCAGCAGATCGTGCGTGGCGACGTAGCCCAAGTCGGCGACCGCTCCCCTGCCCCCGATCCGGCCCAGCGCGACGACGGCCTTATACCGGACCAGGTCGCAGGCGCTGCGCGCAGCCTCCCTGAGATCCGAGACCGCCTCCACGACCTCCATCTCGCCGAGCGCCTCCGCCGCCATGGCGGCGGCTTGCTCCGCGTACGAGGTGTCGAGGGGGCGAAGGCGAAGCACCTCGCGCAGGGCCGCCACGGCTTCCTGGGAAGGAAAGCCCGGCAGCCTGTCGCGCTCGATGGCGATCAGGAGGCGCAGATTCGGGAGGAACCTCCAGGGGAACCGCGCCCTGCGCACGGAAAGGGCCAGCGCGCGCACGATCGTCTCATGGAGAGCGCGCCCGCGCTCCCCGGGGGCGGTGGCCCGGCCTTTCAGGGCGCACTCCGCGGCCAGCGAGACATGGCCGTTGCGCGAGCGCAGGCAGCCGAGCAGGGTCGGCGCCGACGCCGCATCCGCGTGCTCCCCCATCAGCTGGATCAGCCGGGTCCGGACCGCCGTCTCCTCGCTCCCGGAGCGGACAAGAACCTCGGTAATCGCGCGCGCGGAGCCCGGGTCCATGCGCCAGAGGACCTCCGCGGCATCCGTCCGCAGGGCCTCCGGCAGGGCGCCGTCGCGCATGATCTCCGAGAGGAATCCCGTCGAGCGCCGCCGCGGGTCGCAGGCCTCGAATGCCCGCAGGATCATCCGGCGCAGCCTGGTGGGATTCGGCCGGTTGAAGATCTCCATCAGGTCTTCCGCGAGGTCCTGGCCGCGGCATCCCTCCAATCCGCGGACGGCGGCCTCCTTCTCTTGAGGCCGGGACTTCGGCGACTCCAGCCTCCTCAGCAGGGCTTCGGCATCCGCCGGGAGGGGAGGCTCGGGGGGAGAGCTCCGCTCCCTCCCCAGCAAGCGCCAAAATAAAGCCGCGGGGCCCCAGAGGGGTCGGGACGCGAGCTTGAGTTCAGGGAAGAACGGAGAGAAGAGCACAGCGGCGACGCAGCCTCCGGACACCATGCCGAAGATCACCGCGCCATTGCCCTCGAAAAAAACGGCGTAAGGATTCATATCCATGGGCCGGAGACCGGCGCCGCCGTCCGGATAGTATGGACACGGCTGCGTCGAGCGGGGAGGGTCCAAAGACCCGCCCCGCAATAGGCCGCAAGACCCATGCCGGGCGCATCTTTTCTCTTGCCTGGCTCCGGATTCCCGGCTAAGATATGAACGCATGGAAGAGCTCTTCCCGGCCGGCCAGGACCCACGACCCGCCGGGGACCCGCGGCCCTCCCCGGGCCGGCAACCCGCTTCGGGCGCCGGTCCCTACCCCGGCCCGCCCCGCCGAACCCCGCCGCAGCCCGAGCCCTCGGAGCCCGGACTGCTCGCGTGCATGGAGGCCACCCTGTACGCGGTCCTGAAGCCGGCGGACGTGTTCGGGAAGTTCGGGAGGCTCCCTCCGCCCGGCTTTCCCGAGATGATCCTCAACATCCTGTTCTGGGCGGGCTTCGGCCAGATACTGGCGGTCCTCATCGTTCTCAACCGCCTGTCAACCGGGCCGGGTCTCGGCTTGCCCGCGATCCTGCTGTTCGTGACGGGAGGCGTGATCGCGGCGGTCCCGATCAGCTTCGCCGCCGCGGGGCTGCTCCACGCGCTCGCGATGGTCTCGGGCGGACAAGGCGGCTTCTCCCGCACCTACCAGATCGTCTCTCTGCTCGGGGCCATGGCCCCGCTCACGGCGCTGCTGCTGTGGGTCTCGGTCCCGCTGCTGTGGATCGCTCCCACTCTATATGTCACCTATCTGGCGGTCACGGCGGTCGAGAAGATGCACGCCGCTCCCGGCACGCAGGCCTTCATGGTCGTCGGACTCCTGGGCGGTCTCGCGGCGGCGGCCCAGGTGGTATTCCATAAGGATGTGGCGCGGTTCCAGTACCGGCTGGAGAACACGGCGACGATCTACTCGACCAATCCGGAAAGCGCCGACGAGGTCGCCGGCCAGACGGCGGCCTCGCTCGAGCCGCCCGGCGGCGCCGTCGCTCCCTACGGGGCCGCGGGAACGGGCTATCGCGAGCCCGGGCGGCTGGACGCCGGGGACGATCCGGGCTACCCGACGCAAGCCGGACACGACCCGGCTCCGCGCTCCTCGCTCGACCTGCTCCGGTCCGGAGACCACGCGGAGCGCGACCGGAGCGTCTCGTACAGCCAGCCGGCGCGTCAAGGCGTCTCGCCGCAGCGGGTCCAGCAGATGCAGGACACGACGCTCAACATCGTGCAGATGGTCCAAAGAGAGCTCCACAAGAACCCCAAGGCCCTCTCCGGGCTGCCTCCCGAGCAGGCCGCCAAAGTGCGCCGGTATCTCCGGCAAGCCGAGCGATACGCCTCCGGCGATGAGACAGGGGAGACCGCCGCGGGGCCCGTGGTCTCGGATCAGGAGGCCGAGCAGATGATGCGGCAGCTGCAGGGGATGTTCAAGGGCATGTCGGCGGAGTCCGATCCGGACGCGCGGCCGCGCTCCGGCTCGCGCAGCGGCCGCCGTCAGCGGCGGAAGACCGCGCCGAGCGCGCCTGATTGAGCGCCTATCCGCTAAATCCTATAATGCGTCGACTCCCATGGTGAGCGATGCTTCAACACCTCCCCCGCGAAGGGAACTTCCTCTGCCCCCCTGGCTGAGGGTCCGGCCTCCCTCGGGCGAAAACTTCGAGCGCGTCAAGAGAAGGGCGGCGGACGGCGTCCTCCATACCGTCTGCCGGGAGGCCCGGTGCCCCAACGTAGCCGATTGCTGGGCCGCGGGCACCGCCACGTTCATGGTCCTCGGCGACACCTGCACGCGCGGCTGCCGGTTCTGCTCGGTGGAGTCGGCGCGCCTGCCGCCCCCGCCGGACCCGCGCGAGCCACGACGGCTGGCCGAGACGCTCGGGACGATGCGCCTGACACACGCCGTCGTCACGACCGTCTGCCGCGACGACCTGCCGGATCAGGGGGCCGGCCACATCGCCGCCTGCGTCCGCGCGATCCGCGACCGAGCCCCGAAGCTGCGCCTGGAGGTCCTGATCCAGGACTTTCGGGGCGACCCGGCGCCGCTGAAGACCGTGGTCGCCGCGGCGCCCGACATCCTCGCCCACAACCTGGAGACCGTCGAACGGCTGACCCGCTTGGTCCGGGACGCCAGGGCCGGATACCGGCAGTCTTTGGAGGCGCTTCGCTCGATCCGCCGGATGGACCCTCGGATCCCGACAAAGTCCTCGCTCCTGCTGGGGCTCGGGGAGACCGTCGAGGAGATCGCCCAAGCCATGCGGGACCTGCGCGAGGCGGGCGTCGAGTTCCTGACGCTCGGCCAGTATCTGCGCCCGACGGCCGCGCCGCGTCACCTGCCGGTCGCGCAATACGTACGCCCGGAGCGTTTCGAGGAGCTGGGAGGGCGCGCCCGCGCGATGGGCTTTTGCCACGTGGTCTCCGGCCCCCTCGTACGCAGCTCCTACCGCGCCGGCGATCTCCCGCTCGGACGGCATCGCGCGGGAAACGCGAGCGGAGGGGGGAACGTCTAGCATGCGGCTGGAGGGCAAGACCGCGCTCGTCACCGGCGCAGCGCGCCGCGTGGGCCGCGTCATCGCCCAGGCCCTCGCCCGGCGCGGGGCGGCCATCGCCATCCACTACAATCGTTCCCGCAAGGACGCCCGGGCCCTCGCGGACCGGATCCGGCGCACGTCCGGCGTCGAAACGGCTTTATTCAAGGCGGACCTGTCCAGTCCGGCACAGGTCCGGACCCTGGCGAGGTCGGCCCTGCGCAGGTTCGGGACCGTCCACGTCCTCGTCAACAACGCCGCGATCTGGGAAAGGACGCCCTTCGGCCGCGTGACGCCCGCCGACTGGGACGCCCACCTGGACATCAACCTGAGGGCCCCTTTCCTGCTGGCCCAAGCCCTGGGCCCCGCCATGCGCAAGGCGGGATACGGGAAGATCGTCAACATCGCCGATTGGGCGGGGCAGCGGCCCTACCCGGACTACATCCCCTACTGCGTCTCGAAGGGGGCGCTGCTGGCGCTCAACGCGGCCCTGGCGAAAGCCCTGGCCCCGGAGGTGCAGGTCAACGCGGTCCTGCCGGGACCGGTACTGCCGCCCGAGGGCGCCGGGGCGGGATTCCGCAAGGCGGCGGCGCGCGCGACGCTGGTCCGGCGTCTCGGGAGCCCCGAGGATATCGCGCGGGCCGCGCTCTTCCTGATCGAAGGCACGGATTTCGCGACCGGGGCCGCCCTCCCGGTCGACGGGGGGAGGTCGCTGGCCTGATATGTACTCGGTCGCGAAGACGATCCATTTCTGCTACGGCCACCGGCTGCTCGACTACGCGGGGCAATGCCGCCACCTGCACGGCCACAACGGGCTCGTCGAGATAGCCGTCGAGAAGGCGGAGCTCGACCGTCTCGGCATGGTCATGGATTTCGACGCGATCCGGACGGCTGCCAAGCGGTGGATCGACGAGGAGCTCGACCACAAGATGATCCTCAACGAGGCCGACCCCCTGGTCCCGGTGCTGCGGGAGCACGGCCAGGTCGTGGTGACGCTGAAGGGGAATCCGACGGCCGAGGCCATCGCGCGCCATGTCTTCGACCACTGCCGGGCGGAGGGCCTGCCCGTGGCCTCGGTGCGCATCTGGGAGACGCCCACCTCGAGCGCGCTGTACCGTCCCGGCCCAAGCTGATCGGGCCCCGGGTTACAGAGCGTTGCGCCTCGCCACCTGGGCGTAGTAGCGCCCGCCGAGAGCCAGCATCCTCCGGAAGTCCTTCTTGCGGTTGACCCGGAACAAGCCGAACTTCGGTTTGAAGCTCCCCCATTCGTAATTGTCGAGGAGGCTCCAGTGGAGGTAGCCCTCGACCTTCGCGCCCGTCTGGATGGCCGCGAGCAGCGAGCGAAGATGCTCCCTCAGGAAGTCCTCGCGCCGCTCGCCCGACGCGTTGGCGATGCCGTTCTCGGTCACGAGGATCGGAAGGCGGTAAGCCTCCCAAAGGCGGCCCACGACGCGGCCCAGGCCTTCGGGGACGATCTCCCAGCCCATGTCCGTGCGGGGCCGGTCGCCCCGGCGGCCGCCGAGCCATCGGAACAGACGCGGGCCGAGCGTTTCCTCAAGCTCGGCGTAGGCGGGAAGCGCGCCCCAGGGCATCCCCGGGACTCGAGAGGCGCGCACGTAGATCCGGGTGTAGTAATTGAGTCCCAAGAAATCGAGCGCCCCGGACCCGTGCGCCATGTCGAGGAACTTGCCGTGCATGAAGCGGTCCCAAGCGCCCATGGCCTCGAGGTCCGCGGCGCCCGGGCGGGCGGGCTCCAGGTCGGTGACGTTCTGGACGACGGCGACGCGCGCTCCGTCCACGTCGCGGTGGATGATGCGGTAAGCCTCGTTATGGGCGCGCAGGACGTTGCCCAGCAGCCCGTCGCGGTAGAAGGTCCGCTCCAGGCTAAGGATCCGCCGCATCCCGGGCGGGAACCTGCCCATCCCGTAGCCGTAGAGCAGCCAGACCATGGGCTCGTTGAACGTGATCCAGTCCCGCACCTCCGTGCGCAAGGCGAGTACGACCCGGTTGGTGAAGCGTATGAACTCGTCCGCGGCCCCGGACGACAGCCAGCCCTTGGGATAGCGCTCGAAGAGCCAGACGGGCTCCGAGAAATGGTGGAGGCAGACGATGGGCCGGATGCCGGCGCGATTGAGCGCGCGCGCCATCTCGAGGTAGCGCTCGAGCGCCGCCTCGTCGAAGTCGCCGGGGTAGGGCTCGACGCGCGACCACTCGACCGAAAAACGGTATGCGCGGAGGTTCAACTGCTGGAGGCAGCGCAGGTCGTCGCGCCACATCTCCCATGAGTTGACGGCGGGCCCGCACGGCTCCCATCCGTGCCTGCGCTCCCAGTCCCAGAAAGCCGATCGCCGGTTGCCGCCCTCGACCTGATAGGCCGCGGTCGACGCGCCCCATAGAAAACCCGCGGGAAAGCTCATCTACCGGCTCCTCGTCGACTCCGCTCCTTTACGCCGCCCACCCTACGCAGACTATAGCAGCCCGCCGCCCTCCGTTCAATGGCGGACCGGCTTGCGCAGCGCTGACATTCTTCCATCGCCGCCGCCAATCGCGCCAAGGTCATATCGCCGGCGATCGGCGGCGAATGCGGGCGACATCGCGCCCACGCCTCCGGTCCCTGGCAGTTCTTGAGGGCCCGGGAGAAAATACCTATAATTAAGCGCCATGGAAGAGAACAGGAAGGTCGTCATCATCGGCTCCGGCTCGGCGGGCTACACGGCCGCCATCTACGCGGCCCGCGCGGGCCTCGATCCCCTCGTTTTGGGCGGCATCATGACGGGCGGACAGCTCATGATCACGACCGACGTCGAGAACTTCCCGGGCTTCCCGGAGCCGGTGCTCGGCCCCGAGCTCATGGAGCGCATGAAGAAGCAGGTCGAGCGCCTGGGCGTAAAGATCGTCCCGGAGAACGTGGCCAAGGTTGATTTCTCGTCGCGCCCCTTCGCGCTCGAGACCACCGAGGGCAAGAAGGCCCGGGCGGAGGCGGTCGTGATCGCCACCGGGGCCGAGGCCAGGTGGCTCGGGCTCGCGTCGGAGACGCGCCTGAGGGGGAAGGGCGTCTCGGCCTGCGCGACCTGCGACGGCTTCTTCTTCAAGGGCAAGGACGTGGTCCTGGTCGGGGGCGGCGACGCCGCCCTGGAGGAGGCGACCTTCCTCACGAAGTTCGCCGCCAAGGTGAGCGTGGTCCACCGCCGCGACAAGCTGCGCGCCTCCAAGGCCATGCAGGACCGGGCCTTCAACAACCCGAAGATCGGTTTCGTCTGGGACAGCCTGGTGGAGGAGGTCCTCGGAGAGGAGAAGGTCTCCGGCGTCCGGATCAAGAACGTCAAGACGGGAGAGACGAGCGAGCTGGCCTGCGGCGGCCTGTTCGTCGCCATCGGACACCAGCCCAACACCGACGTCTTCCGAGGACAGATCGAGCTCGACAAGGCGGGCTACATCGTGACCGACGGCCGCGCCCGGACCAGCGTCCCCGGCGTGTTCGCCGCGGGCGACGCGATGGATTCCCGCTACCGCCAGGCCGTGGTGGCGGCCGGGGTGGGCTGCATGGCCGCGCTGGAAGCCGAGCGCTTCCTCGGAGAAAAGCCGGGCGCGTAGCGTCCGGCGGCCGACGGATATCCGAAAAAGCGCGCGGCGAGAGCTCCCCGGGGAGCTCTCGCCGCATGTATCACTACTCCAGGACTCCCAGTTCGCGCAGCTCGGCGGCCAGCCTTTGCTGGGCCTCCACGAACCGCCGCCATCCCTCCAGAAGCCTCCGCGCGGCCCTGCCTTCGAGGGAGGGGGAGAATACCCTGTCCCGCACACCTCCGCGAAGGGAGGCCGCCCAGGGGGCCCCGGCCTGCTCGGCAGCCAGCGAGGCCACGCCCAAGGCCGTGGCCTCGCGCTCCTTGAAGCGGATGATGCGCCGCTGCAGGATGTCCGCCTGGAACTGCAGGAGGGCGTCGACGCCCGCCAGGCCGCCCGAGGCCCGAAAGTCGCGGATCTCGAGCCCCGCGTCCAGCATCGGGGTCACCACGTCGGCCACCAGGAAAGCGATGGATTCCATCACCCCGCGGACCACGTCCTCGGACCGGGTCTGGGGGCCGAGCCCCATGAAGACGGTCGGCGTCCGGTAGTCCCAGCGCGGGGCGCCCAGGCCGCCGAGCGCCTGCAGGGCGAGCACGCGCTGCCGCGACCTGCGGCAGGCGGCGTTCACCGAACGGACGCTCCGGAGTATGCCGAAGTTGCGCCGGAGCCACTCGAAGGAGGTCCCGGCCGCGTGCACGGAGCCCTCCAGGAAATACCGGCAGGGCCGATCCTCCATCTGCCAGGCGACCGACGTGAGCAGCCCGGGCAGGCGATGGAGCTCCTCGCCCGTGTGCAGAAGGAAGAAAGCGCCGGTCCCGTAGTTCAGCACGCCCACGCCGGGCTCGCTGCCCCCCTGCCCGAGCGCGGCGGACTGCTGGTCGCCCATCACGGCCAGCACCGGCATCCTCCGGCCCTTGCGCGCGATCACGCCCCATTCCCCGGCCGTGGGCACGATCTCCGGAAGGGTTGCGCGGGGGATGCGGAACAAAGACAGCAGTCCGGCGTCCCAGCAGCCTCGGCGCAGGTTGTAGAGCAGCATACGCTGGCCCATGGACGGGTCGGTCCGGAACACCTCGCCCCTAGTCAGCCGCCAGAGCGCGTATGACGAGACCGGGCCGATGGCCAGCCGCCCCTTGTCGGCCATGAGGCGCGCCTTCGGCGTCTGGTCGAGGAGGAAGCGGATCTTGGGCGCCGAGTAGAAGGGGGTCAGGTGGAGGCCGGTCTTCTCGCGGACCTCGGCCTGGCGCCGCGGGTCCTGCTGGAGCGGGGCCACCAGCCCCGCGGCACGCGCGTCCTGCCAGGAAGGGGCCCGGCAGACCGGCCGCCCGGTCTCGGTGTCCCAGAGCACGACCGTGGAGCGCTGGGCGGCGATCCCGACGCCGACGACCCGGGCCTTGCGCGGAAGCCGGCCCAGCACCGTGTCCAGCGCCCGCTCGAGGGTCCCCGCCAGCTCCGTCGCGTCGTGCTCGTACCAGCCCGGGCGGGGGAGAAATGTGGCGACCGGGAACTGAGCCCGCGCCACCACCCGGCCCTTCGGGTCGAACGCGAGCGCCCGGGAGCTGGAACTCCCCTGGTCGAGCGCGATCACGATCTCGGTCGCCTTCATGCGCGTCCCGGCCCCCTCCCAGAAAGGGCTTTTCCGGAAATCTCGCCAGAGATTTCCGGAAAAGCCCAGGTTTCTATTCGCCGATGATCTTGACGACGACCCGCTTCTTGCGCTGCCCGTCGAACTCGGCGTAGAAGATCTGCTCCCAGGGACCGAGGTCCGGCCTGCCCTTCGTCACCGGCAGCATCGCCTGGTTGCCGACCAGCGTGCGCTTGAGGTGCGCGTCCCCGTTATCCTCGCCGGTCCGGTGGTGCCGGTAATCGGCGAACGGCGCCAGGCGCTCCGCCCAGTCAAGAAAATCCTGCTTGATGCCGCTCTCCTCGTCGTTGACCCAGATGCCGGCCGTGATGTGCATCGCCCTGACGAGGCAGAAGCCCTCCTGGACGCCGCTCTTGGCCACGAAGCCCTCGATCGTGCGGGTGATGTTGACGAGCTCCTTGCGGCGCTTCGTCTCGAACCAGAGGTACTCGGTCAGTGATTTCATGGATCGCCCGCCTCGCCCTTTCCCGTCTCAGCCACGCCCGTTTCGGCCTCACGTGCCTGGCCCTTGTCCGTATCGGCCTCGCCCGTCTCGACCTCGCGTGCCTCGCTCTCGCCCGTCTCAGCCACGTCCGTTTCGGCCTCACGTGCCTGGCCCTTGTCCGTATCGGCCTCGCCCGTCTCGGCCTCGCGTGCCTCGCTCTCGTCCGGCTCGGGCTCGCCCGTCTCGGCCAGACGCTTCTCCATGCGCAAAGCTTGCGCCTCGCCCGCGGGCTCGGTATCGGCCACCGCGAACCCGGCGGCCTCAAAGAGCTTGCGGCTCCCGCGATACGCCTCCTCTTCGGAGCCCGGATCGACTGGGTAGGCCTCGACAGCGACGGCCCCGGCGCGGCGGGCCTCTTCGACGACGAGGTCGACGATCGGGCGGACGTAGCCGCGGTCGCGATACGAGAACCCGATCGCCAGGCAGGCGACGCACCATACCGAATCCGACCAGGGACCGAGACGGCTGCCGGGCTGGTCCTTGAGCCCCGGGAACGCCGTCTTCGGGCCGGAACCGGTCCAGCCGATCACGGCCCCGTCGTTCTCGCGCACCGCGAGGAACCCGACGTGCTCCCCCGCCCTGAGACGCGCACGCGTGCATTCGAGGTTCTCATGAGGCCGGCTCCCGCAACGGTCGGCCCATTGGCCGTCGGAATCCGCCCAGCGCGAGCAGTAGCATCCGCCGAACTCCCGGCCCGAAAGAAGGCGCTCGAAATCCGCGAAGCCCCGGGCGTCGAGGCGCTGCAGCTTGATCATTCCTCCTCCTCGACCTTCTTGAGGCGAAGCGTCGTATGGGTCGCCTTGTGCCCAAGCCGCTGCAGGCGGTCCCGGAGGTCCAGCGGGAGGTTGGGGTCCTTCAGGAGCTTCTGCACCTTCGGGGCCAGAGGGCCGATGATCTGGTCCCAGAAGCCCGCCGACCGGATGACCTCCAGGACCTTGAGCTTGTTCTCCTTGCTGAACTCCCAATGGTCGTCCTTATGGGCGGTGACCGCGTAGCGTCGGCCGAACGCGCGCACATACTCCAGCTCGTCTAGGGCCGCCGTGATGCCCTTCTTGAGCTCCTCGGCTTTGGCCTCCCGCTCGTGGATATCCTCCTTGAGCTTGCCGTAGCGGTCCACGAGCTTCGCGAGCTTCTCGTCCGACACGGCGGCGGCCGAGGCCGGGCGCGCGCCCGCCGGGGCCTGCTTCTCCGCGTAGAGATGCTTGAATACGGGGCATAGCGGCTTGTAGTCGCACCAGCCGCACTTGCGCTCATCGGGCTTCGGGTCGAAGTTGCCGGCCTTGATGGAGCCGGCCACCTGGACGATCCGCTCGCGGAGGGCCCGGACCTGCTCTTCCGAATGGGGCTGCACAGTCAACGCGGTCTGGGAGGGCAGGTGGTAGAAGCAGAGGCTGTCGACCTTCAGGCCCAGCATCTGCTCGCAGGCCATCTGGTACATGGTCAGCTGCGCGTCGGTCGCCACCCGGGACTTGGGGATCGCCTTGCCCGTCTTGTAGTCCACGATCGCGATCCGGTCGTCGCCGACCTTGTCGATGCGGTCGACGAACCCGCGGACCGGGATGCCGTCCACCTCGAGGCTGAATCCGTACTCGATGAAGTAGGGGATCTTGAAGGCCTCGATGTGCTTCCCGTAGTACTCCTCGATCATCCGGACGCCCTGGGCCTTGTATTCGGCCTCCTGCTGCTCGTTCTGGTAGCCCTCGGAGATCCACTTCCCATGGTAATGATTGAGGACGTCCTCGAGGCTCGGCGGGGGCAGGGTCTGGACGTTGTAGAGGTACTCCAACGCCGTATGCATCGCCTTGCCGAAGGAGAAGAAATGCTTGGGTTTCTCGGCGATCTTGTCGACGTACTTGAACTGCCACTTCTTGGGACAATCCAGGTACAGATATATCGATGAGTGGGACAGCGCGCGCATACGCGGCTATTGTAACAAAATCATCGTACCCGCGCCGTCTCGGGGACGCTGTAGGCGGCCAGCTCCGTATTCGGGTTCTCGGCGCCCGGGACGCCGACCGTCGTCTTGACCAATCCGATGTCGGGGCAATAGTACTCGTAGACCCAAGAGGGGTAGCCGGCCGTGTGCGCCCTGACCTTGATGCAGCCGGAGAA
This sequence comes from Elusimicrobiota bacterium, assembly GCA_043819795.1. Taxonomy (GTDB): domain Bacteria; phylum Elusimicrobiota; class Elusimicrobia; order UBA1565; family UBA1565; genus JBDREN01. Next base: position 17,338 of record JBDREN010000161.1, read on the forward strand.
GCGCCCGCCCCGCGTCCGGACGGCGAGGTCGTCGGCCTCGACCCGGTAGCGGATCGTCCGGCCCTCGCGGCGGATCTTCCAGCTCCTGCCGGCCCGGAAAGGATACCTGAGGATGGGGACCTTGTCCCCGTCCGCGCTCTGCCAGACGCTCCAGCCCTCCTTCGCGTAGCCGCGCCGGTACGGACGGAAGCTCTCCTTCCCCGCGAAGTAGGAGCCCGCGATCTCGCCGCGGACGCCCCCGGTGGAGCTCGTCACCTCGATCTCCAGCCGCATGTTCTTTCCGCCGCTCAAAGTGTCGACGAAGGTCCACTTGGAGCCGGCGCGCAGGGGGAAGTAGTCCGGACACGTGATCAGGCCCAAGCGCGCCGGCTCCGCGAAGGGGCCCCCGGCACGGGCCGCCCGCTCGTAGAGCCGGACCGCCTCGGGGCAACGGCCGAGCGCCTCGGCGTACAGGCGCCCGGCGCGGTAGCAGGCTTCGGGGATCCGCGGGTCGCCCGGATGGCGGCGCACAAGCCGCTCGTAAGCCTCCACGGCGCGCGGCACGTCGCCCTTCTCCTCCAGATGGCGAGCCTGCCTGTAGGCGAGGTCGGCGCCGCAGCCCGTCATCAGAAGCGAAGCAAGCAGGCAGCCAATCCCGATGCGCATCATTCCTCCATGAGACCCTGTTCTCGGAAGCTGAAATACCGGCAGTCGGTGACCACCACGTGGTCCAAGAGCGGGATCCCGAGTATCCTGCCCGCCTGCGCGAGGCGCCTGGTGGTCTCCCGGTCCTCTCCGGACGGTTTCGGATTGCCCGACGGATGGTTGTGGGCGATGATCACCCCCGCCGCCGAGCGCTCGATGGCCGGGCCGAACACCTCGCGCGGATGCACCAGGCTCGCGGTGAGCGTGCCGATCGAAACCGTCTCCCGGTGGGCGAGCCGGTTGCAGGCGTCGAGATAGAAGGCGACGAAGTACTCCTTGCGCTTGCCGCGCAGAGCGCTCAACTCGAGCCAGACCCGCTGAGGCGAGTCGAGCAGGGGGCCCTCGTCGGAGCCGCGACTCTCCCAGCGGCGTCCGAGCTCCAGCGCCGCGGCCAGGACCGCCGCGCGGCTCCGGCCCACACCCTTCTGGCGGCTGAGTTCGCGGACAGGCAGGCGCCCGAGGGTCCCGTCCGGGTAGCGGCGCAGGAGGCCCCGAGCCAGGTCGAGGACCCCGCAGCCCGCGTAGCCGGTCCGGAGCACGACGGCCAGAAGCTCCTCATCCCGCAAAGCCCGGGGACCCCGTTCGAACAGCCGCTCGCGCGGCCGCTCGACGGGATGCAGGTCCGCGACCCGTAGGCCCGCGATTTCCGGGGCCGGCGCGCCCGGGTAGCCGCGAAGCCGGCAGCGGCCGTCCGCGGACAGCGCCTCACCGCCCGGCATCATACCGCTCCTCCTCCCCCTCGATCGGCGGCGACCCGGCAGGGGAGCCGTGCCCGGCGCCCTCGGTAACTGCGTCGGCGTCAGGGTGCTGCGACCCGGCAGGGGAGCCGTGCCCGGCGCCCTCGGTAACTGCGTCGGCGTCAGGGTGCGGCGACCCGGCAGGGGAGCCGTGCCCGGCGCCCTCGGTAACTGCGTCGGCGTCAGGGTGCGGCGACCCGGCAGGGGAGTCGTGCC
>JBDREN010000162.1:0-7016 GCA_043819795.1 Elusimicrobiota bacterium
TCGCCTCCTTCGTCACGAAGGACGCCAACGGCAACGTCGGCATCGGGACTTCGAGTCCGGTCAAGAAATTGGACGTCGCCGGCGGGGTCAGGGGGACCGAGCTCTGCATCGGCGCCGACTGCCGGACCGCCTGGCCGACCGTCAGCGGCGGCGGAGGCGCGGGGGGTGCCGTCTGGCAGAAGGTGGACGAGTGGCACCCCAGCAACGAGACCAGCCACACCTTTACGAGCCTGGACCCCAACAAACCCTATCGGATCGCGTACTACTTGAAGGGGTCCCATCTTTCGCTGGCCGTCTACATGCGTGTCGGGGGGGACTCGACCGCCAGCTACTATTTCGCCCGGGACATCGCGGGAACGGACAACGGGTCCTCCGTCGTGGAGGGGCAAGGGAACGCGGCCAATGAGATCATCTTGTCCAACGCGGGGCAGTACCACATCGGCCAAGCGGAGTTCCGGACGGTCGACACCAGCCGGGTGGTCGCCCGCTCCAACGGCTTCACATACCAGGACGGCGACTCATACGTCACCTTCAACAACGGCGGGCTCTACACCGGCTCGTCCGCGGCCACGGAGGTGACCTTCTTCTCCACGCCCGGCTCCATCACGGGAGACGTGCTTCTCTTCGAGCTGGCCGAAGGCGGAGGCGGGACCGGCGGGGGAGACGGGCATTCACTGGACGCCGCCGACGGGAGCCCGACCGACGCAGTCATCGTCGATAATGACGGGAAGGTCGGCATCGGCACGATGGCCCCCATGGAGAAACTGGACGTGACCGGCACGGTCAGGGCCACGTCCTTCATCGGGGACGGTTCGTCCCTGACGGGGATTTCTGGAGGCGATACCGACTGGACCGAGAGCGGCGACAATGTTTACAAGACGAGCGGCAACGTCGGCATCGGGACGGCGAGCCCGGCCGAGACCCTGCACCTGCACAGGCCGGACGGGCCGGCGCTCCAGTTCAGCAACAACAACAACATGTCGGTCCGGATGGGGCAGTTCGGCGCGAACACCGCCGACTTCGAAATCTGGAACAGCAGAACGGCGCAGATCCGGTTCGGGACCGACAACGCGGAGAGGATGCGGATCGGTTACAACGGCAACGTGGGTATCGGCACGGCGAGCCCCACGCAGATGCTGGACGTCAATGGAACCGTCAAGGCCACGGCTTTCGTCGGCGACGGATCTGGCCTGAGTAACGTCGGCGGCAGCCTCTGGTCGGAGGGCACTGGGGTCATCTATAGGACAAGCGGCAACGTCGGCATCGGGACCACGGCGCCGGGCGACCTGCTTCAGATCGGCAACGCGGTGGAGAGCAACATGGGGCTCACGGTGCGCATGGCCAACACCGCGGTGGTCACGCTGCACGGGGCGCGCAACTCGAGCGAGCCCATCGGGACGATCAGGGTCCGCAACGACGGGGCCGGGACGACCATCGGGGAGCTGTCGGTGCAGACGATCCAGGACGATAAGGACTCGGGCCGAATCACCTTCTCCGCGGCCAAGGACGGGGCGCTCAACGAGTATATGCGGATCACCGAGGACGGCGACGTCGGCATCGGCACGGCGAGCCCCGGGGCCGGCCTGGAGATCCAGGGGAGGCCGTACACCAAGGTCCTTAGGCTGGTGAGCAATCCGACGGGCTATCCGTACATCCTTGAGGCGATCGGTCAAAGCGGCCAGACCATGGTGAACGGACAGGGTTCCCTCTACACGACGGGCTGCACCGCCATCGGCGCCTCCAGCCCGTGCTCGCAGGCTCAGCTGCACATCTACAACGGGACGCCCGGCCGCGTGGTCCTCAAGGTGGAGGGCCAGCCCGGCCAGACCGCGGACCCCCTGCAGGTGTTCTCGAAGCAGGCGCAGGTGTTCACCGTCAAGGCCGATGGCAAAGTCGGCATCGGAACGACGTCTCCCGCCTGGGCGCTGGACATCAAGGGCGGGGACACCAGGCTTCGCCTCGACGGGTCGCAGCACGCGATCATGTATCTCAACAAGGGATCGCTGGACTACGGCACGCAGATCGAGTTTCAGACGGCGGGCGTCAACCAATGGTACATGGGGTCGGGGTACGCGGGCATCGAGGATTTCGTGATCGGGTCCCGGTTCAACGGCCAGGACATAGTCCTGCTGCCGGCTTTCGACGGCAAGGTGGGCATCGGGACGGCGAGCCCGGAGGCGAAGCTGGAGGTCCGGCAGGCGGGCGGCGGCGTCGCCCTGCGCGTGGACAATGACGGAGGCAACCACGGGGTGGAGATCAAGGTGGACGGGGACCTGACCGACAACAAGAGCGGGCTGTACATCCATTCGGAGACGCCCCAGGTAGCCGGCGTGGCATATCTCATGAGGGTCGAGGTGAACAGCCAATCCTCCGACCAATACTCGGGCGCCTACTACGGCTACCAGGCCGGCGCCGGCAAGGGGATGTATCTGCAGACGGGCCCGAGCTCCTCGAACGCCCTCTACATCCATAACGGCAGCAGCGTGAGCGACGCCATACGCGACAACCACGGCGCGAGGCTCACCGCCGGGGGGGTGTGGGCGGACGCCTCGTCGAGGGAGCTCAAGGAGAACTTCACGCCGGTGGACTCGGCCCGGATGCTCGACACGATCAATAGCCTGCCTTTGGCCGAGTACAACTATAAAGTGAGCGGCGACGGGATAAAGCACTTCGGGGCCGTGGCGGAGGACTGGCACGACGCCTTCGGCTACGGGAACGACCAGAGCATCTCGGGCAAGGACGTCGGCATGGTCGCCTTGCAGGGGATACAGGAGTTGACGTCAACGATCAAGGAGCTCCGGAAGCTGATCGACGCGCAGCAGGCGGAGATCGCGACGCTCAAGTCGTTGATGAAATGAGAGCGGGGAGTCGAGGCGGTGGCGGTAAGGGGATTTGTCGGGCATCCGTGAGGAGGACGTCATGATCAGGCAAAGGATCATCCATTTCACCTTGGCCAGCCTTCTTGTGGGGGGCTGGCACTTATCCTCGTGGGCCGGAGGGCCCTACAGTAGCGGGGACACCCAGGTGGACGTGGGAGCCGTCAACCTCGGCGGCGCCGCCGGCGCGGAGTACTCCGCGGCGGGCGAGGACACGATCCAGCTCGCGAACTCCATCGGCGAGACGGGTGTGCGGACCTTCTCGGACTCGGGCACGGAGGTCGAGGCGGGCCTTATGAACCTCCTCGGGGGGGCGGACGCGGACGGCGACGGGATACCGGACGGCGAGGACAACTGCCCGAACGCGGCCAACGCGGACCAGGCCGATAGTGATTCGGGGGCCATGGACCTCCGCGGCGGGACGGGCGGCCAAGGCGGGCAGACGCTCTACACCGCGCCGGATGGCACTGGGGTCGAGTCCAGCGCGCAGACCTGGTCCCACGACACCAACTACTACATGGAGTATCTGTTCAGCGGCGGCTACGAGAACTCACCACAGCAGTATTGGCTGGCGACCGCCGAGGGCGACCAGACTCTGAGTTTCAGCTTCCCAGCGCCTCGCCCCATCGAATTCATCCGCGTCTATCCCTTTTCCCGAGTCGACGCCCGGTCCAACTACAAGATCGAGGTTTCGCCGGATGGACAATCGTGGACCGAAGTGAGCGGAGGGTTCATCGATACCACCGGTACGACAGAGGGGCAACACATCGACACGCAGATCAGGGCGAGCGTCCAGTCCGTTCGGTTCACATTGACCCGGGAAATCAACCTCGGCGTCACGCTCAACGAGATCGAGTTCCATGAATCCGATGGTTTCGGCGACGCGTGCGACAACTGCGCGCTGACGCGCAACCCCGGACAGGAGGATCTCGACGGCGACGGCGTGGGGAACGTCTGTGACGATGACGTGGACGGAGACCTCTGGCTCGATGCGGCCGAGTACTCGTGCGGCACCGACCCGCTGAGCGCCCAAAGCGTCCCCGATGACCCCGACCAGGACGGGGTCTGCTCGGCGCTGGACAACTGCCCGGACGCGGCCAACGCGGACCAGACCGACAGCGACGTGCGGGTCACGGACCTCCGCGGCGGGACGGGCGGCCAAGGCGGGCAGACGCTCTACACCGCTCCGGACGGCACCACAGCCGAGTCCAGCGCGCCGACCTGGTCCCACGACACCAACTACTACATGGAGTATCTGTTCAGCGGCGGCTACGAGAACTCACCACAGCAGTATTGGCTGGCGAACGCCGAGGGCGACCAGACCCTGGCCTTCGCGTTTCCCTCCACCCGGGACATCGGATGGATCCGGGTCTACCCGTTCTCCCGAGTTGACGCACGGTCCAACTACAAGATCGAGGTCTCGTTGGATGGGCAATCGTGGACCGAAGCGAGCGGAGGGTTCATCGACACAGCCGGCACGGGAGAGGGGCAGTACATCGATACGCGGGTCGCGGCGAGTGTCCGTTTCGTCCGGTTCACGCTGACCCGGGAGAAGGATCTCGGTGTCACGATCAACGAGATCGAGTTCCATGAATCCGATGGTTTCGGGGACGCTTGCGACAATTGCGCGCTGGCCCTCAATTCGGACCAGGCCGACAACGACGGTAAGCTGGCCCTGAACGGCGGAGGCGGTGGGGCGGGCGGAAAGAGGATCTATACCGCGCCCGACGGCACCGTCGTGGAGTCCAGCGCCAATACCTACAGCAACAACGGCTATTACTATCTGGAGTATCTGTTCACCGGGACCTATGGGAGCGGGCACACGGAGTACTGGCTGACGAGCTCCTCCGGCGAGCAGACTCTGAACTTCACGTTCCCCCAGGCCCGGCCGATCGACTTCATCCGCGTGTATCCCATCGGCAACATCGGGAATGGCGGACGTTCCAACTATAAGATCGAGGCATCCGCGGACGGGCAGTCGTGGACGGACGTTAGCGGCGGGTTCATCGATACCTCCGGCACCGCCCAGGGGCAGTACATAGACACCCGGGTCCACGCGAGCATCGGGTTCGTGCGGGTCACGCTGACCCACTACAGCTACGGCGTCACCCTCAACGAGATCGAGTTCTACCAGTATGACGGCGTCGCGGACGCCTGCGACAACTGCTCGGCGGCGGTCAATCCCGACCAGAGCGACCTGGATGGCGACGGCGCGGGAGACGTCTGCGACGAGGACGCGGACGGCGACGCGTGGACCGACGTCGCCGAGTACGCGTGCGGCACCGATCCCTTGAGCGCCCAGAGCGTTCCCGCCGACGCGGACGCCGACGGGACGTGCGACCTCAGGGACAATTGCCCGGCGGCGGCCAACGCGGACCAGGCCGAGAGCGACCTTCGGGTCATGGACCTGGCCGACGGCTCCGGCGGAGGCGGGGGGCAGAAAGTCTATACCGCGCCGGACGGGACCCGCGTGGAGTCCAGCGCCGCGACCTACTCGAACGGCGCGTATTACGAGCTCGGCTATCTGTTCACAGGCAGCTATGGGAGCTGGCACAAGGAATACTGGCTGACGAATTCCTCGGGCGAGCAGACCCTGAACATCACGTTCCCCGAGGCCCGGCGCGTGGACTTCATCCGCGTCTATCCCATCGGCAACATCAGCAACGCCGGCCATTCGAACTACAGTATCGAGGTCTCCGAGGACGGGCAGTCCTGGCGGGGCGTGAGCGGCGGCATGATCGACACCGCTCGTATCGGACAGGGCCAGTACGTGGATTCCCAGGTGGACGGGAGCATCCAATACGCCCGGTTCACCCTGGCCCAGCAGGGCAATTACGGCGTGACGCTCAATGAGATCGAGTTTCACGAGTCCGACGGGTTCGGCGACGCGTGCGACGGCTGCGTCACCGGCTTCGACCCGGGCCAGGAGGACCTCGACGGCGACGGCATCTCGGACGCCTGCGACGACGATATGGACAACGACTCCTGGGGAAATATTAAGGAAGGCCTGTGCGGCACCGACCCCCGGGACGACCAGAGCGTGCCCCAGGACCCGGACGGGGACGCGGCCTGCACCACGCTCGACAACTGCCCCGAAGTCGCGAATCCTGACCAGGCGGATAGTGATGTCGCGATGATGGACCTGAGCGGCGGCACAGGCGGCAGAAGCGGTCAGAGGATCTATACCGCTCCCGACGGCACGATCGCCGAGTCCAGCGCCGTGACGTTCTCCAACAACGGCTATTACTACCTCGAGGCTCTCTTCGGCGGCACTTTTGGGAGCTGGCATACGGAGTACTGGCTGACCAGCTCGGGCGACATCCAGACCCTGACCTTCACGTTCCCCGAGGTCCGCGCCATCGACCACATCCGGGTCTATCCTATCGGCAATATCGGCAACGCAGGGCGGTCCAACTACTTGATCGAGGTCCAGCCGGAAGGGCAACCCTGGACGGACGTGACCGGCGGCTTCATCGATACCGCCGGCGTCGCCCAAGGACAGCACATCGACACCCAGGTGGGCGCGAAGACCCAGTACGTGCGGTTTACGTTGACCCAAGAGGGCAGCTACGGCGTCACGCTCAACGAGATCCAGTTCTATCAGACCGACGGCATCGGCGACGACTGCGACAACTGCGTGGATGTCGCCAACGCGGACCAGGGCGACGCGGATGGCGACGGGACCGGTGACGCCTGCGACGACTCGGACCTCGACGGCATCCTGGACCCCGCCGACAACTGCGTGGACGTGGCCAACGCGGACCAGACCGATGCGGATAGCGACGCGGTGGGCGACCTCTGCGACAACTGCCCGGACGTGGCCAACGCCGACCAGACGGACTCCGACGGTGTCTTGGGAGGGAGCTTCATCTCATACTGGCGGTTCGAGGAGGGCTCCGGGACGGATGCGGCCGATTCGGCCGGCGCCGGTGCGGGCACCCTCGACGGGGCGACCTGGACGGGCGGTCAAGTCGGCGGCGCGCTGAGCTTCGATGGGACCGACCGCGTCATCGTCGGGAATCAGCCCTCATTGATGGGCCTGTCCGCGATCACGATCGAGGCCTGGATCAAGCCGAACGGCTTCCCGGCGACATATCACGGGATCGTGACCAACTGGGACAGCGCGAGCGCCGACAAGGT
>JBDREN010000163.1:0-7060 GCA_043819795.1 Elusimicrobiota bacterium
CGCCGGCCGCCAGCTGGGCGGCCAGCACGGCCGCGAGGCCGCCTTGGATCGCGATCACGCTCAGAGCCCGGGCCAGACCCTTGCGGTCCGTGGGTTCGGCCTTGGCCGCCGACCTGGTCGCCGCTTTCTTCCCGGTCCTGGCCGGCGCCGTGACCACGGGCCTGGCCGGCGACCGCTCCTTCCGGCCCAACTCGATGGGTTCCAGCGTCCCGTTCGGGTCCGGCAGATCCAGGGCGGCGGCCTGGGCTTTGCCCCCGTCGAACAAGGCCTGCCCCGAGGCCGCGGCCTGTTCCGCGGAAGGAGCGGCCTCGGAGACGCCCCGGGTCTCGGCCTTGCCGCCCTGCTCAGCGGCCGCGTTGAGGCCCCTGGCGGCGGAGAAGCCCGGAGCGGACTTGGACAGCGCCGGCGGAACGAGGTTCATGGTCGGAAGCGGGGCCAGGCTCGCCGACGGCATGGGGCTCAGCTGGGGATTGGCGGCCGGGACGGGGATGTTCAGCATGGGCATGGGCAGCGTGCCCCCCGGAGAAGTCCGGACGACCGGCGTTCCAATCGCTTTGATCTGGGCCGCGGCATCCGCAAAAGGGCTCCCGACCAGGACGCTTGATAAGATGAGGGAGAGTTGTTTCTTCATATCAATGTTATTGTAGGGGGCGGACGCCGCTGATGGCTGGGCCATTCCTCCCCCCCGAGCGCGGAATAGGGCCCAGCCCACGGTGGGTCATAAGACCCATGCCGTCCCCTTGTGCTCTTGTGCTCTTGTATAATGTGAGCGGCTTCGCGCCATGGTGAAGAAAGAGATCGCCGGGCTCTGTCTCTTGTGGCTGGCCACATTGGCGCTCGCCATCATGGCGGCGTTCTGGCTGCCGGAAGCCCTTTTCCCCTCCTATGAGGTCCACGCGGATGCCGCGTCCCCGAAGCAGGGACAGACCATGATCATCCTCATCCGGGGCGTGCCGGCCTGGCTCACACCTTCCTGCCGGCTCGACAAGGCGGACATCCCCGTGTACCGGGCCGGCCCGGGCTGTTGGCGGGCATTGATCCCGGTGGCCGGCGACGCCCGCGGGTCCAAAAGCCTGGTCGTAGCGATCCGCGGGTTCAAGTCATGGACCTGGGAACGCGCCATCCAGATCGAGAAAGTCCGGTTCCGGAGCCAGAAGATCCGCATATCCAAGAAGAAGACCGCCCTGTTCCAGGACCCCGAGGTGCCGGACGCGGGGCGGAAGATGCGCGCCGCCACGGAAGCGGAGAACCCGGAACAGCTTTGGCGAGGCAGGTTCCAGAAACCGGTGGAAGCGGCCGTGACCGGACCATTCGGCAACCGAAGGGTCTTAGGCAAAAAGATCCGCTACTTCCACAAAGGCGCGGACTTGGCCGCGCCCAAGGGCGCCAGGGTGCGAGCGGCCAACCGGGGCCGCGTCACGCTGGCCGGCCGCTACCCCCTGCAGGGCAACGTGGTGGTGCTGGACCACGGCCAGGGGGTACAGACCGCTTACATGCACCTCGACGCCATCCTGGTCCAAGAGGGCCAATGGGCGGACAAGGGCCAACCGATCGGCACGGTAGGAGCCACGGGCATCGCCACGGGCCCTCACCTCCACTGGGGCGTATATGTCCACGGCGTTCCGGTGAACCCCCAAGATTGGCTTCGCCGCACGTTCTAGCCTGTCGCTTGTGCTCTTGTCACGGGCAACTTGTGACCTGCAACTTGTGACGGGCGCATGACCCGAATCTCGGTCCCCGCAGGCCCCGGTAGACACCTCCGGCCTTAGCCCCAACACCAGCGCCCCCCCGCAAACACAGCCGTTACCAGGCGCTGGCACTCTCTTGACTTTAGATAGTTTCTGCTCGGGAAGTCGCGCCTCACTCCGTCGGGGACCCTGCCGGGTGGCCGGCACAACCCTCCTGAAATTGCACGGTTCCGGCTGAAAAAGCGCAAAACCCTTGCACTTTCCGGTTGACAGGACCCCCCTGTCCATTGTATAGTGCCACATAGCACTATATTACAGGAGGCCCCGATGCCGACCCCCGCACAACGCGACTCGCTCATCCAAACCCTGCCCCCTATGGCCGCCATCATCCGCGGCAGCCTTCTGCGCTACCACCACCAGGGCTGCCGCTGTCACCCGAAGGGCCGCTACGGCCCCTACTGGCGCCTGTCCGTCAACTATGGCGGCCGGACCCGGATGTATCAACTCCGACCGAACCAAGTTCCCCATGTCCGGCGGGCACTGAAAAACTACCAGCGCTGGTGGAAGACCTGCCTGCGAATCTTCGAGGCCAACACCCGGCTGCTTCTCGCCCAGGAGGGTTGATCCCATGCTCGTCTGCGAAAATCCTCAGTCTGAACTCGGCGACCTTCCCTTCGCCGAGTTCGTCTTCGACGCCGAGCATCCCCTGGAGCGCCTGGCCGCTCGGGTCCCGTGGACGCAGCTGCTGGGAGAGCTCCGGGCCTTCTACAGCGAAGACCACGGCGCCCCATCCACCCCGCTGCGCGCCAAGGTCGGCACCCTCATGCTCAAGCACCTGCGAAACCTCCCCGATCGGGAGGCCGTGCGCCTGGTCCAGGAGAACATCTACGCGCAGCGCTTCTCCGGCCTGAGCCCCGCCCAGGCCGCGGACTACATGAACCCCGCCAGCGGGCTTTCCAACTTTCGGGCCAAGATTGGGGCTGGGGGCATGGCCCTTATTGAGGAAGCACTCACGGCCGTCGCCCAGGGCTGTTCCCGCAAGCGGGGCGGCAAGCTGATCCTCGACACCACCTGCGTTCCCGCCGATATCCTCTACCCCACCGACATCCGGCTGTTGGAGCGCTGTCGTTTGGCCGTGATCCGGCTGATGAGGCAGGCCAAGGACTTCGGGCTCGACGCCCTCTACCGCACCTACAACCGCACGGCCCGGAAGATCTTCGTCCAGTTCTCGAAGCTGGGCAAGCCCGGCGAGAAGAAGCGCCGGCGGGTCCACAAGCAGGTGTTCCAGTTCGTGCGGCGCAACCTCAAGCAGCTCTGCGACCTCCGGGACAGGGCCACCCGCGAGCTTGGCCCCCAGTGCCGCGAAAACCCGGAGGCCTGGGGCTGGCTCCGGGAACTCAAGGCGACGGAGCTTCGCGTTCGCGCCATCCTGCACCAGCAAAGGCTGGTGCGCCAGGGGATCGTCCACATTCCCAACCGGATCGTCTCCTTCCATAAGGACCATGTCCGGCCCATCGTCCGGGGCAAGTTTCCGCTGGGAACGGAATTCGGCCCCAAGGTGCTCTTTGCCTTGGTCCGGGGCTGCATGTACCGCGTCGCCGCCTTCCAGGACAACGCGGCCGACGCCTTGATGGTCACGCCGGCGCTGCGCTGGTTCTATGAGAAGTTCGGGCGGCTGCCCAAGGAAGTGCTCGGCGACCGCGGGTTCTTCGCCATCTGGCGGGTCCGATTCCTCAAGGCCATGGGCATCGTCCCGGGACTTCAGCAGCGCGGCAAGGCGATCGAGAAATCCTCGGCTCACCGCAGGCAGATACGTCAGCGCCTTCCCATTGAGGCGTTCATCTCGCTGGGCAAGCGCAAGTTCGGCTGGAACCGGTGCCGTGCCCGAATCGTCGAACACGAGGCGTCCTGGATCGGACTGGGAGCGGCCGCGCTCAACGCGCATCGGGTCTTGCTGGCCCAACCGCCTTGAGTTATCCACGCTGTCCACAGCCGGTCAGGCCGTAGCCCAAGGAGGTGTTTTGCCAGGATGAACAAGAAAAACGTCAGGACGTAAGAAAAAATCCGTCGGCAGGGCCGCAGACGGCGCCTCCCAGCGGCCCTGCGGGCCTCCCGCTGTCCTCACGCCGTCGCCAGCACCCCGCCGGGACTACTTTCCGAGCAGAAACTAGATACACAGTATATATATATACTGTGTATATGGCTTCTCGCTCTACCTTCGCCAAGCGCCTGGCGGTGCTTGCGCTCCGCCTGGAAGCCTACCGCCCTTTCATCCGGGCGTCGGTCGTCATCACCCGGAAGCCCTGCATCCGAGAGGGCTGCCGGGCGTGCCGGGAGGGACGCAAACACGCCAGCCCCCTCCTGACGGCATCGGTGCGCGGCAAGGCGAAGAATCGGTATCTCCCCAAGCGGCTGATCGGAGAAGCCCGGCGGCGGACGGAAAATTATCGAAAGAGCAAGGCCATTTTGGAGCAGATGTCCGAGATCTGGCTGGAGGAGCTTCTGAGCCGGAGGGGATGAACAAGCAACCGCAGGCAGCGCGCACGCGCCAAAGGATCCTCGCGATCACGGAACTGCTCCAGGGCCAGGCCCAGAGGGTGATGGGACATGCCCCCTTGGTGCGGGGAAGTTTCTATCGGTATCGGCGGCGCTGCGGAAAAGCGAGCTGCCGGTGCGCGCGCGGCGCGCTCCACGCGGGGCAGGCATTTTCCATCCGCGCCGGGGGCCGGTCCCGGACGCTGGCGTTGACCGGAGTGGACCGCGAAGAGCTTGCCCGGCACGTCGGTGTCTATCGAGACTTGCGCCGGGTGCGTGCCGAGATGGTGCGCACCTTCGGCGAGTTGCTCAAGCAGGTGGATAAGCTGGAACGGTTTCGCGCAATCAGCCTAGATCGGCTCAAGCGCCGAGGGAGGCCGCCATCGAGCTGAATTGGGACGCTCGAAAGGCGGACATGGCTCGGGACGCTGCGGCGCTGCTCGATAAGATCGCCTCATCGGAGGAACAGATGTTGAAACAATCCCTTTCCGAGATCGAAGTCTTTCTCCAGCAGGAGGTGTTGAAGCTGGCTCGCAAGGCGTTGATGCACCGTTTTGCGGTGGACCCCCGCGCCGATCCCGACAGGGAGTACGAATGCACGAAGTGCAAGGGTCGACTCCGCATCCAGGAAAAGCAGCAGAACCGCCCTTTGTCGACGGTGTTGGGGGAAGTCGAGTATAAGCGCCCCTACGGAGTCTGCGACCGGTGCGGGATCAGTTATGCGCCGATGGACTGCGGCCTGGGCATCCCGCCGACAGGAGGCAGCGTGATGCGCACGGAGCGGGTCTGCCACGCCTCGGTGACGGCGCGATCGTTCGAGGCGGCAGCCGAAATCCTCAAAGAACATGACGGGATTGAGCTCAGCGACAAGCAGGTGCGCGTGATCAGCGAGACGGAAGGCAAGCGTCTGGCGGATGAGCGCGCACGGGAAGTGGAGTCCTTCCGCAGCGGGGAGAAGGTCGCCGAGCCCGGGGAGCCCCCCAATCTCATTGTGGTGACGGCGGACGGGGGACGCATCCAGACGCGCCGGCAAGACGAGGGAAACGAGGACGAGCAAGAGGATGAGGGAAAGGGTGGGGCCTGGAAGGAGGATAAGGTGGGAGCGGTTTACGACGCCGTTCCGCGGAAAGACCCCGACGCTGCCGAGGCCGAGAAATACGAGGGGGCCAAGGCGAGGACCAAGACCTTCGCCGCGAGCTTGGCCGAATGGGAAGATTTCGGTTGGATGCTGTGCGTGGAGGCCCTCAAGCGGGGCTATGAGAAAGCCAAAGAGAAGCTCTTCATATCGGACGGAGCTCCAAGCCTACGGACGCTCAGGCAAACCCACTTCCCGGACGCTACCTTCATTCTGGACTGGTACCATGCGGTTGAGCATCTGGCTGCCTGCGCCAAGGCGGCCTTCGGCGAGGGGACCGAAGAGTGCGCGAGGTGGTACAAGCGGATGAAGGCGAAGCTGTGGGCCGGGGACTTGAACGCCGTCATCCGGGCCATCGAGAAAGAGTCGGCACGGGTGGGCAAGCCTCAACCCAAGGAGCACGAGGGCTCGCCCCGGGTGATCCTGCACCGCAACATTGGCTATTTCAGTGACAATCGCAAAGGGATGGATTACCCCCGTTTCCGAGCCGAGGGCTGGCCGATCGGCTCGGGAGTGGCGGAGGGAGCGGTCAAACAGTTCGGCATGCGAATGAAAGGGACGGAGAAGTTTTGGAACGGGTTCGGATGCGGGATGGGGGCCGAGGAGATGCTCGCCTTGTGCGCGTTGCACCGGAGCGAGGATGGGCGCTGGAAAGCTCATTGGCGGCACAGATCACAACCCTACAACCGGGAGCCCCGCAAGAAGGAAGGGGCGTGAGTCCAGCGCCGCGCCCCACCCCCCGCCGGCTGTCCTGGATGCCAGCCCAGCCTGCCTGATAGCGACTCCCAGCCTCAACTTACCAGCCCAGGAAAAACGACCGAGATACGGGTCATGCGCCCCGTGTGACGTGCAACGTGCAACCTGCCCCTCGGAATTTTCTATAATGCGGAAATGGAAATTGCCAGCGGGGTGATCCTTGGCTGAAGACGATCCCGACGATTCCTTGGACCAAGACCCGGAGCCGGAGGAGCCGGGCATTCCCGACGCTCCGGTCCCGGAGAGCGATCTCAGGGACAAGCATCGCCGCTACGTGGTGATCCACGGCCATTTCTACCAGCCGCCGCGCGAGAACCCCTGGATCGAGGTCATTGAGAAGGAGCCCTCCGCCCATCCCCGCCACGATTGGAACGAGCGGGTGGCCTGGGAGTGCTACATCCCGAACAAGGCCGCCCGCGTGGTGAGCCCGGACGGCAAGATCCTGGACGTGGTGAACAACTACGCCTGGTTCAACTTCAACTTCGGGCCCACCCTCCTGGATTGGTTCGAGAAAACCTGCCCGCACGACTCCATGGCCCTCATCGAGGCGGACCGGGAGAGCCGCGAGCGGCTGGGCCACGGCAACGCCATCGCCCAGGCCTACAACCACATCATCCTCCCGCTGGCCAACCCGAGGGACCGGGCCACGCAGGTCCGGTGGGGCATCGCCGACTTCCGGTTCCGCTTCGGCCGCGACCCCGAGGCCATGTGGGTGCCGGAGACCGCGGTCAACGCGGACACCCTGCGCACCCTCATCGACCACGGCATGCGCTACGTCATCCTCAGCCCCACGCAGGCCGAGAAGATCCGCCGCCTCGGCCGCGGCGGGAGATGGCACTTCGTGTGGGAGGGCTCCATCGACACGCGCCGGGCCTACCGCTGGTTCGATAAGGACCCGCGCGGCCACCCCGACCGCGACCGCTTCATAGACGTCTTCTTCTACGAC
>JBDREN010000164.1:0-16006 GCA_043819795.1 Elusimicrobiota bacterium
CCCTTTGGGGAAAGCGGCGGAAGGCCTAAAAACGGCTTTCCGTTGGGCCGCTCGGCCCTTCCTTCAGTGGCCCGGACTCAGGCATAGTATCGGCCGAAGCGCATGCAAACGATCCGACCTTCCGTCGCCGCGCGAGCGCCGCTCGGGGCCATGCTCTTGGGCGTGGTCCTGGCCGGGCACCATCTGTTCGGCCGCCCGGCCGCGGCGGCGCATGCCGCCCTCTCGCAGGCGCAGGCGCAAATGGAGCGGAACGCGCAGCGTCGGGAGCGGGAGGTCGCGGCCCTGCCTGAGCCTAGCCTGGGCCATCTGAAGGCGCTGACCGACGACATCGGGATCTTCGAGCACGCCTCCGGCACGTCGCCCAACAAGGCGCACGGCTACTGCGCTGAGGACGTAGCGCGGGCCCTTGTCGCGGTCCTGATGTTCGATAAGGAAGGGGGGCGACAAGACGGGACCGCGCAGGCGCTGGCCGAAACGTATATGCGCTATCTCCGGCGCTCGCAACGGAAAGACGGCGGCTTCCATCACCGCACGGACACACGCGGACGCTTGAGTGAGGAGACGACCACAGGGGACGCCTACGGCCGGGCCCTTTGGGGGCTGGGCTATGCCGTCGCCCACCCGGCGAGCCCCGCGATGGGCGCTCGCGCGCGGGAGATGTTCCGCGAGGCGCTTCCCGGTTCAAAGGCTCTCGTCTGGCCGCGCGCCATCGCCTACGCCCTGCTGGGACTGCATCACTACCTGACTCGTTTCCCGGACGACCCGTCGGCCAAAGAGAGCATGACCCGCCTTGCCGACGCCCTTGTCGGCATGTTCGAGGCGAACTCTTCGGCCGATTGGCGATGGTTCGATGACGAGATGACCTACGACAACGCGAAGCTTCCCCAAGCCCTTCTGCTGGCCTACGAGTCCACCGGCAACAAGGCCTACCTTCGCACCGCCGAGACGACGCTGGATTTCCTGGTCTCGGTGAACTTCCCCGGACGGGATATGCTCCAGGTCATCGGGAACAAAGGCTGGTACCGGCGCGGCGGTGAGCCCGCCCTCTACGACCAGCAGCCCACGGACGCCGCCTCCATGGTTGAGGCGCTTGCCGCGGCCTACCGGCTCACCGGGCGCAAGGAATACCGGGACCTGGCGCTGAAATCGTTCGGATGGTTCCTTGGCGGGAACATCGCGGGCGAACCGCTCTACGACCCGTCCACCGGCGGCTGCCGGGACGGCTTGGGCGCGGACGGGATCAACCAAAACCAGGGCGCCGAATCCAGCATCATGGCGCTGATCGCCCTGCTGACGGCGAGACAGCTCTCGCGCTGAGCGCACGGGCGAAGGGGCGTCCAGGGCTGACCAAGACTCGACAAAAAGTCGACAATAATTCGCTGCCGGGTCCTCAAATTGGCCGCTCTTATTGGATGGAAAGCGCGTATTTTGCAGCGTAATTTGGCAACACGCCCAGTGGTAGGACGTAAGCTTCCCAAGCTTTAGACGAGGGTTCGATTCCCTTCACCCGCTATCGGATTTGGAAGGCGGTTCGCGCGCAGCGCGGACCGCTTCCTTTAGTTCTCAGATAGCGGGCGGTGCCGCTCCTCGCCTTCACAGAGAAGGTGCGCCCGCTAACGTTTTTCGACCCATGAGATGGACCGGCCCTCGTGCCGGTCCTCCGCGTTATGGGCTTGGTGCGAGGGTTCGATCCTGAGACCGGCCGGGCTCAGGCCCCCGGGCTTTTACGGTGCGGCGTTGAGGTCCACGACAAGACGCCGATGGAGAAACTGAAGAACGTCTGCCCGGATGATGTTTACGCCGGACAGATGGAGGAGTTTCTGAAGCGGCGGGCCGAGAAAAAACGGCTCACGCCGGAGAAACGGCGGGCATACGACCGAGCCCGGCGGCTCGAATCGCAATGATCGAACACGGAAGAAGAGTCCCGAAACGATTGACCCGCGACACGCGATGACGCGCGAAATCGCCCATATTATTTGAGCCTCAGCCAGACGCGGTCTTTGCGGGCCTTGGCGCCGGCGCGCATCGTCGGCGTCTGCTCGACGTTCTGGATCCTCGCCTCACGCTCGACGTTCGGCCCGACGTAGGAGAACAGCTCCTCGGTGGATATTTTCTTGTCGCCGCCGGCGTCGGCCGCGCCCCGCAGGCCCTTGAGGATGAAGTACGTCAGCAGGCCGTGCCGGGCCTTGGGGTAGAACGTGCTGATCTGCGAGCCGCGCGCGGCGGCAAGGACTACGGTATTGGCGCCGACGCTCTTCTCGCTGTCGACCTGAATCACCAGGGGCCGCGCGCCCTTGGCGATGACGGAGCGGCCGCCCGCGCCCGAGAAGCAGGCGTCGAGCACGACGGTCACATCCTTGGTCGGAAGACCGGCCAGCGTCGCGTAGAGCCGCTTGATCGGAAAAGCGGTGGATTCGGTGTAGGACGGGTCGCCGTCGTACGGGATCAGATAGCCCTTGCCGGTGGCCGGATTGGGCGCCCCGTGGCCCGCGTAGTAGACGAAGACGCGGCTTTTCTCCGTCACGCGGTTTTTAAGCCAGCGCCCCAGATATTTCTCCAGATCGGTGCGGGTCGCCCGCTCGTCGCGCAGCAGCGCCACGTTGCGGGGATCGTAGCCCATGGCCTTCGTGAGGTAGGCATGCACGGCTTGCGCGTCGCGCGCGGCGTACTCCACTTTCGGGACGTCGCGGTACTTCTCGATGCCGATGACCACCGCGTAGGCGTCGGGATCGACCGGGGTGCTGGCCTCCGGCGGCACGTCCACGTCCGACTCCGGCACGGCGGGCTCGGTGCTGGAAGGGCTCTCCCGCCCCTTAACGGTCACGAGGTTTATGGAAGGAGCCGCGCGGCCGACCTCGAGATCGAGCGCGACGGTCGCGCCGTATCTTCCCCGCGCCTCGCTCAGCTCGGCGGAGAGCGGCAGGCGGCCGCCCTGGAAGCGGTTGTTGACGAGGAACTGGAACTTCGCCTTGCGGGCTTCGCCGGACGCGAGGTCGCCGAGCGACGCGGAATTGTCGCCGGAGGGGAAGATGTCGCGGCTCTCGATCACGAGCTTCGCGGCGGCCCCCTTTGCCGGACCGGCGCCGGTGTTCTTGACCGTCACCGTCACGCGCGTGATTTCGCCCGCCTTCACCACGTCGCCGGCGAGGGCGATATCGACGACCTCGAGCTTCGGCGCCGCGAAGGCCCGGGTCTCGAATTCGATCGCCTGGGGCGGGGCGTCGAAGCCGTTACCCTCCTTGACGTCGATCTGGACGCGAACCTTCCCCGCGGGGAGCTCTTCCGAGGCCTCGACGGGCACGGCCTTGGTCACCGACCGCCCCGGACGCAGCGCCCCCGCGTCCACGGAGCGGGGGATGCTCAAGCCGGCCAGCGAAGCGTGGCTGGGGACCACGCGCAGGGCGTAGGCCGGGCCGGGTCCTTCGTTCTTGATGACGACTTGGATCGTCCCCCTGCTGCCGCCGTGCAGCACGTCGTCGCCCGAAGGCTCGTGGAAGGACACCTTGACCGCGAGCGTGGCGGAGGCGGTGGGCTTCGGGATATCCCCGCCGGCGTAAGCCGCGGCGGGGACCCGCCAGATCTTGATCGTCTCGTCGTCGCTTCCGGAGACGACGGTCTCCCCGTCGGGAGAAAAGGCGACCGCGTTCACGGGGCCGATATGCCCTTTCCAGGTCGCGATCGTCTTTCCCGTGTCGGCGGCCCAGAGCCGGATGCTGTTGTCGCGGCTGCCCGAGGCGACGAGCCGTCCGTCCGGGGAGAACGCGGCGGCGGTGACCCATTTCCGGTGCCCTCGCCACACGGCCAGCTGCTTGCCGGCCTTGGCGTCCCACAGCCGGAGCGTCTTATCGCCGCTGCCCGAAAGCACGGTCTTGCCGTCGGGCGAGAAGGCGACGGCGAGGACGTCGGCCGAGTGTCCGAGGCAGTTGGCGAGCTGCTTGCCCGAGCTCGCGTCCCAGAGGCGGACGCTCATGTCGAGGCTGGCGGAGGCGGCCATTTGGCCGTCCGGGGAGTAGGCCACCGCGTTTACCGGCCATTTGTGGCCCGACAGCACCGCGCGCGTCTCGCCCGACGCCACGTCCCAGATCCGGACGGTCTTGTCGGCGGAGCCGGAAATGAACCTCTTGCCGTCGGGGGAGAACGCCACGGACTTTACCGGCGAAAGGTGCCCGCGAAACTCCACGCCGCGGCCTCCGGCCCCCAGATCCCATAGCTTCACGACCTTGTCGTCCCCGCCGGACAGGGCCTTGCGGCCGTCGGGAGAGAAGGCGACGGAGCGGACCATGCCCGCGTGTCCCCGCCAGGAATGGAGCTGTTTGCCGGTCTTCGCGTCCCAAAGGTGGAGGGTGCCGTCGCTCGCCGTGAGGATCCGCGCGCCGTCCGGGGAGAACGCAACCGCCGTGACGACCCGCGTCGTCCCTTTCCCGGTCAGGATCAGGGACCGCGCCGCTGCGGCCGGGGCGGCGAGCGCGAGAATAAGTCCGGCCAGCCAGATCCGCATTTGGACCTCGGTTAGGAGCCGGTGAAGCTCAGTAGACCTTGTGCTCGCGGATCTCCTTGGCCTTCTGCTTGAGACTCTCAATCTCCGCGGGGTCGAGATAAGTCTCGAACTTCTCCATGATGACCGGGTACATATTCTGGATCGTCGTGGCCATGGCGTCGCTGCGGCCGTCGAAGACCAGGTTCTCGCCGGGCTTGAGCCCCACTGGAATCTCCAGCTGGCCGGCGCAGGGGTCGTTGACGATGCGGATGTTGTGGGCCGGAGAGTATGCCTCGGTCCCCTTCACTTCGACGGGGTCGAGCTCGAGCTTCTTGACCCACAGCTTCTCGCCCGAGAGCGGCTCCTGCATGATGAAGTACATCCAGCCGCTGGTCGTCATGGTGAAGTTACGCTCGAAGCGCGCCAGGCCGAACGACGCGTCCTCGGCGGAGCCGGCGGTGGCGATGAGACGACCCTGCCGCGTCTTCTTGGAGCGAGTGCCGAAGAGCCGCGAGCCGGCCGCCTTGTGGGCGCCCGCGCTATGGCTCGGCGCCGTCTGGTCGTAGCTGACGATCATCTCGCCGGAGGCGAATTTCTTCGCCCATTCGTCGGTCACGCTCGACGGCATGCCGGACGTCACCTTCACGGCCCATTTGCGCGCCAGCTTCTTCACCTTTTCGGAATTGGGGCCCCGCTTGGTGTAGGCCTTGGAGAACTTATAGACCTGCTTCTCGATCTTGGCCTTGCGGATCGTGTTGCCGGGGGGGCCGTTGACGATCATGCGGAAGTCGCCGTGGTACTTGATCTGTGACGTTAGAAGCACGTGCGGCGCGAGGATGACCGAGGCGCCCTTCTTTTCGTTGTACGTGATCTCGTCGCGGGAGGCGAACGGACCCGTCGTCGTCACGCCCTTGGCGATGAGTATCTTGTCCAGATCGTTGCCCATCGAGGCGGAAAAGCCTTTGCCCACCTTGGAGTAGAGCGGATCGGCCAGGGAGCTTTCGGAGAGCTCCTGACCCTTGTAGGCGGGGTTCACCACGGCGACCGTCACGGGAACCCGCTCGGCGGTCGGCATTTCCGGCGGATTGTACGTCATCGCGTACTTTCCGCCCCACGGGGAAGAGCCCGGCGGCATGGTCTCGAGATAGACCCTCGGCGCGCAGGACGCGAGCATGACCAAGAGCGCGCCCCAGGACAGGGCGCCGACGGACAGACAGCTTTTATGACTGAGCGCGGAGCGGCATTTTTTCATTATATCCTCACAAGTGATACATCGCGGAAGTATGCCATTTTATGGCCCGTTCTGTCACGGTGTCCGTGTCACGGTCCGCGTGCGGCTGGGCGCGTATTTGGTATCCTACCATGCTTCGGCCCGCCGAAAAACAAGCATGCACCCCCTCATCGAACTCGGACCCATCCGATCGACCTGGAGCCTGACGCTGCTGATCGCCTGCGCCTTCTCGCTGCCGGCCATGCTCTACGAAGCGCGCTGGCGGAACGTCGAGGCTCGCCTGGTCTGGACGGCATGGCCGGGGATGGTCTTCGGCGGCCTGCTGGGCGCGCACGTCTACTATCTGCTGACCCATTCCTATTTCCTGGACGTTGACCCCTACCGCAAGCTCTTCAACGTCTTCGCCGGCATGTCGCTGCAGGGCGCCTTCATCGGCGGCAGCGCCGCGGGATTCCTCGTGCTCCGGTTCCTCAACCGGCCGGTGCTGCCGATGCTGGACGTCGCGGCTCCGGTGATAGCTTTGGGGATCGCCATCACCAGGCTGGGCTGCCTCTCCATGGGCTGCTGCTACGGTAAGCCCACGTCATTGCCGTTCGGCATCGTCTTCACCCATCCCGTCAGCCCCGCTCCCCACGGGATCAGCCTTCACCCCACGCAGCTCTACGAATTCGTGCCGTGCCTGGCGCTCGCGCTGTTGCTGCATCTGCGGCTGAAGCGAAAGAAGGCCGCAAACGGCGAGGTGGCCGCCTTCCTGATCCTCGGGTACGGGATCATCCGCTTCCTGGTCCAGCCGCTGCGCAACGACGACGCGCACAACCTGATCTTGGGCCTGGCGCACGGCCAGTACATGGCGGCCGCGATGATCGCCGCCTCGCTGTGGTGGCTTAACCGGCTGGGGGTGAAGCTCCCGTTCGCCGGCAAGGGGACTATCCTTAAGTAGGAACGATCCATGGCGCGCGGGCCGATCCCCGCGTAGTACGTCGCTAGGAGGACCGCTTCCTTAGTTCTCAGACAGCGGGCTATGCCGCTCCTCGCCCTCACAGGAAAGGTGCTCCCGCTCCAAATATTACCGCCAATTCCCAGCTGAGCTCATCATCGGAGTCTTTATGGCCCTTTCTCTCTCCGGGAAGAGTCTCGCTCGCGCGCGCTAGAGACCGCCGTTTTTTAATAAGATTAGGCGCACGCCGATCATACCGAGTCTGTCATGAGCATCCGGAAATCGAAGAAAGCGCCCAAATGCGCCGCCTCCCGGAACCCGCGCATCGCGCATGAGCGATTTGCGCTCCCCAACGGCCTACGAGTGATCCTGGCGCCCGACCCCGCGGTCCCCGTCGCCACGGTCCTGCTCGCCGTTTCCGTGGGCTGCAGGCAGGAATCCTTCGGGCGCTCCGGCTTCGCTCACCTCTTCGAGCACCTCATGTTCGCAGGGTCGGCTCATGCCCCGAAGGGCGAATACGACAAGATCGTCGAGGGCTACGGCGGCGACGGCAACGCGTGGATCGAGCCCGACCTGACCTTCTATGAGCAAAGCCTGCCGGCGAGCGCTCTTCCGCTCGCGCTGTGGCTGGAGGCCGACCGTCTGGGCGCGCTCGATGTCTCGAGGAGGAGCTTGCGCAACGAGATCGAGGTGGTCAAGGAAGAACGGCGCCTTTCCTGCGACAACGAGGCCTATATGCCTCTGCTGGAGGCGGAGATCCCCGGCCGGACCTTCTCCAACTGGGCCAACGCCCATCCGATACTCGGGACTTTCGAGGACCTCGAGCGCGCGACGCTCCGGGATGTGCTCCGGTTCTTCACGGACCACTACCGCCCCTCGAACACCGTGCTCGCCGTCGTCGGCGATTTCGACCGCTCCAAGGTCCGGAAGCTGGTCGCGCGCCACTTCGGCTGGATCACCGACCGCAAGGCGCCGCCCGCCGTCGACTTGAGCGAGCCGCCTCAAGCGGGGGAGCGCATCTTCTCGATCACCGACGCCCACGCCAAGCTGCCCGGGCTGGGCGTCGTCTGGAGCGGCATGCCCGAGCGCCGCAGCCGGGCCTACTACGCGCTCTCCCTGCTCGGGCGCTATCTGTTCATGGACGAGACCGCGCGGCTGCACCAGATCCTCGTGAAAGAGGAGCGCGTGGCCACGGCGGTGGACATCCCGTTCACGGGCGGCTTGGGTTTCCCCGGCTCGGACTTCGCGGACTACCGCGCTCCCGGCCTCTTCGGAGGCTTCATCCTCCGCAAGCCGGAAGCCGGACCGGACATGGTCAAGGCGCTTGTCTACGCCGAGGTGTCGGCGATCGCGTCCGACGGCCTGGCGGGAAAGGCCCTCAATCGCCTGAAGACCAGGTTCCGGGCGGAATGGATCCTGCGCCAGCAGACCCCGTGGGGACGCGCCAGAGCGCTGGCGAGCGCGGCCCTCCTGGACGGCGATGCGAGCGCAGCGAACGAAGAGCTCGACCGCTTTCTCTCCGTGACGCCCCAGGACATCCGCCGGGCCGCGGCGGCCCATCTGGTCCCCGAAGCCGCCAACGTATTCATCCTCCAAACGGGGAGGAAGCGGTGACCCCCTTCCCAAAACGCCCGGCGAGGGGAGCGCTCAAGGCCCCCAAAGCGGTCAATCGCGAGCGATTCAGGCTTAACAACGGCTTGGAGATCGTATTCGTTCAGGACCGCCGCTTCCCGCTTTTGACCGCGAGCCTGGCCGTTCGGGGCGGGAGCGCGTCCGTCCCGGCCGAGGACGCGGGACTCGCCGACGCTTGCGCCAGGCTGCTTACGGAAGGGACCAGGAAGCGCGGCGCCAAGGACGTCGCCGAGAAGGCGGAGTCCTTCGGGGGGGACATCGAGGCCTTCGCGACCAAAGACCACATCATCATCGACGCGTTCGCCCTGGCCGAGCATGCCCGCGGGATGTTCGATCTCTTGGCCGAGGTCGCGCTCCGGCCGGCTTTCCCATCCAAGGAGATCGCCATCCGCAAGCGGAACATGCTCGACGAGCTCAGGCTGCTGCGCGGCCGGGCGGATGCCCTGGCCTCGGTCGCCTTTCATGAAGGCGTCTTCGGCGGCCATCCTTACGGAGTCGTTTCGGCGACGGAAGATTCGATCTCGCGGATCACCGGCGCTCGCCTGAAGCGCCTGCATGAGCGCCTCTTCTTCCCCGGCAACGCGAGTCTCGTCGTCGTCGGAGACATCACGCAGGGAAGGCTCCGGCGGGAACTGCGCCGGTCGTTCGCCTCCTGGAGGCCCGTCGACGCGCCGCCCGTCCCGCCTCCGCCCCCGCCGGACCCGGTCCCGGAGGGCGGCCGCCGCATCATCCTGCGCGACCGCCCCGGCTCCGTGCAGGCGGCGCTGCGTCTCGGCGGCCTCGCGCTCACCGAGCGGCATCCCCGCCACTATCCCCTGCTGGTCGCGAACATGGTCCTCGGGGGGCTGATCTCCTCGCGGCTCTGGGTGGATCTGCGCGAGATGAAAGGCTACACATACAGTGTCGAGTCGTCGCTCGACGCGCATCGCATGGCGGGGACGTTCCTGGTCAAGACGCAGGTCCGCACGGAAGTCACCCGGGAGGCTCTCGAGGCCGTACTCGGCCATCTTCGGCGCATGCGGGAAGAGCTGGTCACCGGCGATGAGCTCAAAGCGGCCAAGAACGTGCTCATCGGCGAATTCGCGCGCGCTCTGGCGACCCAGGAAGGCGTCGCCCGCCTCGTGCGGCACGAGCTGCTGCACGGATTGCCCCCCGACCACCTGGACGCCTTCGCGAAGAATATCCTCGGCGTCACGGCCGCGCAGGCGCGGCGGGCGGCGCGGGAATACATGGACCCGGACCGCATGCTCATCGTGCTGGTCGGGAAGGCCCGCGCTATCGAAAAGAATCTCGGCGGCCTTCTCGGCTGGCCGATCCTGCGCGGGGGACCAGCGCGAGAAAAGACGCGCCCGCGCCGGATCTCGCGCCAGGTATAAGACCAGCCCTCGTGCCGGCACCAAGCCCTAACCCCTTTCCCTGGCGAGCCTGGCACGGCGAGGCCGCCGCCATCGCCGTCCTCCGCGTTATGGGCTTGGCACGAAGGTCCGCCTCCCGCCGCGCCTGAGGATGCTCTCCCGCAGACCCCATCCGACCTGAATGCACGCACAACCACACCCGGGGAGGAACTGACATAAAAATATTCTGCTGATTATATAAGCTTTATTTCTATATCATTGTCGGCAATTTGTCCGTGACAAGTCAGCATATCCGTGTTACCCATAGTATTGAACGAAGCCGCCCCTAAGGTGAGGAGAACTGAAATGACAAGGACAGTAAGAAAAGTGTTGTGGGCCGGTTTCTTGGTTGCCGCGGCTTCGGTCGCGTGGGCGCTCCAGGCTCCGCCTGAACTCCTATGGAGGATTCCCGCGCAGCAGTGGTATTTCTACTATCCCTCCGCCATCGCCGCGGACTCTGCCGGGAATATCTACGTCGCAGATGGGACCTACCAGATTCAGAAATTGGCTTCCGACGGCACCATCTTGGCAGTGTGGGGAGGCCAAGGTTCGGGAGACGGCGAGCTCAGCAACAGTTGGGGGGTAGCCGTGGACGCAGTCGGGAATGTCTACGTCGCGGATGCCGGCAACCAACGCATCCAGAAGTTCGACTCCAGCGGCGGCTTCGTGACGAAGTGGGGAAGCAGCGGCTCGGGAGACGGCCAGTTCTCCGGACCCCGCGGCGTAGCGGTGGACTCAGGTGGGAATGTCTACGTCGTGGAAGAGAACAACCACCGCGTCCAGAAATTCGACTCCGACGGCTCCTTCCTGGCGAAGTGGGGAAGCCTGGGCGCAGGAGACGGCGAGTTCAATAACCCCTGCGGGGTAGGCGTGGACTCATCCGGGAATGTCTACGTCGTGGATCAACGCAACCAGCGCATCCAGAAATTCACCTCCGACGGCGCCTTCCTGATGAAATGGGGCAGCCAAGGCTCGGGTTACGGCCAGTTCAGCTATCCCTTCGGCGTAGACTTCGACTCATCCGGGAATGTCTACGTCGCGGACGGACGCAACCACCGCATCCAGAAATTCACATCCGAAGGCGCCTTCTTGAAGATGTGGGGGGGATACGGGACTACGGACGGCCGGTTCTATGAGACCCGCGGCGTGGCCGTGGACCCATCCGGAAAGGTCTACGTTGCGGATGCCTATAACGGCCGCATCCAGGTGTTCACCTCAGACGGCGCCTTCTTGACGAGATGGGCAAGCATGGGTCAAGAGGATGGCGAGTTCTTCTACCCCTATGGGATAGCCGTGTCCCCGACCGGGGATCATTTCTACGTCGTGGATTATAACGACCGCCTCCAGAAATTCACCTCCGACGGAGCCTTCGTGACAAAGTGGGGAAGCCGAGGCTCGGGAAACGGCCAGTTCTATTCTCCCCACGGCGTGGCCGTGGACCCGTCCGGCAACGTCTACGTGGCGGACTGGTTCAACCACCGCGTCCAGAAATTCACCTCCGACGGCGCCTTCCTGACGAAGTGGGGAAGCAAAGGCTCCGGAGACGGCCAGTTCGATCAGGTAGCCGACGTAGCCGTGGACTCAGCCGGAAACGTCTACGTCGTGGATCGCTACAACCGCCGCATCCAGAAATTCACCTCCGACGGCACCTTCCTGACGAAGTGGGGGAGCAAGGGCTATAGCGGACGCGGTGAGTTCAGTCAGCCTTGGGGCATAACCGTGGACCTGGACGGGAACGTCTACGTCGCGGACTACTATCTCCAGAAATTCACCTCCGATGGGACTTTCCTGACTCAGTGGGGAGGGAGCAGCAGCTCAGGAGACGGCCAGTTCTACTGGCCCTACAGCGTCGCCACGGATCCATCCGGGAACGTCTACATCTCGGATCAGTACAACAACCGCGTGCAGAAATTCACCTCCGAAGGCGACTTCCTGTCGCTGTGGGGAGGAGACGGCCCGGGCCACGCGGGGTGGGGCACGGAGGACGGCCAGTTCCACTATCCCACCGGCATCGCCGTGGACTCCGACGGAAACGTCTACGTCGGGGACTACAACAACAACCGCATACAGAAATTCGCCCCAGGGGCGGCCGCGGACGCGGACGGCGACGGCGTGCCCGATGAAGAGGACAACTGTCTGGACGCCGCGAACCCGGATCAGACGGACTCCGACGGCGACGGGGCCGGCGACCCCTGCGACGCGTGCCCCAACGACGCGGCCAACGACGCCGACGGCGACGGGGTCTGCGGCGACGTGGACCAGTGCCCCGGCCACGACGACAACGCCGACGCCGACGCCGACGGCATCCCGGACGCCTGCGACGCGGGGCCTAAGGACGCGGCCAACGACGCCGACGGCGACGGGGTCTGCGGCGACGTGGACCAGTGCCCCGGGCACAATGACAACGACGACGCGGACGGGGACCTGCAACCCGACGCCTGCGACGCGTGTCCTAATGACGCGGCCAACGACGCCGACGGCGACGGGGTCTGCGGCGACGTGGACCGGTGCCCCGGCCACGACGACAACGCCGACGCCGACGCCGACGGCATCCCGGACGCCTGCGACGCGTGCCCCAACGACGCGGCCAACGACGCCGACGGCGACGGGGTCTGCGGCGACGTGGACAACTGCCCGGCCGCGCCCAACGCGAATCAGGCCGACATGGACGGCGACGGGTTCGGCGACGCCTGCGACCCCGACCGGGACGGCGACGGGATTTCGAACGCCTCCGACGGCTGCCCGGACCAGGACGCCTCCGGCCGCGACGCTGACGTGAACGGCTGCGTGGACTCGGTGGCGGACCTGGCGGACTTGGTCGGATCCGTCGGCCTGCCCAAGGGGACGACAAACTCGCTCGCGAGCAAGGCTGTGAACGCCGCGGCCGCGGCA
This sequence comes from Elusimicrobiota bacterium, assembly GCA_043819795.1. GTDB lineage: Bacteria > Elusimicrobiota > Elusimicrobia > UBA1565 > UBA1565 > JBDREN01. The sequence goes on from JBDREN010000164.1 coordinate 12,564, forward strand.
GAGAGGGGCAAGGCGAAGCCCGCCGAGAACATCCTGAAGGCGTTCATCAACGAGGTCGAGGCCCAGCGCGGCAAGAAGATCGCGGAAGAGGACGCACAAATGCTCATCGAGTTCGCCTTGAACTCGATCGCGGGCCTTTGACCGATGTGGACCTCAGGGCTGAGTTTCGAAGCTCTCGGCAGTGACGGCTTGGACGGCTGCTTAAGAGCCCCGTAGATCGCCCGGATACCGCCGCCCGGCGTCCGCTGCGCCGGGCGGCTTCTCTTTCCTTTCCCTAATGTGATGGATTGCGGATTGTATGCGGGCCCAGAAGAATTTAGAATGACTATGTGGCGCGCATGTCCATAAGGTTTTTGCCGGCGCTGGCCGTCTGCTTGGCGGCCTTCTTCGGCTGCGTCCACCCCGGCGACTACGCCCCCGATCAGATCATCGACTTGGGGGAGAAGCGCGCGCCGCTGCCCCCCGTGCTTCAGAGCGACCCCCACATCATCACGACGCTCGTCGATCTCGGCGAGAAGCACGGCGACTACCGGGTCGACGTCTCCCGGGAGAGGGACACTCCCCTGGGCGAGATCCTCCAGCTGGGCTCCCCGACCGGCTACAGCCTGCGGAACCGTTACCTGAACATCGGTGTCCCATTGGCGGAGGCGTATTCGCGCAATGCCGATCCGGCTTTCCTGCGCAAGCTCGTTTCGATGGCCCGCTGGGACAAATCGGGGGAGGTCCGCGCGTCGGCCCTCGTCGCGCTGGCCGGCTCGGCCAAGGACGAGGCCCATCTCGATGTCTACCGCGAAGCCCTCGTCCACCTCGATCCGGCCGTCCGCTTCGGCGCGATGGAGGCCCTGTCGGTCTGGGGACACCCGGACAAGGCCGTCCCGCTGCTCTCGGCGGCCGCGGCGAGGGACGCCGAGCCGATCCTGCGCGTCTACGCGGCCGCCGTCCTGGCCCGTCTCGGGGACGCGGCGGGGCTGCCGCGCCTGCGCGCGGCGCTTGACGACCAAAGCTGGGTGGTCCGGGCGATGGCGGCGCGCTACTTGGGCGTGTTCGGGACGGCGGACGATTATGATCTGCTCGTCTCGCGCATCGGACGGGAGTCCGGCAACGATTTCGTGGTCGCCGAGTACTGCATCGCGGCCCTCAAGCTGTTCGCGAGGAAAGGCGCATGAGAGCTCTCGCGGCCCTGCTCATCCTCATCCCGCTGCTGCCGGCGACGGCTGCGGGCCCAGCCCCGCGCGGGAGCGCGCCCGCGCTCATCGTGGACTCGCTGGACCTGCTCGAGCTGGAGCCGCTGGTCATCACCGCCCCCCGCATGAAGATCCCGGAGAGAGCCGTGATCGATTCCCAGATCAACATGCACCTTCTGCGCCTCCTGCGAAACCGGGCGGACGCCCGGGTCGAGGCGCAGCACCGGCTCGACGCCTCGATGGCCAGCCTCAGCAAGCTGTCCACGGCGACCGGCTTCAAGCTCAAGACGCGCTACACCGAGCTGGGCTTCCTGCTCACCGAAGGGCTCGCGGGGGTCAAGGACTTCGCGCTGGCAAACGAGCTGGAGCGGGTGGCGCGTCTCGGCACGAACGTCCAGACCCGGGCGGCGGCGATGGTCGCCTTGGCCTACACGAAAGACCAGCGCTATCTCGGCCTTTTCCAGGGAGCCATCAACGACCAGAACATCACCGTTCGCTTCGGGGCGCTGGAGGCCTTGGTCGTGATGGGAGGGCCCTCGGTCCAGTTCCTCATTTCCAACACGGCGCGCAACGACGCCTCCCCGGCCCTGCGCGCCCACGCGGCCGTCGCCATGTGGCGGGCCGGGGACATCTACGGCCGGGAGATCCTCCTGCGCATGTACCAGGACCCGGATTGGCTCACTCGGGCGATGGCGACGACGTATCTCGGCGAACTGGGCGGCGACGACGAGTACCGCCGGCTCATGCGGCAGCTGGACACGGAGCAGGACCCCATCGTCAAGGCGGCGCTCTGCTCGGCGCTGCTGCGTCTGCAACAGTCCAAGAACAGCGGGGATACCGCTGAAGGAGTCGCGCGATGAACCTGACATTTCTGAACACCTTGGCGCTGACGGGCGGAGAGTGGGTCATCTACCTGCTCTTGATCTGCTCGGTCGTCGCCGGGGCCGTCATCCTCGAGCGGGCGATCGTGCTCTGGCGGGAGGGGGGGCATCTGACCCGGCTGCGCGAGGCGCTGGCGGGCGATCCCGGCGGGGATCTCGAGGCGATGGGGAAGGTCGTGCGGGCGCACGGGGGGGCCGCCGGACGCGTCCTGCAGGCGGGTTTCGCGCGGGTCCGCCAGGGGGCGGAGAGCGTCGCGGACCATCTGGTCGCGGCGACCCTCATCGAGAAGGTGGGGCTGGAGCGCCGCCTGCTGATCCTCGGGACATTGGGCAACAACGCCCCCTTCATCGGCTTGTTCGGGACCGTGCTGGGCGTGATCAAGGCTTTCCACGACCTCGCGCGGAAGGGATCCAACCCTGAGGCGGTCATGGAGGGGCTCTCCGAGGCGCTGATCGCGACGGCCGTCGGGCTGTTCGTGGCCATCCCCTGCGTCATTGCCTTCAACTACTTCCAGGGCAAGGTCAAGGAGCTCCTTGCCGGGACCGAGTCGCTGGGGCGGATGCTCCAGGCCCGGGCCCGCGAGGCCCAGGGGGGCGGCAAATGACGGCGTCCACGAACGGCGGCGACGAGCAGCCGATCACCGCCATCAACGTGACGCCGCTGGTGGACATCATCCTCGTCCTGCTCATCATCTTCATGGCCACGGCGCCGCTGATCCACCGCCGCTCCATCAAGGTCGACGTGCCCCAGGCCGTCCACCAGGAGCGCGCGACCGTGGAGTCCGTGCCGGTCGTCTACAACAATCGGCGCGAGATATTCCTCTCAGGGAAGAAAGTGACGCGCTCGGAGCTCGCGAGCGAGCTCCGGCATCAGGCCGCAGGCCCCGGTGATACGCACGTCACCATGTCGGCGGACCAGGCGATCGCGTACGGCGAGATCGTCGGCCTGCTCGACGTGATCCGCGGGGCCGGCGTGCGAAAGATCGGGCTGGAAGTCCGGGCGCGGTGAACCCGTCGTCCGCTCTGTTCAAGAACTGCCTTGTCCTCTCGCTCGCGGCGCACGCGGCGTTCTGGTTCCTGATCGGCCGCTTCGGACACCTGGCCCCGCCCCTGCCGCCCTTGCCCATCGAGATCGATCTGACCAAGCCGTTCGTCCTGGCTCGGCCGGGGCCGGCACGCGCCCCGCAGTCGGCCGCCGCGCCACCCACGACCGGAGCCTCCGCCCCGACGAAGGTCTCGGCCCCGCCGGAAGTCCCGACTCCGGCTCCCACGCCCCCGCGGCCCGTCGAGGTCCCGCCCGAGCCGCCGCCGGCGCCCGATTCGTTCGGCGAGCGGGCGCGGCCCGCGCCGCCGGCGGCCGTGCCGGTGGGGGAGGCGG
>JBDREN010000165.1:0-10134 GCA_043819795.1 Elusimicrobiota bacterium
CATCGGCTCGGCCATCAGCACCATCCCCGCGCCGCCGCCGAACGGCCGGTCGTCGACGGTCTTGTGCCGGTCCGTCGCAAAATCGCGCGGATTCGTGAAGGACAGCTCGAGCAGCCCCTTGTCCCGGGCGCGCTTGAGGATGCTCAGCGTCATCGCGCCGTCGAACATCTCCGGAAACAGCGTGACGACGTCGACCCGGAGAAGCGGCTTACGCCTCTTCGCCACTACTCCAGATCCAAAAGCACCTTGCGTCGGGATTTTATCCCGGCGATGCCGACGACGGAGCGAATCGCCTTGATCACCTTGCCCTGCTTGCCGATGATCTTGCCCTTGTCCTCGTCGGCGACCCGCATGCTCAACCGGGTGACTTTGCCCTCATCGGCGGCGCTGATCTCCACCTTGTCTGGAGCATCGACGAGGTTCTTGGCGAGATAGAGCGCGAGCTCCTTCATGCCTTCTCCTCATCGGCCGCCGCCTCGGGATCGGTCTCGGCCGCCGAATCGGCCTTGGTCTCGGCCTCGGCTTTGGCTTCCACCTCAGCCGCGGCTTTGGCTTCCGCCTGCGCGTCTTCCGCGACCCTCTTGGAAGCCGCCTTCAGCAAGGTGGCCACCGTCTCCGACGGCTTCGCCCCGATATTAAGCCAATACTCGATGCGGTCCTGCTTGACTTGGACCTTGTCCTTCGCCTTGTCCGCACGCGGGTTGTACGAGCCGAGAATCTCGATCGGCTTGCGCTTGGCGTGAACGCGACTGTCCACCGCCACGACCCTGTAATAGGGCTGTTTCGGTTTTCCGACCCGCTGTAGTCTGATTACCACAGCCATGTTGACTCCTCCTCCGACTTCTGTTTCTAAATCTTCCGACTTCCGCCGCCGCCGCCGTCGAAGGCCCTCTGCGCGCTCTTCTGCAGAGCCCTCATCGCTGCCACCGGGTCCTTGGCCCGGAATACCGCGGTCCCGGCGACGATCGAATCCGCGCCGGCCGCGGCCACGAGGGGCGCCGTGCCGGCGTTGACGCCCCCGTCCACCTGCAGCCAGACCGGAAGACGCCGGCGGTCGATCGCCCGGCGCACCGCCCGGATCTTCTCCAGCATGTCCACCAAGAACTCCTGGGCGCCGAAACCGGGCTCGACCGTCATCACGAGCGCGAGGTCCACGTCCTCAAGATAGCGTATCAACGCATCGGCCGGCGTCCCCGGCTTGACCGCCAGACCGACCCCGACGCCCAGGCTCCTGAGCCGGCGCAGAAGCGGCCGCGGCCGCCGGCACGCCTCGACGTGGAACGTCACCCAGTCGGCGCCCGCCCCGGCGAACAAGGGGCCGAACATCCCGGGGGCGTCCACCATCAGATGGGCGTCGAGATAGACGCCGGCCTTCCGGCGCAGGGCGCGCACCAGATCCGGGCCGAAACTCAGGTTCGGCACGAAATGGCCGTCCATCACGTCCACCGAAGCCCATCGCGCGCCGGCCGCGGCCAGCGGCGCCAGATCCCGCCCCACGGCCGCGAAGTCCGCCGCCAGCAGCGAGGGCACGATGCGGACCCGTCCGTCCGGCCTCGGCCTTCGCGCGCGATGGCGGCTCACGTCAAAGAGCTCGCATCCGTCGGCCCCTCAAAGGTCGCGCTCCTCGACCAGGATACCGTTGAGAAAAATCTTCATCCGGGCGTGCCCGCCCTCGGGAATCGCCAGATCGATCTTGCTGCCGGGCACGCGCAGCCCGTTGAACAGCTCGCGCTCCCCGTGCTGGTCCACCATCACGATGCGGACGAGGCTTTCGGAGCTGCCCTGCGGGACCTGATACTGAAAACTGACCATCGTCGCCGAGTCGCCCCCGTCCGACGGTCGGCCGCTGATCGTAAGCTTGACCTGGGTGTCCTCGGTCACGACCGCGTCGGACTGCGGGTCCTGCGCCAGGATCGTGCCGTATGGGAACAGCGAGCTCGGATCCTTCTCGATCGTCAGCGGGACCCCCACCGATGACGCCCACTGGGAGGCCTCCGCGACGTTCTTGCGCGGCAGGTCCGGCATCAGCACGATCCCCTCGGGAGGGGGGCCGGCCGAAACGACGACGTTCGCCAACGAGTTCCGCTCGACGCTCGACTCGGCCTGCGGGTCCTGCGACAGGACAAGTCCCTTGTCGAGGCGGAGGGAATAGGACTCCGTGACCTCTCCGAGGATCAGCTGGCTCTGGCGCAGCATCATCTCAGCGTTGCGAAGCGGCAGTCCCGCGATCGACGGGGTGAAGACCGTCTCGCCGCCCTGGCTCACCACGACGCGGATGGCCTTCCCTTCGCGGACCTTCGTGCCGGCCGGCGGCCGCTGCCGCAGGATCGAGCTGATCGGGACCGCGCTGTTGAACTCCGAACTATCCTTCATAAGCGCCAACTTTAGCGGGGCCAGAGCGTCGAGCGCCCCTTGAATGGACTTGCCCGTGATGTCGGGTACGATCTGCACCGCCCGGTTGTGGACGATCCCCTCGATCCCCCACAAGAACATGAAGAACCCGAACACCGCCAGGAGCGCCAGGGTCCCCACGACCTCGATGCGAGTGATCTGGCTCTTACCGCTCTTCACCATGTCCGCCCCAGCAAGGGCACAGCCTCATGCGACCGCCTCAAGGCGGTCGCCCGCGCGCAAGCGCATACCGTTGAGAAAATCCGCCGCAAAATACTGCTTTTTCCCTTCAGGCTGGACTTCTCGGACCCACAGACGGCCAGGATCGCATTGTATCAAAATTCCTTTTTCGCGTTCAATGCGCAGTATGCGGCCGGGGACGGCCTCAGGAGCCGGCCCATCCGGGGGGCGCTTCCCGGCGGATTCCTCTCTCCCCGTCCTTAGAACCGCCACCCGGAGAGGCGCCGGCCGCCCCTGCGCCACGACCTCAAGAGTGGCCTTCGGCCCGGCGCGCAGACCGCGGACCCGGTTGTGCAGCTCATCGGCGGGCATCCCGAAATGTATACGCGCCTGCTCGGGCTTGAGTTTCGGGGCCAGGCTGGGCTCCCCGGCCTGGGGCTCGCGGCGGACCCGGCCGGCCGACAAGTCCGCGAGAGCCGCCCGGAGCTCCCGCACGCCGAGCTCCACGAGACGCCCGAAGAGCTCGAGGGCGTCCTCATCGGGTCCCACGTCGACGCCGGCGATCCGCTGGACCGGGCCGGTGTCCATCCCCTCGTCGAGCCAAAACAGCGTGACGCCGGTGCGCCTCTCGCCCCGGATCAGCGACCATTGGACCGGAGCCGCACCCCGGTATTTCGGCAGAAGGGAGAAGTGCACGTTCAGAAGCCCCAGGCGAGGGACCGCGAGCACATCCGGCTTGACGATGTGGCCGTAGGCGACGACCACAGCGAGATCGGGCGCCAGCGCCCTCAGCTCCGGGACCGCGGATGAGGGCTTGCGGGGCTGCAGGACGCGCAGGCCGAGCCGCAGCGCGGCCTCCTTGACGGGAGGGGGCTTCAGGAGAAGCCCCCGACCCGACGGCCGGTCCTGCCGCGTCACGACCGCCTCCACGGAATGGTCCCCGAGCTTCACGCATTCCTCAAGGAAGGGGACCGCCACCGCCGGAGAGCCGAGAAAAAGGATCTTCACTTCCAGGTCTTCTTGAGGTCCTTCAGGATCGCCGCCACCCTCAGCTTCTCGACGAGACCGAGGTGGTCCACGAACAGCTTGCCGTCGAGGTGGTCCACCTCGTGCTGAAACGCGCGAGCGAGCAGCCCCGTGCCGGTCCGCTCCCAGGGCTCTCCGTTCTCGTCCAGGGCCCGCACCCGGACCTTGCCGTACCGCTTCACCTTGGCGTAGAGCCCCGGCACCGAAAGGCAGCCCTCCTCCTCCAGCATCGTCCCCTCATGGGACACGATCTCGGGGTTGATCAGGACCAGGGGCGCGGACTCGCCCTCGGGCTTCACGTCGATGACCGAAAGACGCAGCGAGAGCCCGATCTGGGGGGCCGCCAGCCCGACGCCGTTGGCCGCGTACATCGTCTCCCACATATTCTTCAGCAGCTTCGGCAGGTCCTTCTTGATACCGGCGTAGTCCAATGGCTCACATCTCTTCTTCAGCACGGGCTCTCCGTGCTTGGTGATCCTAAAGATCATGGTCGCCTCCCACGCCGATCGACGCGACCATTTCCTGCGCTATGCTCGGTCACGTCAGCTCGGCTTCCATGGACCTGTTTCTCGGCCACAGGACGCGCACCCGGATGGGCTCCGCGAACCCCTGCCCCAGAGCGCCCCACGTCATCGCCAAGCGCTCGATCTGGGCCTCGGCGCCCAGGCGCCGCGAGATGCCCATCACGACCTCCCGCGCCCCCACGGCCTGCGCCGCCTGCGCGACCGCGTAGGACGGGTCGTGCGAGGTCACGAGCAGCGGCTTGACGGTCTTGCCGTGCTTCTCGGCCAGCGAGATCACGTTCGTGAAAAGGATCTCCTCGTTGGGGCCCATGCCCTCCTCGCCGGACGTCATCGTGTGGGCGGCCTTCGTATGCAGGACGACGATGTCGGTCGTATCGTTATCGGCCTCCTCGAGGACCTTGCCGAGAGCGTACGTGTTCGAGGGGTTCCGTATCGCGACCAGAACGCAGCGCTTGTCGCCGCCGGTCCGCACGGCTTTCGAGATGTCGGCTTCATGGCGCTGATTGAGCTTCTCGCGGTGCCCTTCGGCGGCCATCCGGCCCCGCTCGTGAAGATGCTCGGAGAAGAGTATCAGCAGATAGAAACCGATCGTGAAGGCCCCGCCCCAGATCGTGGCCGTCTTCTTCGTGAGGAGGTTCAGGAGCCCGACGATGAGCAGGATGCCGAGGATCAGCATCATCCCCAACGGCACCTCGCGGCCCCCGATCCGCGGGTTCAGCGGGACCTTCCAGTCCCGCCCGTAGGAGGTCTTGAAGCGCAAAGACAGGACTGCCAGCGCCATGAAGATGAAGCTCCAGATCACCCCGAAGGCGTACGCCTCGCCGAGATAATAGACGTTGCCGCGGCACGCCAGGATGGTGACGACCTGGAGCGCGATCAGCAGGTTGATCATGCGGTGGGTCGTCCCGTACAGGGGGTGGAGCCACCGGAACCACTCCGCCAGGATGCGGTCCTCGCCCAGACGGTTCATCACGCCGTTGGCCCCGACGATCGAGGTATTGACGGCTCCCGAGAGGATCAGCACCCCGACGACGACGATGAACACGTGGAACAGCTGCCGCGCCCACAGCGGCCCCTCAAGCCCGAGGGCGACCCCCGCCAGCAGGTTGTCGATGTACTCGAGCCGGACCTCCGCCGGGAGCAGCATCACGCCGAGGAACGCGCTGAACGTCGTCAGGGTGGCCGCGGCCACGAAGATGACGAGCGCGGCCCGCTTGAGGTTGGCGACCTTGGGGGCCTCCATCTCCCGGTAGACCTGGGCCAGCGTCTCGGCCCCGGTCATCCCCAGGAAGGAATGGCCGATCGCGATCATGACCCCGAGAGGCCCGATGGCCTTCACCCAATCGAAGCGCTCGAGCCACCCGAGCCCCTCGGCGGTGAATACCGGCTTGAACGGCGGCAGCGACACGTCCCTGACGTAGAGCGTCCAGCCGCCCCAGACGAGGAGGACGACGCCCATCACGGAGGTCAGCTGCATGATCTTGAGCGCCTTGCCGGAGGACTCCTCGATGCCCTTGATGTTCTGGCGCCAGAAGTAGGCTGTGACGAGCAGCGCGAAGACGACGGAGAACCCGTTCGGGTCCAGCCTCCAGTCCGGGCTCGCGTACGGCATGAAGCTGTTGAGCAGGCCGGCGAGGTACTGGCCCGCCGAGACAGCGCTGATGGGCCCGGTCAGCACGAAGCCGAACATCAACGCCGAGACCGAGAGCTTGGCCACCGGGGAGCCCATGGCCTGCTTGACGACCCGATAGACGCCGCCGCGGACGAACATGACCGATCCCTCGACGTACATGGCGAGCACGCAGCTCGAGAAAAGCATGACGCAGAGGATCGTCCAAGGAGCGACAGGACCCACGGCCTGCTCCACGATGCCCGCGACGTAATACATGGTGGAGGCCATGTCGCAGAGGACGATCGCGGCCGCGCGCCAGAACGAGATGAACGTGAGCATCGCCGTGGTCAGGACGACCACCTCGGTCACGCGCTGCGAGTTGGGCGCGCCGGAGGGAGGTTGGGCTGGGCCCATCAATCGGCGGATTCTTTACCTTGAATCAGCCTCATGACGGCGGGGCCGGAAGGATCGCGCAGGACCTCATCGATGAACTCCGGCTGAAAAAGGGACGAAACGCCGCGCAGCAGATGCAGGTGCTGGGTGAACGCCTCCTGGCGGTTGGGGGAGAAGAATAAGAACATCGCCCGGATGACCAAGTCAGGCTGTTTGGGGTCGGGCATGCCTTCCGGCACGAGCCCCAAGATCACCGCGATCCGGTCGAGCCCGTCCATGCGGGCGTGCGGGACGGCCAGGCCCGTATCGAGCGTCGTGCTGATCCCCTGCTCCCGCTCGAGGACCTTCGTGAGGTACGGCTCGAACTCGTGCACCGAAAAGCTCTCGCACAGACGCTTGACGAGGAACTCAATGAGCTGCTCCTTGCCGACGCCGGCCGGGGCGCCGACGATGAGGTCGTCGCGCAGAAGCCGGCTGATCTTGATCGTCTTTGACGCGCTCCCCTGGGCGGCGGTATTCGTGGATTGCGGCGCCCTGGGACCAGCGGGCTTGCACTCTTTCTTCTTAAACCAGCCGAAGCTCATATGTGACTCATTATAAGATATTTTGTCCGGCGCAAGACGGGACCTTAGACCCAATCGGGGGCGGGTCGGATAGACGCGAGGGACCCAGGTCCGCGCCCCTCCCCCACGGGGAGGGACGCGGAAATAGGAGGGGCAGAGGCATCGCCCCCGACATAGGCAGCCCCCCGCGGGGGGGCCGCCGGCCGCTCCTGGAAAGGCGCGGCTCCAAAGTGATAAAGTTGACATCGGGGCCACGCCCCGCTTCTGGATCTATTGGACTTATCGGTGAAGGCTCTCAAAGATCAGACGGTCGTCGTCACGCGCCCGCGCGGCCAGGCCGCGGGTCTCGCCGGGCCGCTGCGCCGTCTCGGGGCCCGCGTGCTTCTGGCGCCCGTCATCAGCATCGTCCCGCCACGCAGCTGGAGACCGCTCGACACGGCCCTGAGCATCCTCTCATCCTACGACACGCTCGTGTTCACGAGCGCCAACGGAGTGCGCGCCTTCTTCAAGCGCGCCCGCGCGGTCCTCGGGAGGACAGGCTCGCGAACGCGGGACGGCACGCCTCGCAGGCCCCGGTTTGTATACGCGATCGGCCCCGGCACGGCGCGAGAGCTCCGGAAGCACGGATGGAAAGGAGTGCTAATCCCGGAGGAGCACGAAGCGGCCGCGCTCGCGCGGCATATCACGCGTTCGCCTGACGGCGCCGGAAGAAACCCTAGGAGTCTGCGCACCACGACCCCAACGCCACCCCCAAGGGGGCCGGGCACCGGCCCGCTCCGCGGGCGCCGCACCACGACCCCAACGCCACCCCCAAGGGGGCCGGGCACCGGCCCGCTCCGCGGGCGCAGAATCCTGATCCCGCGAGCCCGCGTCGCGCGAGAGGTCCTGCCGCGCATGCTCCGGAAAGCAGGCGCCCACGTCCTCGTCGCGCCCGCCTACCGGACCGTCGCGGACCGGGTAGGCGCCAGGCGCCTGCGCGGCCTCCTGGGCGACGGCGGCGCGGATTGGGTCACGTTCACCTCGGCCTCGACGGTGGATCGCTTCATGGAGGCGGTTTCGCCGGAGCGCGCCCGGCGATTCCTCCACAGCGGGGCCCGAGCGGCCTCCATCGGGCCGATCACCTCGGAGGCCCTGCGTCGGCACGGCGTCGAGCCGGCCGTCGAGGCCTCGCGGTTCACCGGCGCGGGCCTGGCCAAGGCGATCTCCGCGCGAGGACGCCGCGAGTCGCCGGCGGCGTTGCGCCGCACCCTGCTGCGCGCCCTCCGCGAAGCGGGCGCCGTCATGCGCCGCCGTTTCGGCAAGGTCCGCGTCGAATACAAGGGACGCGCCAACCTCGTAACGGCCGCCGACCGCGCCGCCGAACAGCGCGTCCTGGACGTCGTGCTGGGCCGCTTCCCCGGCCACGACTTCCTCGCCGAGGAGCGGGCGCCCCGATCGGAGGGCTCGGACTACACCTGGGTCATCGACCCGATCGACGGCACGACGAACTTCGCCCACGGGTTCCCGGTCTGCTGCGTATCGATCGCGCTCCTGCATCGCGGCCGGCCGCTGTTGGGGGGGATATACGACCCGTTCCGCGACGAGTTGTTCTTCGCCGAGCGGGACAGGGGCGCTACGCTCAACGGCAGGCGCATCTCCGTCTCCCGGGCCGGCAGGCTCTCCGAGTCGCTGCTGATCACCGGCTTCGCCTACGACCGCCATAAGCTCGCCCGCTACTACCTCGACTTCTATCGGATCTTCATGGAGCGCTCGCACGACGTGCGCCGCAGCGGTTCGGCCGCGCTCGACCTCGCCTGGACGGCGGCGGGACGCGTGGATGGGTACTGGGAGTTCCACCTGAGCCCATGGGACGTCGCGGCCGGGATGCTGCTGGTCCAGGAAGCGGGGGGCGTAGTGACCGACTTCTCCGGCAAGGAGTGGACGGACCCGGGACTCTTCGGAAAGGAGACGCTGGCCACCAACGGACGCATCCATTCCCGGATGCTGCGCGTGCTCCGGCGCGCGGCCGGGCGCTAGAAGCGGGAGCCCAGCGTCAGGCGGTGGGTCGTCCCGAGCTCGCCCATCGGGACCCAGGCGTAATCGAAGCGGAACCGGCTCAGGTCCAGGCCGAATCCCGCCGATAAGCCGCTCAGCCCGTCGATGTCGCGCGTATTGCGGACGTTGTAGCCGCCCCGCGCGGATCCCTTCATAGTCTCCCCGAAGGGATAGTTCGCCTCGAGACCCAAGCTGACGTAGGGATCATCGTCCACCGAAAGATGGCCGTCCAGCAGACCGTTGACGTTGGGGCTGATATGCCAGAGCGCTCCGGCTTGGAACTTGAACGGCAGCGGATCCGAGACGCTTCCCGTCTGGATGGCGGGTCCGAAGTTCCGGATACTCGCCCCCAAGTCCAGCGCCCCTTGACCGACGTCGGTGACCCGCTCGGCCTGGACTCCGATGTCCATGGCGAAGGTGGTCCCCGAGGCGTCGTCGATCTGGCTGCGGATGAGCTTCACCGCGCCGCCCAGGCAAAGGTTCGAAAGCTTCTTCGCGTAAGCGGCCGAGAAGGCGAAGTCGCTCGGAGTGAACTCGTCGGAGGGATTGCCGAGAGTGTCATAACCCTGGATCGCGCTCTGCGAGAAATACACGAACGCCGCCCCCAGCACCCCGCGCCGACCCGCGAACGGCCGAGCATAGGCCGCCGATCCGGAATATGACGTCTCCAGCAGGGCGTTGTAGCTGAGGCTGGCCTCGGAAAGGCCCGCCTCCTCCATGCGGGCGAGCCCGGCGGGGTTCCAGAAGATCGCCTCGGAATCAGCGACGGCGGCCACCTGCGAGGTCCCCAGGGCCACCGCGCGCGCTCCGGCCGGAAGCTTCAGGAAGGCCGCTCCGGTCGTTCCGGCGGCCTTGTCGGAGAAGGGACTGTCGGGGAAAAACGAAGCGCTCAGGGCCGCGGCGGAAACCCCGAGCGACACGACGAGGCACAAGGAAACGATCTTAATGGATCGAAGCACGATGCGTCTCAGACGGGCCAGACCGGGCCTCTTGCTGCTCCCGACTTGGGAGTATCCTGCGGCCCCGGCTCCTGCGGCGCCTGTTCCGTATCGGAAGCGGGCATCTTGAGCCTTAGCGCCTCGGATATCTCTCCAAGGTCGGCCTCCGCGGCGGGAGCCTTCTCCGGCACGGGCGAGGGAGTCGGCCCGATCCCCAGGGAGACCGTCCGCTCCAAGGGAGAGCTCGCGACGGGCCGCTCGGAAACGGCCGTCTTCTCCTGGACCGGAGACGGAGCGGCGGCCGCCTTCGGCGCCGGCTTTTCCTGGACCGGAGACGGAGCAGCGGCAGCCTTCGGCGCCGGCTTTTCCTGGACCGGAGACGGAGCGGCGGCAGCCTTCGGCGCCGGCTTTTCCTGGACCGGAGACGGAGCGGCGGCAGCCTTCGGCGCCGGCTTTTCCTGGACCGGAGACGG
>JBDREN010000166.1:0-24027 GCA_043819795.1 Elusimicrobiota bacterium
CTGAAGTTCCCCGGCAATTTCCGAGAGATGTCCTGATAATATTAGAGGATTTCGCAAGAATCGACTTCGCCGTTCTGTCTACACCGCGATGGTCTCCAAAAGGTCGTAGGCGCGTTGTTGCTTCGCGTTCGGCGTAGTGACGACCTCGAATGTCGAGGCATTGGGACCATCGATGGGCACACGGCAAACGTTGCGCACGACGGTGCTGAGCAGTTTGACCAAAGTCTGGAAGCTGTGGACCTCGGACCCGTCGTCGAGGACCCTGAAGTGGACCTTGCTTAGGGCCGGCTTCGAGCGCTTGGCCGGCGCCACTGGATCGCGGGTCTTCTTCGCCTCCTGATCCTCATCGCAAAACAACAGCGGCCTCCACGCCTCGCGCATGTACCACTCGACATAATAGGCCAACATACACAGGAAGATGTGGGCCCGGACCCGGTCCTCTGTGCGATGCCGGATTGGCCGGACCTTGAGGTCAATCGTCTTAAACGAGCGGAACGCTTGCTCGATCAGGGCGAGTTTCTTGTAGCGACGCACCGTGTCTTCGGTGGATGAACGCTCTTCTGCCAAGCTTGTGCGTATCACGTAGATCCCGTCGAGCGCAGTTTCCGCTTTTACCTTCTGCTCGTCAATACGAAATTCAAAGCAGCCGTCCCGGATGTCCAGCACGAAGTGCTTGGACACCTTGTACTTATTGACGACCGTGCCGACCCGCACCCCGATTTCGTCTTTGCCTTTCCCCTTGAGCCTGCCCCGCTCGACCATCGAACGGACCTTCTCCAGTTCCCGGCTCGTCGCATCGAGTAAAGATCGGCGCTTATGGCCGCGCAGCTTGCGGAGCTCGGGGTTCAGGCAGGCGACCAAGCGCTCGCCGGGATAGTCGGGATGCGTAAGTTCGAAGAAGTTGCGCTTATCGAATAGCTCCATCTGTATGGCTTCGCCCTCAACGAGCTTCTTGATCCCTTCCGTTTTTAACGCCGTGATCCAGTCCACCCCGTCGATATCCTTGATCTCGTCGATCTGCGTCTGGGTGATCATTCCCCGGTCACCGACCATCGCCATCGTTTTGATGCCGAAGGCTTCTTTCACCTTTTGGACCTGAGGCATCAGCGTCTTCGGGTCGCCTGTGTTTCCTTTGAAAACAGAAACGGTGACAGGGCGGCCCTGCTCGTCGGTCACCAGGCCGTAGTTAACCTGAAGTTTTCCCTTCTTTCCGTCTCGGTTCTTTCCCAAGGCGGCCAGAGGGCACGTGACGCCCTCGAAGTAACTCGACGTCAGGTCGAAAAGGACCGATCCTCCTTCCTTCAGATGCCTGGCGGCGAGCTTCTTTTCTATGCGCGGCTGCCTTTTCAGCAGCCAGTCCATCGCGTCGTAGAGATCATCTTCATCGGCGTCGGCGACGCCGAGCTCCGCGGGCAGCGTCGTCGTGTTCCACCAGCGCGTGGTCGCCAGCTTGCTCTCAGGCTCGAGTATGCGGGCCGCCACCATAGCCACGACCAAGTCACGCTCGCGGGATCGCGTAGAGGTGATCAAGGTTCCAAAGCCAAGGCGCTTCATCGTCGCCATGACGGCGCGCACGTGTCCGTGATGAGCAGAGGCAACGACTTCGAAGTGATCCGCAGCGGCGACGAGATCCTCCCCCCTGAGCGCACGCCGGATCGTCTCGACTTGCCGCATCGGCAGAGAGGACAAATTTGCAAGGGTGCGCTTTCTGATTTTCTTACCCTTGCGAAAGGACTCGCGCAGCAACATGGCCGGCGGTGAATTCCGATTCGGGACGATGTCTATATACATGGTTACAGTATAGCAATATCTGCTTCCCATAGCAAGCGGCAGAATAAAACTACATGGGTACATAATAGACAAGGAGAAACCAGCATTCAGCTTATGTTCGTGGAGGTTTTGCGGAATTCTCGGCCCTATTCGAAGGGGAACTTCAGTTTAGGGAGCGCTCAGCAGGAAGAAGTAGGTGGGCGCATCGGGGTCGAAGTCGTTGTCCACGGCGGTCCACAGGAGCCGCGGCCCGGATACGGGGCCGCCCCAGGCGAGGGACTCGAACTTGACGGGGATGGCCTCCGGCGCGAACCCGGCTTTCCCCAGGACCTCGACTAAGTCTATGTAGGGCTCCTTGATCAGGACGCCGCGCTCGAAGCGCGCCCGCACGATCATCTTGTAGGTCGCCGCGGGATTGACTCCGGGGTCCGCCCCCAGCCCGCGGCCGTCGCGCTCCAGGATCAGGAACGATGAGTCCGAGAGCCCCTCGCATTCGTTGAGCCCGAGCTCGGTGGGCTCCATCTTCCATTCCTTGGGCATGTACCTCACCACGGGCATGTCCACCAAATACTCCGTGGGCGGGGCGGTGGCGACCGCCAGGTCGTAGAGGACCATGCGGTTCTTGGCCCCCCGCTCCCTGCCTCCGTCCTGGCTGAGCGGAGACTGTAGCAGCGCGGCCAGATGCCGGTTGTCGCCCGTGATGCACAGCCCCTCGAAGCCTTGGTTGTCGACCCGGCCTTTCCGTTCGCCCGGCAGGTACTTGTCGGGAGGGTCGAGCCGGCCGATCATGCGGCCGTCCCGGTCGAAGTGGTATACGTAGGGCCCGTACTCGTCGGCGACGTAGAGAGTGCCGTCGGGAGCGATCGCCAGTCCTTCCGAGTCGATGCGGGTGCGGCCGGTCTCGACGCGGCCGCTGAAGGGCTCGCCCTTCGCGTCGGTGAAGGCCACGGTCTTTTTGAGGGTCAGCCGCAGATCCTTCCCGTCGAAGTCCACGGCGAAGGTATGGAAGCGGGGCGAGTATTCCACGGTACCGTCCAATGGCCCTCGATCGGCCAGGGCCACGAGCTCCTGGCGGTGGGCGTCCCACCTAAGCGATGAAATGCCCCCGATGCGGTGTCCGAGCTTGTCGGTGGTGGTCCCGGATATCACGGTGAAAGCCAGAAGTGCTGCCGCGGTCGCGTTGATCATGGGATACACTTACGAAATCCGTCGTCGCGTCGTCAACACCAACTCCGCAGTCCGGTATGCCGCGGCTCACACGCTGACGGAAGCCGGAGGCGATGCGCGGAACGGGCCCTTCGCATACGCCCTTGGCCGGGAGCCCGCGGGTGGGGCCCCGGCCCCACAGCGGGGCGATCGCCGGGGGCCGCGACGGCTGTCGCCCCGCCGGGTCACCGGTCTTCGGAGAAGAGAGAAGCGTACGTTTCCCAGATGGCGGGAAGGCCGAGTTCGGCGGCGAGGCTCCTTACGCGGGGCTCCAGATAAGCGCGGTCGAGGCTGTCCGCGCGCAGGCGCGCGAGCTCACGCACGTCCTCCAGGTCCTTAGTCCGTTCCGAGACGATCTTGTGGAGGATGAGGTCCTCGGGAGAGCACACGTTCGCCGCGAAAGTCCCCAGGTCCGTTTTCCGAGCCCGCTTCACGGCCGCTTCCTCGTAGGGGAGTCGCCCGAAAACGACATCCACCGGGACGCCGCCCACGGTCAGCGGCAGCACTCCGGTGTTCCGGACGAAGCCGGCGGGATCTTGGGCCCGCGACTGGAACGCGGCGCAGAGCCCGCGCACGACAGCCTCCTCCCGGCCGGCCGCCCAGACCGTGACGTCCACGTCGAAGGTCGCGCGGCGGACGCCCCACACCAGGCCTGCGATCCCTCCAATCACCATGTACGGGACGGAGTCCCCATCCAAGAACCGCACGATCGATTCGAGAGCCCGCTCCAGAGGATTCATGCCGGGCAGAGGGCCAGGCGCCTGCGCCACTCCTTCCACGCGGTGGCCTTGGCCTCCAGCGGCTCGGGGGAGGGGGGGCCATGGAGCCTCTCGAAGGTCCCGACTAGGGCCCCGGCCATCCCGAGAGCCTCCCCTGGGCTGAGACGATCTCGGCGGTCCTGTTCCCACCTGTTGTAGCGCTTCAGGGACTCAAGGCGTCTGGTCCAGCCGCCTGCGCCCGGGAAAGCGGGCTGGACCGTCCACGAGAGTCCCAGTGCCGAAAGGATCCTGTTCAACGTGGAGAACCCCGGGTCCACTTTGGCCCTTTCAATGAGGGAGATGTGCTGCTGGTTGGTGCCGGAGGCGCGGGCAAGCTCGGACTGCGTCATTTGCAGGCGCTTCCTGCTCTCCCGGATGCGTCTTCCGAGGTTCGATACGCTGTCCATTCTATGATTATATATGGATTTACATATTAATTCAATACATAAGATAATATGTACAATTATATACGCCTTCACAGCAGCTCTACGCCCCATCAGGGAATTCGGGTAAGTGGTCACGACCAGGCGCGGACCCGTCCGGCGGCAAGCTCGTGCTCGACCTGACTTTTCCTGTTTATGCGGAGGCAAGGGGGGAGGGGAATTGGTTGTGGCCGGCGCGAAGCGCGAGGGAGCCTGGGGGGAGCGAGCGGCGTTCGCGCGGCCCGGCTAACTGCGGTCGGGCGGCTTAGGTCCCTCACCCTCGTAGGGCTCCAGGTGGATCAGCGCGTCCGCCACGTCGGGGCCTTTCTCGAGCAAAGCTTCCTTGACGAGCCCGGCGATACCATGGCCTTCCCTCACGGTGAGCTCGGGCTTCACCTGGACATGGATGTCCACCTGCAGGCCGAAGCCCAGGCGCCGCGTACGGCACTTGTGGACGCCGAGCACCCCCTCGGTCGCGAGGCAGATGCTCTCGATCCGGCCGTGGATCTTCGGTCCCGCGCCCATGTCCGCGAGTTCCTGGACCGCGTCCCAGCCGATCCGCCACGCGGCCCGGAGGATGAAGGCGCACACGAGCAGAGCGCCGATGTGGTCGAGGAAGTACCATCCGGGGGAATAACGCGCGCCGGCCACCGCGAGGACGGCGGGGATGGAGCTCAGCGCGTCGGAGCGCTGGTGCCAGGCGTTGGCTATCGCGGCCTTGGACTTGGTCCGCTTCCCGACCCCCATCGTCCAGTGGTAGAGGGACTCCTTGACGATGATCGAGGCCAGCGCGGCGATCAGCGCGATCAGGCCCGGGGGCCCCACGTGCCTCACTCTGAGGGTCACCAAGGCGTTGTATCCGAGGCCCAGCGCGACGAAAGCCAGGACCACGCCGATGAACGCCGTTACGAGGGTCTCGATCCTGCGGTGCCCGTAGGGATGCGACTCGTCGGCCGGGGCGGACCAGTATTGGAGGCCGATGAGCAGGGCGAAGTCGGTCGACAGGTCCGACAAGCTGTGGACGCCGTCCGCCACGACCACCTGGCTCGAGCCGATGGTCCCCGCGGTTATCTTGAACGCGGAGAGAGCGACGTTGATGACGGCGCCGGCCAGGGTCACCCGCCGGACTTCCCGGCCGGCCGCCAAAAACTCGCCTTCCGGACGCGCCATACGCCCGTATGCTAGCAAAACAGAAAGCGGTGTAGAGCGGCGTCAGGGCGCGTCCTGAAGGACCCGGCGCAGGGCCTTGGCCAGAAGAAGCGCCCAGGGAAGGCCGTGCAGGAGCAGGTCGAAGATGTCGAGGGGCCTCGATAGCTTCCCCGTGAAGAGCATCTGAAGCTTCTCTACGATATGCGGCTTCGGATAGAAGGGCGCCAGCCCCAAGGCCAGGGCCGCCAGGACGAGGACTGACCAGGGGAGCCTGTCGAGCCAAGCCATAGATTAATATGATATCGAATATCGGCGTCATGCATTGAGTTCTTTGAGTTCTTTGACTTGTTTGAGTAACCGAGACCCGGTACCAGGTACCCGACCGCAAGTTACTCAAACAACTCAAGAAACTCAATGCATGACGCCTAGGAGGGTTTATGGAGGATTGGAACCCGGGCCGGTTGCTCAAGCTTTCGGGCGGATATTGGGGCACCTGCGCCCTGCACGCGGGGGTTAAGCTCGACCTCTTCACGAAGATAGGGGACCGCAAGGTCCGAGCAAAAGAGCTGGCCGGCGAGCTCGGCGCGGACGCGCGCGGGCTCGGGATGCTGCTCAACGCCTTGGCCGCGCTGGAGCTTATCAAGAAGAGCGGCGAGGCTTACGAGAACGTCTCCGGCGCGAAGGAGTTCCTTGCCAAGGACTCGCCCGACTATATCGGCTACCTGATCATGCACCACCACTATCTGATGGACTCCTGGGTGGATTTGGCCCGGGCTGTCAAAGACGGCGGGCCCATCCGCGACCGCGCCCCGGACTCGCCGGAGGGCGCCGCGCGCCGCGAAGCGTTCCTGATGGGGATGTTCAACTCGGCGATGAACTTCGCTCCGATGATCGTCCCGAAGCTGGACCTTTCGGGAAAACGGAGCCTGCTGGACATGGGCGGCGGGCCGGGCACCTACGCCATCATGTTCTGCCGGCGCTATCCGGAGCTGCGGGCGACCGTGTTCGACCTGCCCACGACCAGGCCTTTCGCGGAGAAGACCATCGAGCGCTTCGGCCTGAGCGACCGGGTCCGGTTTCTTCCGGGCGACTATATCAAAGACGAGATCGAGGGGAAGTACGACGCCGCGTGGCTCTCCCACATCCTGCACGCCGAAGGTCCCGGGGGCTGCCGCGAGATCATCAGGAAGGCGGTGGCCGCGCTCAATCCCGGGGGCCTCATCATGGTGCACGATTTCTTCCTGCGCGACACCATGGACGGCCCGCCTTTTCCCGCGCTGTTCGCGCTGAACATGCTGCTGGGCACCGACGCGGGGCAGGCCTATTCCGAGGGGCAGGTGCGCGAGATGCTCGCCGATGCCGGCGTGAGGGATATCCGGCGCGTCCCCGTCTCCACCCCGAACGACTCCGGCGTCCTAGCCGGCGTCAAATAGGCGGACGCCCGGCGCTCGCCTCTTCAGCCGGGCCCGGCGCTCTCGAGCAGCTTCTTGGCCGCGGCGATCTCTCCCGACAGGCCGACGAGGAGGACCTCGTCTCCCTCGCGCAGGTGGACCGCCGCGCCGGGCGCCGACAAAGAATCCCCTTGGCGGTTTATCTGGACGATGCTGGCCCCCGTCCGGGAGTGGATCTCGAGGTCCCGGATGGCCCTGCCCGCGGCGGCCGCTCCCTTCTCGATGCGCAGCGAGGCGATTTGGACCCGCGCCGTGGGGGGGTTCTCCACGAGGTGCGAGACCACGGTGGCGCCGGCCTCGGGCCGCGCATGGCCTTTCTCCAGAGTCTCGCGCAGCTTCACCTGGATCCTGGCGTAGAGCCGGTTCATCCCGCGCCAGAGGAATACGCCCGCCCCGAGCATCAAGGCCAGCGGAAACAGGGCGTAGGGCCAGGGCGGCAGGATCCGGAGGCTCATGCTCACGAACCACCAGGCCACGGCGGCGGTGGCCACGGCGAGCATGAACCGCGTCAGCATCGGATGGGTCTCGGCGGGCGGTCGCGGATCGCCCCATCGGGGAGTGAAGGCCTCCAGCAGGATCAGCGTGACCGCCTGGGTCTTGCGCCAGAGCGCGAGCAAAAAGGGCAGCATCACGAAGGCCGTCACCAGCCAGACGGCGCCGGGATACCGGACGTCGAGCCCGTACCTCTTATCGAAGGACTCCGCCACGAGGAACACGCCGCTCAGCCCCAGGACGTTCAGCAGGATCTGGATCACGGACGGGCGGATCAGGTCCATGACGACCCTGGCCCGGCGCGGCACGGAGACCCTCTTGAGGCCGGAGTGGTACTCGTTAAGCAGCCGCTTGAGCCAGTCGGGCATCAGGCGCTCGGGCGCCGCGTCCACCGCCGGCATCAGGCCGGTCGCGAACAAGGTCGTCCCCAGGCAGAGCAGCACGGCCAGCGGGTAAAGAGGCACCTCGGTGAGGCCGCGCCGGTCGCCCAGTTGCGCGAGGATGAAGGAGAACTCGCCGATCGGCAGCCGGGCGTGCATCGCCCGGACCAGTCCCCCGGATTCCTCGCCCACCGCGGCGATCGCCAGGAAGTTGGCCGCGAGCCGGGCTAGGACCACGAAGATCAGCAGGCCCAGGGAGAGCCGCCAGTGCGCGAACACCCAGCTGGGGTCTATCATCATGCCCACCGCCACGAAGAAGACGGCCCCGAAGACGGCCTTGAAGGGCTCCACGGTCTCGAGCAGCTTGGGCTTAGACGCGGTCTCGGCCATCATGGCTCCGGCTAGGAACGCCCCGAGCGCGGCGGAGAACCCCAGCTTCTCGGTGAGGAAGGAGAGGCCGAAGCAGGTCCCGATGATGACGAGCGTGGAGACCTCCTTCATCCCCCGACCTCTCGACCAAAGATAGGATGCCCGGAAGCACGAGGAGTCCCGCCACGACCACTAGGGTCACCAGCATCCCGAAGCGCGCCAGCTCGGATAAGGCGGCGCCGAAAACGGGGCCTCCCCTATGGCCGGCCGCCGAGAAGACCGCTATCATGAGGACGGCGATGATGTCCTCGCCGATCAGGATGCCGGAGGCCAGTTCGCCCCACCCGGCCTTGGCCCCGCCGTACTCCAGGAGCATGCGGGCGACCACCGCGGTGCTGGCCAGGGAGATCACTCCCCCGAAGAGGAGGGCGCCCAAAGGCGGCATCCCGAGGAGCCTCCCCGCGTAGAAGCCGGCGGTCATGAGCACGACCACCTCGATCAAGGCGCCCACCATGGCCCTGGCGCCGACGGCGGCAAGGCGCTTGAGGTTGAACTCCACTCCCAGGGCGAACAGGAGGAATACGACCCCGATCTCGGCCAGCGCTTCCAGGCTGTGGAAGTCGGCGACCAGGTCCACCGGCGTGGTATGAGGGCCCAGGATCAGGCCCACCAGGAGGTACCCGAGAACCGGAGGCTGCTTCAGGCGGCGGAATAGAAGGAGTACCGCCGCGGCGGAGGCGAGGACCAGCGTGAGGTCTTGGAGGAAATCCAGGGCCGTCATGGCGCCGCGCAATAAGCGTAACCGCTTTCTCGGCTCCGCGCAAGTCGCGTCAAAAAGCGCTGCCCGGCCTTTCGTGCCGCGCGGCGCTTTTGTCGACGTCCGGGCCCGGCGCGTGGGTCACATCGGGCGGCGTCCCGCCGAGGTCGTCGTGCCCGGGTCAGGCGCCCGCGGGACCGATACCGTAGCTAGCTGACGTAGTCGCGGAGGGGACGGGAGAGCGCGGGGTGGCGGAGCTTCCTGATGGCCTTCGACTCGATCTGGCGCACCCGCTCCCGGGTGACTTTGAAGATGCGTCCGACCTCCTCCAGGGTATGGGGGTGGGCCGTGCCGATGCCGAAGCGGAGCTTGACGATCCGCGCCTCGCGGTCCGCCAGGCTCGCGAGCACCTTCTCGATGGCGAGCCGGCAGAGGCTCTCCCCCGCCGAGCTCGACGGCGACGGGCCGGCCTTGTCCTCGATGAAGTCCTGGAGATGGGCGTCGCCGTCCTCGCCGATGGGGGTGGCCAGCGAGATCGGCTCCTGCATGATCTTAAGGAGGGTCTTCACCCGGTCCATCGAGATGTGCATGGCCCGCGCGTACTCCGCGACCGTCGGCTCCCGGCCGTGCTTCTGCATGTAGCCGCGGGTGACCCGCCTCAGCTTCGAGCTCAGTTCGGCCATGTGGACCGGGATGCGGATCGTGCGCGAATGGTCCGCGATGGCCCGGTTGATGGACTGCCGGATCCACCATGTCGCGTAGGTCGAGAACTTGAAGCCGCGCTTGTAGTCGTACTTCTCGATGGTTCGCATGAGCCCGAGCGCGCCCTCCTGGATGAGGTCCGCGAGCTCGAGATGCGTGTTGACGCGTTTCTTGGCGATCGAGACCACGAGCCGCAGGTTGGCCTTCACCAGCCGGAGCGTGTCCTTGAGTATCTCCTCCTCAAGGGTGACGATCCTGCGATCGAGCTCCAGGAACAGATCGATGGACATGGGGATCGTGAGCGTCAGCCGGTCGAGGTGGGCGTTTACGCGCCGCATGTTCTCGAGCGCCGCGTCCACGGAGGAAGGGGCGCAGCCCGTCCTGGCGCGGAACTCCCGGGGGCTCATCTTGCCCTTGGCCACCTTCTGGGAGTAGTCCCTGAGCCGGCTGTAGCCGACCCGGCAGCGCGACTCGTAGCCCGCGAGCTCCAGCCGGCAGGCGCGGACCTTGCCGGCGATGTTCTTGATCTTGTTGGTCAGGCGCCGGATCTTCTCCTCGTTGAGCTGGAGGTTCAGTATCCCGCCGGCGACCTTATTGTTCTGCGCCTCGATCGTCCTCCGGATCGCCTGCCGCTGCTTGGCGGCCAGCTTCCCGTTCTTGAGCTTGTCGCTCAGGCCCGCGACGCGCTTCTCCGAGTTATCGATGAGGCGGGAGACCGCCGTCATCTTCCGGCGCATGGTCGCGATCTCCCGGGGGCTCTTGCGTCCGCGCCGCATCAGCTCCTCGAGCGTCATTTCCCGCAGCGAGATCAGCGTTTGCCAGCCGCGGATCTCGCGCCGGGCGATGGGGGATTCGAGCACCAGGAGCCGGAGCTCCTTGCGGCGTTCGCAGACGTTCCTCGTGAGCCGGATCTCCTCCTCGCGGCTGAGCAAGGGGACCTTGCCCATCTCGGAGAGGTACATGCGCAGCGAGTTGGAGGCGTCCGGGGTGGACTCCCACTCTTCCGCGTAGGCCTCCTTGTCCGCGGCGGCCGCGATCTTGCGCCTTCTCTGGTCGACGATGCGGATGTCCAGGTCCTCGAGCGCGGACATCAGGGAGTCGACCTCGTCGGAGGACATGTGGGCGCCGGCAAGCGAACGATTGACCTCCTCGAGCGTCAGGTAGCCGTGCTCCTTCCCGAGCTCTATGAGGTCGCCTAAGGCCTGCTTGGAGACGCCGCTCACTTGGATGATCCCTCTTACCGGCCTGGGCCGGCCGACGGCCGGGGAGGGCCGCTGGTGCGCCCCACGCCCCTCGCGCGGGACCTGCCGCGGCGGCGCTTGCGGGCGGCCTCGATGCGCTTGAGCTTCTTCTTGGCGCTGGGAGGGATGTAATGCTCGCGCCGCCGCATCTCCTTGGGCAGCCCCTCTCGCTGGACCTCCCGCTTGAAGCGCCGGAGCGCCTCCTCGATGCCCTCCCCTTCTCTGATCTTCACGAATACCATACGCTTGTCCTCGTATTCGAGGGAAAACGGCCGGAGCCCGTTTTGCCCCTTGGGATGTGAACGCCGGTTCTATCCGGCGTACGAAACACGGCTTGACCTCTGTGCGCGGCGATGTGGCCCCGGACCGGACGAGGCCGGTACGAACGTGCGGGAAGACCGTCGAACCGCGGCCCGGCGGCGATGCAGGTCCGCCGTCGCGCGCGCGTGTGGGATGCAGGTGGCGAGAGTCTGTGTGATCTAACTGAGGCGACTCAGGGCACTGTCAGCCACGCGGATCATTCTCGGCCTCAATCCCCGCGATGCCGCGGGAGCCGTCCGGAACAGCCGTGTCGTCCCGGCGCTCCCTGGGATTGAGCACGGCCTGTATTGTATCAGTTTGGGAGGCTTGTGTCAGTAAAAAAACACAGGAATCCCGCAGCTTTTTAAACGGCTTTTCGAGGGGATCGCCTCCGGACCCCGCGTCGCGGGCTTCCCCGCCCGGGCGGACGCGGCCTCGCGCGACGCTTGCCCCGAAATATTTATGCTATAATATAAATAGTAAGTCTGAGATTCGCGATTCGTGAGCTATCGAAGTCTAGCCTTCCTTGAAGAAGATCTACCTTCCGCGGGCGCATCGGTCGCGACTCAAAACCAAGACTTGCGCGTAGTACCGGAGTATTAGAGGAAATGAAAGGCACAGTAAAGTGGTTCAACGATCAGAAGGGGTTCGGTTTCATCACCCCCGAAGACGGCTCCAAGGACCTGTTCGTGCATCACAGCAGCATCGTGATGGACGGCTTCAAGACCCTCCCCGAGAACCAGGCCGTTGAGTTCGACGTGGAGGACTCCCCGAAGGGTCCGAGGGCGGCGAACGTCAGGGTTTGCTAATTAGCCCGCGGCAGATCGCAGTCGATCATAATCAGGCCCGCGCCCTTGCGGCGCGGGCCTGATCCGTTTCCGGTGGTACTCGAAGGGGGGCCTGCCCCCCGGGTTTGATAAGCGAACACCTGGCGCCGGGTGTTCGCTTATTTGACTGACGGTTGAGGCCGCCTACAGGCCGGCCTCGATGGATGCTTTGATGTCCTCGAGCGCGTCCAGCAGGGCGTCGGCCTCCTCCTCGCTCAGCTTCTTGCCTTTCTGGGCGTTGACCGCGTTCTCGAACGCCTCGAGCTGGTTGATCGCGGACTTCGCGTTGTCCTTCTCCACGGACTTCGCGGCGCTCTCCAGCTTGGAGGTCAGCTCGTTCTTGGTGCCCGCGGGGAGGTCGATCGCCTCGATCGCCTCGACGCTGTCCGCCAGGGCCTCCTCCGGGGCCTGCACCGTGACCGTCAACGCGTCCTGCCCCGTTCCCCCCTCATCGTCGGTCACCGTGAGGGTGACCGTATAGACGCCCGCCTCCTGGTAGGTGTGGCTCGGGCTCGCGCCCGCGTCCGCGGGCGAGCCGTCGCCGAAGTCCCACGTGTAGGCCTCTATGATGCCGTCTATGTCCGAGGAGCCGCTCCCGTCGAAGCCGAGCGGGATATGCACCAGGACCTCGGCGTCCGGCCCCGCTTCCGCCACCGGGTCATCGTTGACTGATGTCACGGTGATTGCCACCGTGGCGGCGTTCGAGTCCGCCGTCCCGTCGTTGGCCGTGAACGTGAACGAGTCGGGCCCGTTATAGTCCGGGTCCGGCGTGTAGGTCACGCTCGGCGGCGTACCGCTGAGGCCGCCATGCGACGGCCCGGATCCGATCGCGTACGTCAGCGGGTCGCCGTCGATATCCGACGCGGTCAGCGTGATGGCCACCGCCGTGTCCTCGGGCGTGGTCACCGCCTGGTCGTCCGCCGTCGGCGCGTCGTTGACCGGCGTCACGGTGATGGCCACCGTGGCGGCGTTCGAGTCCGCCGTCCCGTCGTTGGCCGTGAACGTGAACGAGTCGGGCCCGTTATAGTCCGGGTCCGGCGTGTAGACCACGTTGGGCGGCGCGCCGCTCAAGCTCCCGTGCGACGGCCCGGATCCGATCGCGTACGTCAGGGCGCTCGTCTCCACGTCCGAGGCCGTCAGCGTGACGGCCACCGGCGTGTCCTCGGGCGTGGTCACCGCCTGGTCGTCGGCCACGGGCGGATCGTTGACCGCGCTCACCGTGATCGCCACGGTGGCGACGTTCGAATCCACGGTTCCGTCGTTGGCCTTATAGGTGAAGCCGTCCGCCCCGTTAAAGTCCGGCCCCGGCGTATAGCCGAACGATCCGTCCTGGTTCAGGGCAAGCGTTCCCCGCGACGCTCCCGAGACCAGGATCGCCTTGAGCGCGTTCCCGTCCGGGTCGGTGTCGTTTCCGAGCACGCCCGGCGCCGCGGCCTCAAGGGTCTGGTCCTCGTCCACCGCGTAGTTGTCGGCGTTGGCCACCGGAGGGCTGTTGGGCGGCACCTCGGCGTATTTCACGATCAGCATGTCCCCGTACTCCGAGGCGACCACGTAGATGCTGCCCTCGGCGTCGATGGCGATAGCCGTGGCCCGTCCGCCGCCGTAATTCATATAGGTGAGATAACGCGCTTCCCAGAGGCGCGTGCCGTTGGAGGGGTTGAGCTTGAGCGTGCCCATGTCCCACCGGTCGCGGCCGGTGGGGCTCCTACCGCTGACCGCCACGTAGCCCGCGGAGCTCACGGCGATGACGTAGCCCCTGTCGTTTTCTCCCATCCCCGAATATATGGACACCCATGCCCTGCTGCCGTCGGGTCTCCACTTCACGGTCACGTAATCATCGGCCCCGGAGTATCTCCAGCTAAAGCCCGTTATGTAGACATTGCCCTCGGTGTCTGTGGTCATGGCCTGGGCTTGGTCGGTGCCCACTCCCTTCGAATCATGGTAATACGTCATCCACAACCCATTGCCGTCGGGATCGTATTTGACCACGACGTAGTCGTAGTGGCCCCACCCGTTGTTCCTGACCCCGCCGGTGCCGGCCGCGTAGACGTTCCCGTCGTTGTCGAGGCCTATCCCGACCGGCCAATCGCTGATGTTCTGGGGGCCGTTCCAGCGCCGGTCCCATTGATGGTTCCCGTCCGCGTCGTATTTGACGGTGAGGAAATCGTCGCCGGTCCCGTTGCTTCTTCCGGTGACGTAGACGTTCCCCGATTCATCGGCCACGACCCCCACGCCGTGGTCGTTGCCGCTGCCGCCGTCATAAACGGCGGTCCATTGCTCCGCGCCGTCCGCGGCGTACTTGACGGTGAAGTAGTTCCAAGAGGTCCCGTCGTGGGTGCTCCCCGTCACGTAGATGTTGCCGGCGGCGTCGCGGTACATGTCTGCGGCTGTGTCGTCTCCGCCGGAGGGCCCATCGGTCCGCGCCTCCCAGACCTGATTGCCGTCCGGGTCGTACTTGATGGTGAGGTAGTCGTTGCCGCTGCCGGAGCCCGCGCTGTACCCGGCCACGTAGATGTTGTTGTCGCCGTCTATGGCGAGCTTGACGGCGTAGTCGCTGCCGTTGCCGCCGTGGTAGCGAGCCTCCCAGAGCTTGTTGCCGTCCGTGTCGTACTTGATCGTGATGTAGTCCGATCCGGAGCCGGGCGTGTAGCCGGTGAGGACCATGTCCCCGTTTCCGTCCACCTCCACGTCCGTGGGCCGATCTTCCCCTCCGGTGCTGTGGTAGCGTACCCACTCCTTGAGGAAGTTGCCCTTATGCCAATCGGCTTGCGCCAGCGGCGCGAACACCATCGCTGACGCCAGCAAAAGCGGCGTGATAAGACCCGCGACATAGCTTCTTGTACCCATGATCCCCTCCTGGACTAGCGGCAAGCCCGGCTCTCGGGAGGATAACAGGAATAAAAAAAATCCCGCAAGCCCGGACCCGCCGGGTGACGGATCCGCGCTGGAGACACCATAATAAGGTAGGCGCCCGAGCCCGCGAGCATGCGCGCTCCGGCTCGTGAGCTTGAATGGAGCCCGATCGTTGACAGAAAATAAAAGCGCGTTCCGGAAAGGATATTTCCAGCACGAATGTCAGCGGCTGTCCTTGACTTGTCAGCGCGCGGGAGTTATATATTAAAGGAAGCGACAAGGGGGGCCATGAAAAGATTTCCTATCGGTGAAACAGTGATGGCGTCCGTTCTGGGCATGACTTTGCTTTCGGGCGCGGCAGCGAGTGCCTCCGCCGCCACGCTCGATGTCCCGGCCGACTACGCGACGATCCAGGCCGCGGTGGACGCCGCGCAGGCCGGCGACACGGTCCTGGTCGCGCCCGGGACCTATCCCGAGAGCGTCGCCTTGAAAGCGGGGGTCAACCTCCAGGGCTCGGGCGCGGAGGTGACGACGATCGAGGGGGACGGGACCCTGGTCGACGGTCTATATGGTTTTACCTGCACGGTATTGGGGGCGGACGACAGCGCCATCAGCGGCTTCACCATCACCGGCAGCGAGGAGGGCATCACCAACATCTACGCATCCCCGATCATAACCAAGAACATCCTCACCGGCAACAAGTTATCGGGCATCTCCAACAGGCACGACTCTGCCCCGATCATAACCGACAACGTGGTCACCCGCAACGGAATCATCGGGGTCAACAACTACACGCGCTCCCGCGCGATCATTACCAACAACACCATCGCGGACAACCGGGAATATGGCATCTTCAGCTGGGCCTCCTACCCGACGATCGTCAACAATGTGATCACAGGTAACCGCAATTACGGCGTCAGGATCTGGAGCTCCGCCCCCCCGGCTGTGGCCTATAACAACGCGTGGGGCAACGGGATCGATATAGACGATTCCTATTCCTCTCCGGCGGTGCATGACAATATATCCGCCGATCCGCTGTACGTGACCCCCAATAGGGGCGATTATCGCCTGCGCCCGGACTCCCCCTGCGTCGACGCCGGGACCAACGACGCCCCCGGCTTGTCGGATTCCGATCTCGACGGCAACCCGAGGGTGTTCGACGGCGACGGGGACGTGATCGCGGTGGTCGATATGGGAGCCTTCGAATACACCGGGCCTCCGGCGCCTCCCCCCGCGGAAGAGCTGCCCCCCGGCGCGGAAGAGCCCGCTCCGGGCTTCCGCCAGGGCGAGAAGCAGGGCTGGGAGGGCGGCGCCCCACGCGGCTTCGACCAGGGCAAGAAAGAAGGCTGGAAGGAATGAACCCACGGCAATGGAGCGAGGGGGAACGATGAAGAGATTTGGCTTCGGTGGAGCGGTCACGGCGTCCGTTCTGGGCATGACTTTGCTTACGGGCGCGGCAGCGAGTGCCTCCGCCGCCACGCATAATGTCCCGGCCGACTACGCGACGATCCAGGCCGCGGTGGACGCCGCGCAGGCCGGCGACACGGTCCTGGTCGCGCCCGGGACCTATCCCGAGAGCGTCGCCTTGAAGGCGGGGGTCAGCCTCCAGGGCTCGGGCGCCGATGTCACAACCGTCGAAGGCGACGGGAGCTGGTACGGGATGCCGGGCACGCAATACAGCGGCTGGACGTACACCATCCTGGGGGCGGAGGGCGGCGCCATCTCGGGCCTCACCATCACCGGCAGCAACGTGGGCATCCTCAACTGGCGGAAGTCCCCGGAGGCGATAACCGGCAACAACATCGCCGGCAACACGCTGCACGGCATCTTCAACTACGAGGCGGCCCCGACGATAGCCGACAATACGATCACCGACAACGGGTACAGCACCGGGTGGTCTTTCGAGGTCTCTTACCCCTCCTACGGCCCGCTCGGCGCGAACCCTCCCAGGCCGCATGCCGGCGTCTATAACCGCGACTGCTCCCCGGCGATAACCGGCAACGACATCATCGGCAACGGGCATAGCGGCGTCTTCAGCTACGACTATGGATCCTCCCCCGCGATAACCGGGAACCACATCGCGGATAACGACCATTCCGGGATCATCAGCCTCCACGCCACGCCGGTGGTAACCGCCAACACCGTCACCGGCAACGGGCATACCGGCATCTTCGATATCGCGGCTGGCTCCATGATAACCGGCAACGTCTCCGCGGCCAACGGGAACAACGGCATAAGCAGCAACTACTCCTCGTTCTCGACGATAGCCGACAACATCATCGCGGGCAATGGAGGCGCCGGCGTAAGGACCTATACCAACTCCTCCTACGTCTGCGAGGCGACGGTCACGGGCAATGTCATCACCGGCAATGGATCCGGCGGCGTCTACAACTACCGGACCTCTCCGGTGATAACGAACAACACGCTGGTCGGCAACGGGTACTACGGCATCCTCAACTACCGGTACGCCTCCCCGGCGGTGACCAACAACGTGATCGCCGGCAACACTTACGGCGTCCGCAACGACCAGGAGTCCTCACCTGAAATAACCTACAACGACCTGTGGGACAACGACACGGACTTCTCCAACTCCTACGATTCCTACCCGACGGCGGAGAACAACATCTTTGAGGATCCCATGTTCGCGGACCCGGCCGAAGGGGACTACCGGCTGCAGCCGGAATCTCCCTGCATTGACGCCGGGACCAACGACGCCCCCGGCTTACCCGAGGCCGACGCGGACGGCGAGCCGCGCGTGATCGACGGCGACCGGGACGGGACCGCGACCGTGGATATCGGCGCCTTCGAGTTCTCGAGCTCGCCCCCGGGGATGGAGGAGGCGCCGGCCGGCTTCAGCCAGGGCGAGAAGCAAGGCTGGGACGGGGACACGCCCCCCGGATTCGACAAGGGCAAGAAGCGCGGCTGGCGATGATGAGAAGGTCCCTCCCGCTCGCGCTGATGCTGCTGGTCGCCGGCTGCGGCACGGTGCTGATGAAGGCGGTCAAGCGCAACGACATGGCCAAGGTGACCGAGCTGGTGGAGAGCGGCGTCGACGTCAACGAGAAGAAATCCTGGGACGACACGGGCGCGAACTCGGATTCGACGGCCCTGCACGCGGCGGCGCACTTCGGGCGCGTCGGCATGGTGCGCTACCTCATCGAACAGGGCGCGGACGTGAACGCGACGAGCGGCGCGAACTACACTCCCCTGCACAACGCCGCTTGGACGGGGCAGGTGCGGGTGACGAAGATGCTGCTGGAGGCCGGCGCGGATCCCTGGATGACGGACTCCTCGGGGGATACGCCGGCGGAGGAGGCGAGGCGTTCCGGCCACAAGGAAGTCGAGAGGATCCTAAGAGCGGCCATGGGGGAGGAGGAGGCGGCGGCTCCCGCGCAAGCCCCGCCCGAGGAGCGGCATGCCGCGCTCGAGGAGACGCCCCGGCCCTCCGGCCCCGGGACCTCCCCGAAGCCCGCGCCCCGGGCCGTCAGATCGGACGTGGACGTCCTTCCGGCGGGCGGGTCGAGGAGGCGGGAGAACGCCTACGCCGTCGTGATCGGCATAGAGAATTACCGGGAGAGGCTGCCGGCCGTGGACTTCGCCGCCAGCGACGCCGAGCTCGTCGCCAAGTACCTGACGAAGGCGATGGGCTTCCCCGAGGAGAACGTCGTGACCCTCCTCAACGAGCGGGCGGCCAAGTCCGACCTGGAGAAGTACCTGGAGCAGTGGCTGGAGAACAACGTCGAGGCGGGCGGTACCGTATTCGTCTACTACTCGGGGCACGGCGCGCCCAGCCACAAGACCCGGGAGGCCTTCCTGGTCCCCTACGACGGCGACCCGACCTACATCAACAAGACGGGCTACGCCCTGCCCCGGCTTTACCGGACGCTCGCGAAGCTGCCGGCCGACGAGGTGGTGGTGATGCTGGATTCGTGCTTCTCCGGGGCCGGGGGGCGCAGCGTTATCGCCAAGGGGGCCCGCCCCCTGGTCATGGTGGTGACGGAGCCCGAGAGCCTCGGCAAGAACATCGCGGTCCTGTCCGCGGCGTCCGGGACGCAGATCAGCTCCACCTACGACCCCAAAGGCCACGGGCTGTTCACCTACTTCCTGCTCAAGGGCCTCCAGGGCAAGGCGGACCTCGATGAGGACGGCGCGGTGGAGATCGGCGAGCTCCACGGCTACCTCAGGCCCAACGTGGAGCGGGTCGCGAGAAAGCTCTACAACACCGAGCAGACTCCCCAGCTCAGGGTCCCCAAGGGACGCAGGTTCCTGCTGACGCGGTAGGCCCCTCGGGCGTCTACCCGCCCGGAGGGCGGGGGAGCTCCTGAGCCCGGCCGGTCCTACCCTCGGATTACTCAGAGCCGGGAGCTGACGTCGCCGCAAGCCCCGGGCTCCGCAGCGTCACGCGGAGCATCTCGTTGGGATGCCAAAGGCGCATAGGCGGCCCCCAGGTGCCCGTGCCCCGGCTGACGATGACCGTCATGCCGCCCACCTCGTAGCGACCCGCGAGGAGCGGGTACCTTCGCCGGACCAGGTAGCCGAATGGCCATATCTGCCCGCCGTGGGTGTGGGCGGAGAGCATCAGGCCCGCTCCCAAGCCCGCCGCCTCTTCGGCCCGCTCGGGCCTGTGCGAGAGCAAAACGGCCGCGCCCGGGGCCCGGCCCTTGAGCGCTTGCTTGAGCGAATCCCCGGCGCGGCCGGAACGGCTCTTCGCCCGGGGATCGTCCACCCCCGCCAGCACCAGGCCGGGCCTCACCTCGGCCCAGGCGTCGGCGAGCAACCGGAAGCCGGCGTCTTCCAGGGGGGACGCGCCTCCGTCCCGCCGGCCGTGGCGCTCGTGGTTGCCGCGCACGGCCCATACGCCCATAGGCGCCGAGAGGCGGCTCAAGACAGCGACCAGCTCCGTCGGAGGCGCGCCGTGCCCCTCGAAGATGTCTCCGAGAAGGACCACGATGTCGGGCCGCTCGGCCCGGACCTGGGCCACGCGCTTTTCGAGCCAGCGGCGTTCGTCGGCGGATTCTACGTGGAGGTCGGATACGGCGACCATCACCGTGCCGTCAAGCTCCGGGGGCAGGCCGGCGAGGGCGACCTCATAGTCCCGCACCACCGGCGGCCGCAGGCCCTGCGCGAGCGAGACCAGGAAAAGCCCGCCGCCCGCGGCCAGGGCCAGGCCGCGGACTGAAGGCGCGAGCCGGGGCAGGAGAAAGCCGAACGCCGTGACGATGTCCGCCGCGAGCAGGCACACGGCGCTCAGAAACAGCATGGCCATCCAGCTCATGCCGAAGAGCTCCAGCGCCCCGGCCAAGGCGCCGGTGCCGTGGTGGCCGTAGAAGCGGCCCAAGAAGAACGCCGTCCAGAGGATCAGGCCCGCCCCGATGAGGGCTTTCGGGGGGACGCGCCGTTTGTGAAAGCGCGCGGAGCCCGCGCGCCAGAACACGTAGACGTGCAGTAAAGTGACGATCGCCGTAAGGACGGTCCCGAACACGCGGCCTCCTCCCGGGGATATATTACATTCTTCTCGCGTGCGCGCGGCCGCGAACCGCATCGCGGCGCTGACAGATTTTTTAAAGCATGCTTTTTAAAGCAATATTTAATAATGATTGTCGGCCGGTTGACATTGACTTTGATCCGACTCAGGGCTATATATGGGGAAAGGCGGCTTTTAGGGATTCGTAGCGGCGGTCTCGATGGAGCGGAGAGGAGAGGGGCTATGATTCTTGACGAAGACACGTATTTTCCGGGAAAAGCGGCGGGTGGCCTGGCGGCTGTGGTGTTTTTCGCGGCGATGGCTGCGGCGTCTTCCGCTGGAGCGGCTTGCCCTGACGGCATCTCCTCCTTTTGGCGGCTGGACGAGGCCTCCGGGGTAACGGCGAGCGATTCGATCGGCGGGAACACGGGTACGCTCATGAACGGTCCGTTCTGGACTTCCGGCATGCTCGCGGGGGCTTTGAGCTTCGACGGGGCGGACGACTACGTCTCCATGCCGCCTCCGGTCGGTGACGCGCCCCCGGCCGCCGTTGAGTTCTGGTTCAAGCCCGAGAACTGCGGCGATCCCGGAGGGTACAACGTCTACGACAAGGTCGGGATATTCTCCAAGGGCGCCATCCACTACGGGCTTCTGTGCGTGAACAACAGGCTGAGGTATTACTATTGGACCGGCGTGCCGCAGTCCTACGATTCTCCCTCGGAGCTCGCCGCCGGGCAGTGGCATCATGTCGCGGTGGTGAGCGACGCGAACGGCTCGGCCATCTATATCAACGGAAACCTGGACGCCGTGAGCGGCTACACATGGCTCCTGACGCGTGATCCGGCGGGGCGCGACTTCGATCTGGGGCGGAACCTTTGGGGACCGCAGAGACGCTTCAAGGGCGTGATCGACGAGCTCGCGATCTACGACCGGATGCTGACGGCGGACGAGATCGTGGGGCACTACCTGAACGGAAAAAACAACGGCAAATCGTACTGCGGCGAGCTTCCGTCCGGCGTCTGCGGCAACGGGGTCTACGAGCCCTATGAGGGCTGCGACGACGGCGGCACGGCCTCCGGCGACGGCTGTTCGGCCGCCTGCGCGGTCGAGCCGGGGTACTGGTGCACGGGCTCGCTCAGCGTGTGCGTCCCGGACGCGGACGAGGACCGGATCCCGGACGAGGTCGACTCGTGCGATAACACGCTGGCGCCCGAGGGGCTGGCGGGCTATTGGGGCCTTGACGAGGGCGCTGGGTCGATCGCTCATGGCTCGTACGCCGGTCTGGACGGGGAATTACTGAACGGCCCCGCCTGGACGTCCGGCCAGATCGGCGGGGCCTTGAGCTTCGACGGGATGGACGACCATGTCGCGCTGCCCTACGCGGTGGGGGACGTGCCGCCGGGCACGATGGAGTTCTGGCTCAATCCCGAGAACTGCGGCGATCCCGGGGGCGCCCAGCCTTACGACAAGGCCGGGATCTTCACCAAGGGCGCCTTATACTACGGGCTTCTGTGCGCCAACAACAAACTGAGGTATTACTACTACACCGGCGTGCCGGAGTTCTACGAGTCGGAGACGGAGCTCGCCGCCGGGCAATGGCAGCACGTCGCGGTGGTGAGCGACGGGAGCGGCTCGGCGATCTACATCAACGGGATCTTGGATACGGCGAGCGGCCACACGTGGTCCCGGACGAGCAACCCGGCGGGTTGGGCCGTCGCGCTGGGGCGGAACTTGTGGGGGTCGCGGCATTTTCGGGGCGCGCTCGACGAGGTCGCGGTCTACGACCGGATGCTGACGGCGGACGAGATCGTGGGGCACTACCTGAACGGCAGATACCACGACACGGCGTATTGCGCCGAGCTTCCGTCGGGGGTCTGCGGCAACGGGTTCTTAGAGCCTTATGAGGGGTGCGACGACGGCGGCCTCTCCAGCGGCGACGGCTGTTCGGCCGCCTGCGAGGTGGAGCCGGGCTACATCTGCTCGGGCTCGCCCAGCGTCTGCGTCATGGATACGGACGAAGACGGGATTCCGGACGAGTCCGACGCGTGCGACAACACGCGGGCGCCCCAGGGGCTGGCGAGCCATTGGGCGTTCGACGAGGGCGCGGATATCGCGGCCCATGATTCGTACGCCGGGGTGGACGGAGTCCTCCTGCGCGGAGCGGGCTGGACCGCCGGCCAGGTCGGCGGAGCCGTGAGCTTCGACGGGGTGGACGACTATGTCTTGATGCCGTCCACGGTGGGAGACGCGCAGCCGGCGACGATCGAATTCTGGCTCAATCCCGAGAACTGCGGCGATCCCGGAGGGTCCGCGCCCTACGATAAGATCGGGATCTTCTCGAAAGACAGCATCTACTACGGGCTCCTTTGCGCGGACAACAAGCTTCGGTATTACACCTGGAGGAATGTGCCGGAGTTCTACGACTCGACCTCGGAGCTCGCGGCCGGGCAATGGCAGCACATCGCGGTGGTGAGCGATGGCGGCGGGTCGGCGATCTACATCAACGGGAACCTGGACTCGCAGAGCGCGTTTACGTGGTTCCAGTCGGCCAATCCGGCCGGGCATGCGTTCGCGGTGGGCCGGAACTTGTATGGGTCACGGCATTTTAAGGGCGCGATCGACGAGCTCGCCGTCTATAATCGGAAGCTGACGCCCGATGAGATCGTGGGGCACTACATGAACGGCAGATACCACGACACGTCGTACTGCGCCGCGCTCCCCGCGGGCGTCTGCGGCAACGGGTACTTGGAGCCCTACGAGGGCTGCGACGACGGCGGACTCGAGAGCGGGGACGGCTGTTCGCAAGAGTGCGAGGCGGAGCCCGGATACCTGTGCGCGGGCTCGCCCAGCGTCTGCGTCCCGGATACCGACGGGGACGGGATTCCGGACGAGTCGGACTCGTGCAACGATCAGGACGCGCCCGAAGGGCTGGCGGCCTACTGGGGTTTCGAGCCCGGCGCGGGCACGATCGTCCGGGACTCGTACGCCGGGATCGACGGAAGCCTGCACAACGGGCAGGGCTGGACCTCCGGCCAGGTCGGCGCGGCCCTCGGCTTCGACGGGGCGGACGACTATGTCTCGATGCCCAATGCGGTGGGAGACGTGCCGCCGGCGACCGTGGAGTTCTGGATCAATCCCGAGAACTGCGGCGAACCCCACGGGAGCGAGCCTTACGGCAAGGCCGCGATCTTCTCCAAGGACGCCATCTACTACGGGCTCCTGTGCGCGAACGACAAGCTGAGGTATTACTACTACACCGGCGTCCCGCAGTTCTACGACTCGGCCGGGGACCTCGTGGCCGGGCGGTGGCAGCACGTCGCGGTGGTGAGCGACGGGAGCGGGTCGGAGATCTACATCAACGGCGTCCTGGACACGGCCAGCGCGCACACGTGGTTCAACGTGCGCGATCCCAGGGGATACACCTTCGAGGTGGGACGCAACACGTGGGGACCGCGGCGGAGCTTCAAGGGCGCGCTCGACGAGTTCGCGATCTACGACCGGGCCCTGACCGCCGATGAGGTCCAAAGCCACTTCGCGAAGGGCTTGAACGGGGCTAGCTATTGCGAGGCCGCCTGCACGGACGCCGACGAGGACGGCTACTCCCCGCAAGGAGGCGCGTGCGGGCCGGCGGACTGCGACGACGCCGATCCCGCCGCGCATCCCGGGGCCGACGACAGCGGCTGCGACGGCGTGGACCAGGACTGCGACGGGACGGCCGACGACGGCTACATCCCGGCCGAGACCGGCTGCGGTATCGGCGAGTGCTCCGCGCAGGGGATCCTCGCCTGCATGGACGGCGAGCAAAGCGATACCTGCGCGCCCGGGCCCCCCGCGACGGAGGTCTGCGACGGGCTCGACAACGACTGCGACGGCGAGGTGGACGAGG